>JAXHTT010000017.1:0-38760 GCA_034190055.1 Pseudomonadota bacterium | reverse complement strand
ACTATTACCGATGCGAGCGGCGCCACATCGCTGGCAAGTGTCATCGTTACTGTTAGTGCCTCTGAGCAAACTGCTCAAACCTTCCCAGTTGTCGAAGCACCAGCGGATATTGAACTTGATGCCACAGGATATCTAACAGAAATTGCACTTGGTAATGCAACTGCTGTAGATGCAGGTGGTAACCCAATACCAGTGACCTTATTGAACGGTCAAATCCGCTTTGCCCCAGGACTGCACACCGTTTACTGGCAGGCAACTGACGATGAAGGTAATACGACAACGGTTAGTCAAACTATCCGCGTAAATCCTCAAGTGTCTTTAAGTGATGATGTGGTTGTAACCGAGGGTGGCGCGGCAAGCTTTGATGTACTGCTAAGCGGTAATGCACCTAGTTACCCAGCAACAGTAGGCTACACGGTTTCAGGTACCGCAGATACGAGCGATCACGATCTTATCTCTGGCACTGTCACTATTGAGGGCGGTAAACAGGCCACAGTTAAATTCAATATTATCCCCGACACGATTATCGATGACGGCGAAACGGTAATCGTAACGCTAAACGAGAACGTAAATGCCGGAGAAAAAGCGTCGCAGACTACCATAATTACAGAAGCGCCAGTGGCGCCAGTTGTAGCGCTGTCAGCTGAGCAAGGTAATACTACAACGTTAACTGTTGGGCAAAATGAAGGTTTAGTTGACGTACTAGCGGCTATCAGTCACACCAACCCAGCCGCTGATTTTATCTACGATTGGAGTAATTCAGCACCAGAACTCACTAATGTTTCAAGTGATGACGGCGTATTTACTTTCGACCCTGCTTCAGTAGCGCCAGGTGTTTATGCGGTTACGCTACTTGTGGCAGACAGCGAAAACCCAGCGCTTGTAAGTTCACGCACAATTTATATTGAGGTGGTAGAAACGTTACCTGAGCTTACTGGTGCAGACACTGACGGTGACGGCCTGCCAGATAATATTGAAGGCATAGGTGATGCCGACTTAGACGGTGTGCCTAACTACTTAGATAGCATTGCGCTTTGTTCTTTAGCGCCAGAAATTGCAGGTGAAAGCACGCAATATCTTGTTGAGTCAAACGCTGGTGCATGTATAAGCGCAGGTGAGTACACCCGTGGCACTTCAAATGCTGGCGTATTGCTACTTGCTGATGACGGCGTAGTAACAAGTCGCATTCCGACAGATACGGAAGCTAACAATGTCGGTGGGTTGTTTAACTTCGACGTTGTGAATAGTCAGTCTAATCAAGCACAGTTTGATGTGGTTATTCCGCAGCGCAATGCCGTACCAGAAGACGCATTTATGCGTAGCTGGACTGCTGAGCTAGGTTGGTTCGACGTTATTGCAGACGGCGACGCAGTGATTTACTCAGCACCAGGCGCACCAGGTTTCTGCCCTGTCGTTAATAGTAGCGAATGGCAAGAAGGTCTGGTTGCAGGTAGCTGGTGTGTGAAGCTGACGCTCACTGATGGCGGAAGTTACGATGCTGACGCTACAACCAATGGAGCGGTTAGCTTTGTTGGTGGAGTAGGAACATTTGTTGATGGCAATACGCTTCCTGATGTTCAAGATGATCAGCTGGCTATTAAGCTTAACGAAGCGGTAGAGGTTGACGTACTGGCTAATGACACAGATGCAGATGGCGATACACTAACGCTTACCTCAGTATCGGCTGATTTTGGTACGGCGTCTATTGTCGATGGTTTAGTGTCATATACGCCACCTGAAGGTTTCGTAGGCACAGTGATGGTTACCTATACCGTGTCAGACGGTATGGGCGGCACGGTAACGGGTACCTTGGTGCTAACTGTTGCTGAGAACAATATCCCTGTGGCAAATGATGACAGCTTTACGTCTCAAGAAGACGAGGCGGTAACCTTGGATGTGCTGTCTAACGATACCGATGAAGACGGCGATACGTTGACCATTACCGAAGTAACAGCGTCTACAGGCGCGGTGATATTGTTGCCAAGCGGTGAGTTAAGTTATCAAGCCCCTGCCAACTATAACGGCGTGGTCACTATTGAATACACCGTTTCAGATGGTCATGGCGGCACTGATACAGCGCAGGCAACCCTAACTATCGCAGCAGTGAACGATGCCCCTGTAGCCATTGATGACACAGCAAGTGTTACCGAAGATGGCAGTGTTACAGTAACCGTACTAACAAACGATAGCGACATTGACGGCGATGTACTAACAGTAACCATGGCAAGTACTGAGAGCGGAAGTGTGGTGGTTAATAACGGCACTACCGTTACCTACACACCTGTTGCCAATGTAAATGGTGAGGCAACATTTACCTATACTATTAGCGATGGCTTCGGTGGTACTGATACCGCAACCGTTACCGTAGTTATTGTTGCTATTAACGACGCGCCAGTAGCAAATAACGACCAAGCTAATGTAAGTGAAGACAGCAGTGTCATTATTAATGCACTTGCCAACGACGCTGACATTGACGGCGATACGTTAATCATCACAGATGCAACGGCTAACTCAGGCACGGTAACCATTAGTAGCGATGGAAACATTGTTTACACGCCGCTCCCTAACTTTGTTGGAACGGCGATCATTACCTACACCATATCAGATGGGAATGGCGGTGAAGCAACTGCGCAAATTACGGTGACGGTTGAAAATGTAAATGATGCTCCGACTCTTGAAGGTGGAGAAGTATCTACTGATCAAGATACGCCGCTAAGTATAGACGTGTTATCTAACGCGAATGATATTGATGGTGATACGCTCACTATTGCTAGTGCCGAAGCCACAAACGGCACCGTAGAAATCGTTAATGGTGTGGTGACATTTACGCCTGCAGACGGTTTCCATGGCACTGCCACCATTACAGTGTGTGTTGCTGACCAGTCGGGCGCGCAAGCGTGTGCGACCTTCACGGTAACCGTTATCGACACTAACGATGCGCCAACGGTAATGGACTTAACGTTTACAATGGAAGAAGACGCAACACTGCCAATTCGACTACAGGGTAGTGACGCAGATGGCGACGCGCTAACTTATCAGCTGGTGACATCACCAGAAGGTGAGCTTGTAGGTAGCTTACCTAGCGTATTGTATGCACCCGAAGCTGACTTTAGTGGCACAACAAGCTTCACCTATACTGCAAATGATGGTGAGGAAACCTCTAACGTGGGTACTGTAACCATCAACGTGACCCCCGTGAACGATGCGCCGGTGGCCCGTGATGATGCGATAACTTTAGGTAACTACAACCCAGCTACAATTGATGTACTGGCCAATGACTCTGACGCTGATGGCGATACATTACGCATTATCGGTGCCCGTGTTGAATTAGGTGACGTTTCTTGGACTGACGATTCACTAACCTATACGCCGCTTGAAGGTTTTGTTGGGGAAATAGTGATTGACTACACCATCACCGACCCTCAGAGCGAGGTTGCTCGTGCGACAGTGGTTGTAGATGTTATGCCCGATGACTTGGCCGACCGCCCAGTTATTGAAGTACCAGAGGACGTGTTTGTAGATGCCAATGCGCTATTTACCAAAATCGACCTTGGCGTAGCGTCGGCTGTCGATAAATTTGGTAATCCGTTACCTGTATCATTAGTTGATGGCCTTATCTTTTATGAGCCGGGTAACAATACGGCATACTGGCAGGCGACCGACGAAGACGGATTAACCTCTGTGGCGAGCCAAGCTGTGCGCGTACGTCCTTTGGTTTCTATCACTAAGGATCAGGTAGTGCTGGAAGGCCATGAAGTAGAATTTGGCATTCACTTAAATGGTACGTCACCCGTTTATCCGCTAGAAATACCATACACAGTAAGTGGCACGGCAGATAGCAGCGACCATGACCTGGTTGACGGCGTCATTGTTATGGAGTCAGGTAGTGATATAACGGTGAGCTTCAATGTGTTCCCAGATGCGGACATTGAAGGTATAGAGACGGTCACGATTGAGCTTTCTGATGTGCTTAACATAGGTAATAAGTACATTCACGAAGTTACTATTCGTGAAGATAACGTGAATCCTGATGTTGACCTGTTTACTGAGCAGGACGGGGAATCAAGAATACTTGTTGTTCCTACTGGTTCTAACGTGTTGGTAACCTCTACAGTTGACCACCCAGACCCAACCAATGAGTATGAGTTTGTGTGGGCATCACTGGATGCAGATATTGCAGATACCGATAGCGTTGATGACACCTTTACCTTTGACCCAAGTGGGCTAGAAGTGGGGGTTTACCGAATTAGAGCTACGGTAACAGACGCAGATGACACGGCCTTTACAGACTCGGATACCTTATACATTCAGGTAGTCGATACGCTACCTACACCTACTGAACTTGATAGTGATGGTGACGGCGTACCGGATGTTGTAGATGGCCTTGCCGATAGTGACAGAGACGGTATTTTGGATTACCTAGATCCAACGCCTGAGTGTAATGTGCTTCCGCAAGAAGTGGCATTCGTGGACGGCTATATGGTGGAAGGCGATCCAGGTGTTTGCTTGCGCCTAGGTAACTTCTCTGTAAGTAGTGAACTCGGCGGCGCGAAAATCATCGACGGCGACATTGCGGGCGATGATGACATTGTCCCTGACCCAGAAGCGACAAACATCGGCGGTATCTTCGATTTCATCGCCTATGGTCTGCCTGAAGCGGGTCAAACGCTGAATATTGTAATGCCACAGCTTAAGCCAATCCCTGCTAATGCGGTGTATCGTAAGTTTACTCCTGAAAACGGTTGGGTGACCTTTACGGAAAACGCAAACAACCGTTTATGGTCTGTTGAAGGTGAGCCAGGCTATTGCCCACCTCCGGGCGGTGACTATTGGACAGAAGGCCTAACTGAAGGGCACTGGTGTGTACAGTTAGAAATTCTTGATGGCGGTGTAGATGATGATGACGGTTTAGTTAACGGAACGATTGTCGACCCAGGTGGTGTAGGTGTTTTATTTAACGGCAATAGCCAACCTGTGGCAACTGACGATGCAGTCACTCTCATTGTTGATGAATCTGCAACTATTGAAGTCTTAAGTAACGATTCAGACCCAGATGGCGATGACTTACGCATTACATCTGCTACAACCACCTTCGGCACAGCTGAAATAGTGGGGGATTATATCGAGTACACGCCGCCACTAGGCTTTATTGGCGATGTGACCGTTAATTATGGCATTAGTGATGGAAATGGAGGTTCAGACTTGGGTGTCATTACGGTAACCATTATTGGTAACAATCCTCCACAGGCTGTAGACGATAGTGTGACGATAGACGTTGACCAATCTGTAACCGTTAATGTGCTGGCTAACGACTTCGATGAAGATGGCGATAGTATTCGTGTTGTAAGTGCGCAGGCATCAATTGGTAGTGTGTCGGTTAACCCTGACGATACATTAACCTTTACGCCGCCTGCAGCATTTACCGGCAGTGCTGTGGTTACCTATCTTATTGAAGATACACAAGGCGGAACGAGCGAGGGCAGACTAACTGTTACAGTTCAACCCGTGACGGTCAGAATTGAAAACTCTGGCGGAGGCGGTGGTAGCATGAATGCTGTACTGCTGATGTTACTAGTATTTGTTATGACATTGCGCCGCACATTAGCGGCGCAAAGAAAGGGAGTAAAAGCGTGAGCGTAACTAAGATGAATAGAACTTTTAGGCGTGGGTTTATTAGCGTTGTTGCACTAGGAGCAATGTTTTCTCTTCCAGTCATGGCTCAGCAAACTAACGATGAGAAGGATATTTCTCCTTTTCTAGCTAGCAAAACCCAGTGCTTGTCTGAAGAAGATGCCTTAAGGTTTTCCCAAAAGCATGAGAAGTGCACGGCTAAACAGTTTTACATCAGAGCAAGTTGGGGGAGTGCATCAGGAGATTTCAAAGAAAGCGATGTGCAGCAAGAAGCCGCAGAGCTAGGCTTTGATGTCTTTGATATAGATATTGATGACACCCGCAGTGCATGGAAAGCTGTAGTGGGTACTAACATTACCGAAAACAGCTTTATCCAAGTCGGTTACACGAATCTAGGCGATGTATCTGCGGCATTTTCAACTACTACTAATGAGCCATCTCGCTTTTTCAGTGAGACATCTCGCATTCGTCCAACATCAGTAGATGGGTTCACGCTAAGTGCAGCCTACCAGTTTCTTCGTCATGAAGATTGGTTTTTACACGCCCATGTAGGTTTGTACTTTTGGAGGGGGGACTACGATTCGTTAGACGTTTTTGAAGATGAAGCACTACTTCAAGATATTGATGATGAAGGAACGGATTTGTTCTATGGCGTTGGTGCTAACTGGCGTATCCACCACGACTGGGTGGCGACCATTGAATACGAACGTTACGACTTAGAAGATAATGCGACTGACCTTTTTTCTATTGGATTAAGTTATTTATTTTAACGCTAATTCATATCAAAACGTAAAAGTTTTTGAGAGTGAGTAAATGAGGGGGGCGTCTAGCCCCCTTTTTCATGTGGTAGACTTTAGGATAATGCATGCTTTCTTCATGATAAGTTGTTATCGTGACGAGAATTACTGTTCTAATCATGAAAGCTCGCTTTCCAAATTTCTCGGCACAAGGTAATGCAACGAAATCAATACTCAAAGCCTTCACTTCAAAATTGTGAAGACGAGGCCATTCATTTAATCGAAAGCGTTCAGAGCTTTGGATATGTCATCGCGATAAATCCCGATACCAAAAAAATTCAAGTATTCAGTGAAAACATAAAAGAGCTATTTAAAGTAGATATAGTGGCGGGAGAAACACCAGTCACAGACCTAATTAATGTGCCTTCAGCAGACGCGCCTACATTCAAAACTATCCATAACGCAGTGAAAGGTGAAAGTGTTCGCCACGCATATCAGTGGAAGTTTGCAAAAAATGCACTTTGGCTCGACAACTGGGAAAAAGAAGGCAGCGGCGTTGCATTCGACTCTAACGGTTTGCTGGTAATAGAGCTAGAACCTACGCCTCAGTTAAGTTATGAAGCGGCCCAGCAGTGGGTTCCCATGGATGTAAATATTCGCGCCTTGTTACCTAACGTAGATGACAAGGACTCTATTAACGATGTCGCAGATGCGATAGCGAAAGTGTTTAAAAATTACATCGACTTCGATTCAGTGATGGTCTATCAATTTGATGACAAATATAGCGGCGAGGTTATAGGTGAAGCCGCTAAACCAGATTCGCGTTCATTTAAGGGGTTAAAATTTCCCGCATCAGATATACCCAAACAAGCCCGAGAGCTCTACCTTAAGAACCGTGTCCGCTGTGTATTTGATGTTGAAGAGCAACCTGTACCTCTACAGCCGTCTTTAACAGAAGTTGATCGCGCGCCAATAGACCTTTCCATGTCTATGGTACGTTCAGTATCACCTATGCATATTAACTATATGAAAAACATGGGTGTTCGTTCGTCGTTTTCCGTATCCCTCGTGTTTGAAGGAAAGCTGTGGGGACTGCTTGCTTGTCACAACAAGGAGCCAAAATACATAGACCAGAAAAAGCGCTTAGTGTGCGAATCACTTGGGCATCTTTATGCTTGGCAAATGCATACCAAAGCGCTTCATACTAAAAAAGAGCTGTTTCAAGGGCGCCAGCGTAAGCTGAACAATATTGTGCACCAACTCACCTCTTACTCAAATCCACTTGAGGCTATCTCGCATAAAGAAGCCCCTTTGCTGGAAGTTGCTGATGCTTGTGGCATGGCGGTGATTACACCCACAGGTAATTACTTTGTTGGAAAAACTCCTTCAGAGCAAACCTTAACCAGACTGCTAGGTAAGTTTTCTGTCAGCGATTCAGAACAGTCGATAGCCATTAATCGGTTAGCAGATGAGGTTTCTGATAACTGTTCGCTAAACGGTATCCGCGGAATGTACATTTCTTGTGTATCTGCCAAGTTGGGTTACTTCACAGTATGGTTTCGCGAACAGCGTGACAAAACAATTCGTTGGGCAGGTCGAGACGCGGCTAAAAAGGACATTAGTAAGTCACTAACCCCCCGTAACTCTTTTGATTTATACCTACAAAGCGTGGCTGACGAATCGGTAGAGTGGAGCGAAGATGATAAGCTAATCATTGATGGATTTGACCACTTGTTTATCCCTTATGCCCTCAGCCTAAAAGCCTCTTCTGACCAACAAATTAGCAAGTTAGAAGAACTGGACAAGGCTAAAGATCAATTCCTTGCCAGTATCTCACATGAGCTTCGTTCTCCACTTAATTCTATCGTTGGGTGGACAGATTTAGCCCTTATGGATGTGGGGAATGTAGAGCGAATGAAGGATGCGTTGGGAGTGATCAAACGCGCTGCGTCTACGCAAGCGGCCTTAATAAACGACATCTTAGATTTATCTCGAATTATTTCGGGAACCATGAAGCTAAGTACCCATTCGTTAAATATTGCCTCGTCTATTTCCGAAGTAGCAAAGTCATTTGAAGCAGGCTTTGCTAGTAAGAATATTCAACTTTCAATAAATTGCGAAGACGAACATACCCAGATATTAGGCGATAATTTACGCATAAAGCAGGTTATAAATAACTTATTAAGTAATGCACTTAAATTTACGGCCAAAGGCGGTACTGTGCATGTGCGTGGCAAAAGAGAGCATTCTAACTACCTATTTCGTGTGAAAGATAACGGGAAAGGTATGACACGTGAACAAATAACCCATGTGTTTGAGCGCTTTTACCAAGGCAAAGATTCCCATAATAAAATTGGTCTTGGGTTAGGCTTGTCTATTGTAAAAAGCTTGGTTGAAATGCACGGCGGTGAAATTTCCGCAGAAAGCGACGGGCCTAATACGGGTACTACGTTCTACGTTACTCTGCCTATCGCACCATTGAGTTTGCACGATGAAATTATCGAAACCAAAAACAGTGAAATCAGTGATCTAACCGAGTCTTTACGTTTAAGTGGTTTGCGAATATTGGTGGCGGAAGACGAGCGAGACGCCCGTGACTTTATAAAGCTGTTTCTAGAATCTAATGGTGCTCGCGTAAACGTAGTTAAAAATGGCTTGCTGGCATGGAAAGAGCTTAATGACATGCCTGAAGCCTTCGACTTGCTGCTTTCCGATATAGGTATGCCTGAATTAGACGGATTAGGGTTGGTAACGAAAATAAGAGCCAGCCAGAACTCAGAGATTGCTAACTTTAATGCGGTGGCCTTAACGGCTTATGCCTATACATCAGATAGAGTAAAAGCGCTTAAAGCGGGTTTCAATAACTACGTATCTAAGCCCGTTGATGGCGAAGAGCTGCTGACTATTTTAGAAATGTATTTACCAGAGACGTCACTCTAACGCTTGCTACTAGCACCCATAGGCCTTATTAGCGGCGAGTTTGCAGATAAGGCTGATAAGGCTAACGGTGTATCAGGTTATTACTTCACAACCTTTGAAGTCTGCACTTGTGCTGCCCACTAGCGTAGTAATAACTGTACTTCGCTTTTAGTATTTAACTTACCAGCGGCGAAGCAATTGCTGGTAGACAGTTTTGTCTAAAAGCGACTCGCGGACAGAGACGCTTTCTTTCACTGGGAGTGCCGTACGAGCCTCCTCCAACGATGCGTACTGCTCACCGTCTACGTAAAACATGCTGCTGTCAGAGGTGAGCTTACCGTCAAGAGAGTAGGCGGTGTCTAGCAAGTCGGCGGTTGTAGTTATGTTGCTATGCCCTATAAAATCAGCTATGCCATCGCCATCCACATCTTTTGTTACCCACGGCAGTGCAAGAGGTAGATTGAATTCTCCGTTATTCTGCAACGTCGATACGGCCTGGTTAAATTTTTCAATAATGCTTTCAGCCCTCGCAACATTTTTACTAAGAGCTATTTGAAACCCTGTTTTTGCCAAAGGCTTTGCTGAAAAATGCAGTGTTTCTTCACTATCGTTAGCAAGCAAAATGTTTAGTTCCTGAGCGAGGAGCTGTGTGGTTATTAAATAAGATGCTCTATCATCGGCAAGTTGGCGAAAGGCATCAAAAGTTGTGGGGTTGCGCGACCATTTTATATCTTTCAGTAGTCTGAACGAGGGGGTGTTTGCAAAGCGGTTTTCAATCGCAACCCGGTTACCTTTTAAGTGTGGAAAAAGTTTTATGTCTTCTACGTTTGCCTTCTTACTTACCGCATAAAGGTAAACAGGTAAGTAAATATCGGATAGAAAATAACTACTGCTGTCCTCGCCCAAATTTACGTAGGCAAACTCTCCGTCTAGTTTCCCTGTTAGTACAGAACTACCTAAAAAAGCTTGTCGCATAACCTGAAGTTGAATATCCAGCCCCGCCTTTTCGAACACCTTTTCAAGCAAAGCATTAATTCGAGCAGGCTCACCATCATCACTAATATAAGTTTCAAATGTGGCGGCACCCAAAGTCGTTGTGGCAGCTTGTAAAGGAGAAATGTTAACTAAACAAAGGGCTAGGCTGATGCCTAACAAGGCAAGGCGTCGAGTGAAAAAGGAAAGCGAAAACGCGCTGAATCTTACCAAAAGTGAACTCCGAACTGCCGTCATGCATTTACTACACTGTAATGTAGTTAGTCACTAAATTCCAATAAACCCGCACTGGTTTAAATTAACAAAATGTAAGCGGCATCAATAGATTGTGCGTAATGCTGACGTCTAGGCAGGCTTTTGTTGCGTAAAGTCATTCGTGACGATAAGCCAGTTTCATTACCAACTTAACGTCACGAACTTGATTGCATGCGTAATTGGATGCGTATTGGTACGCTGAAAATAAACGCTCAATATAAACGCTTATTCGCCGAAGCTTCCCGCGGGACCTGGATAAACCACCACGCTTTCAACACCCTCTTTGTTCACGCTGGCCACGCCAAAAAAGTAATTGTCGATAACGACGTTCTCAAGCATGGCTTCGGTCACATTGCCCACATACTTACTATATTCCCATTGCGGGGCATCAGTATGACGCCAATATACTTTGTATCCTTTAAGCTGAGGGTTCTCTTTAGCATCTAACGCATCCCACTTTAAAAACGTTGAAGGTTGAACAGCGCCGGCAATTTGTACATTTGCAGGTGGGTTCGGTGCCCACGCCATTGCTGCAAGTGAAACAGCATTAAGGCCAGTAAGCTTAGCTGCGTAATCAAAGTTAACGCCATCTAAAGTATCACCATAGGCAATACCGTCTTCTACGCGAAGGTCTTGGTGCTGACGGGTGTAGTTTTCATTAGTTTCCATAATACGAATACCCGGATAGCCCAAGTCGTTAAACGGGCGATGATGACCACCACGACCAAAGCGGTCTAGGCGATAAATCACCATAGTGTCTAAGTTCTCAATGTATTTATCGGCGATTTTATCGATATAGCGGGCAAGGTTTCGGCTTGGTGAGTCTACTTCACCGCCGGTGAAGCGGCGCATGCGAGCGTCTTTTTCCGTTTCGGTTACGCGAGTACCTTCGGCAAACAGGCGAGCGGTGGTGTTGTTAATTACGCCATTAACGCCTTCAATGTTGCCGATCATGTCGTTGTTTAAAACCGCTTTAATTCGCCAGCCGTCTTTTTGAGCTTGCTTTGCCATGATACGTCCGCCGAAAAGCCCTTGCTCTTCACCTGATAATGCTGCGTAAACAATACTGCCGTTAAACTTATATTTCGACAACACCCGTGCGGCTTCAAGAGTACCGGCAACGCCCGAGGCGTTGTCATTTGCGCCCGGCGAATCAGAGGTGAAATCCATAACATCAGACACCCGTGAATCAATGTCGCCTGACATGATCACGTAGCGGTCTGGGTCGGTAGTGCCACGCTGGATAGCAATAACGCTGACCACTTCCACTGGGTCTGGAATACGTTTCTCACCACTAATCACTTCTGATTGGTAGTACACTTCTAAGCAACCACCGCACTCAGCTGAAATTTTATCAAATTCAGATTTAATCCAGCGGCGTGCAGCGCCTATACCACGTGTATCAGACTCGGTTTCAGAAAGGGTATGGCGAGTGCCAAAATTGACCAGCCCAGTAATGTCTTTTTCAATGTTTTCGGCGGAGACATTTTTGGCAATATCGTAAAGTGCTTGCTGCTGCTCGCTCTGGGCGTGAGCGGCGAAACAAAATGTGCTACTCAATAAAACAGTAGATACCAGTAGGCTATTTTTTCTTATTTTTGCGCTTATGTTAGCGAGTGAGGATAGGTTTTTTATCATTGTTCTCTCCGGTGTTTATCTTTTCACCATAACCAATACGTGGCTTGGCTACAATTGGAGTAAACGATTTAAACTAGCCAACTGTCGCAAGCTTAAAACTATCTATTCTTTACTTTCTGATAAAAAGTAAAGATGGTAGTATAATAAATGAACATTTGAGAGGTGTGGAGATTAAATAACAATGGCTAAAGTTAGTATGAAACGGCAAATAACGCTACCCGCAGAGTTGTGTAGCATTGCAAATATACATGCAGGCGATGATGTTGAAAGCTTTGTTGATCGTCAAGGTGTTATCTCTATTGTGAAAAAACAAACTGGCGCGGCAAAAGGAATTTTGAAAAATATCACTGTTAATCACAGCTTCAGTGATGAGGCGTCGCTCCATAGCGCGTTAGAAAAATGATAGCTATAGATACGAATATCTTGCTCCGCTACCTACTTCAAGACGAGGAAATACAAGCTAAGCAAGCAAACAAATTGATTTCGTCTTCTGAAATAGTATTGATTACAGATGTGGTATTAATTGAAACCATCTGGACGCTAAAAGGTAAGCGCTACAGCTTAAATAAAGAGAAAATTATTCAGGTTATTCATGCACTATTTGCCGAGCCAAATATTGTGTTTGAGGATAATCAGGCTGTGTGGGCCGCACTGAAAGATTTTACCAATGCTAAGCCTATAAAAGCAGGCGGAAAAACCAAGCAAGCAGATTTCCCAGATGCTCTCATTATTAATAAAGCCAAACGTCACGCGCAACTATATAAGCTAAACCTTACAAACGTGTTTACCTTTGACAAGGCGGCTCAGGAGATTGACGGTATGACTGACCCTCAATATCCATAATAAAACGCCAACGACGATTCGATGGCGATAGGTTCTAACAAGCCCTTATGTAATTGGCTTAAATAAACGCGAACGCGTCGCCAAACAGGTTTTCAACTTTTAAGCCGCGCTGAGTAAAATCGTCGCGTACGACTTTTGCCATTTCGAAGCGGCCGGCAACATACACTTGAACGTTCGCAAAGTCAGCGTGGTCTGCCATTACCGCATGATGCACCCAGCCCGTTCTGCCTTTCCACTCATCACATGCAAACTCAACAACCGGCACAAACGTAAAGTGGTCGTTCGCTTCAGCAAGTGCTGTTAGCTCATCGGCTAGATACAAGTCAGCGGCGTGCTTACCGCCCCAATAAAGGGTAAGTGGTGTTTTGTCACCGCTGTTTAGGTGCTCTTGCAGAATTGAGTAGGTATACGAGAAGCCTGTACCACCAGCAATAAGCACCATAGGCAGGCCATTACTTTGCAAAAAGGCATTGCCATTACCCACATCTACGGTAATTTCGCCATCTGCACGCATGCGCTCTAGTACTTCACCGGCGTAGCTGTTGCCAGGCTCTGCACCAATGTGTAATTCAATGCGGCTGTTATCAAACGCGGCATTAGCAATAGAAAATGGACGCATATCTTTTTCGCCCATTACCACCATAGCGTACTGACCCGCCTTAAACTCAACAGGGCTTTCTGGTGTTAATTCAACTTTTTGAACCACTTCGGTTAAAGGCGTGATGCTTGCAACCTTACACTTAATCTCTGACATGTATTCTCTTTAAACCTTCTTGCTAGCGTGTCGCCTTTTTATGCGCTTTAAGGCAAGCGCATGCTTTTATATAAAACAAATAGCGCTAAAAATAGTCGCTACATAATACCAAGACTGTCCCAAATATCATCAACCCGTTTTTTAACGTCTTCGTCCATCACAATAGGCACGCCCCATTCGCGGTCGGTTTCGCCAGGCATTTTATTTGTGGCGTCCATACCCATTTTCGAACCTAGCCCTGAAACCGGTGACGCAAAGTCCAAGTAATCGATAGGTGTATTCTCTATCATAACCGTGTCACGGGCTGGGTCCATACGTGTAGTAATTGCCCAGATGACATCGTTCCAGTCGCGGGCGTTAACGTCATCATCACACACTATCACAAATTTGGTATACATGAACTGACGTAAGAACGACCACACACCCATCATCACCCGTTTCGCATGGCCAGGGTATTGCTTCTTCATGGTAACTACTGCCATACGATAAGAGCACCCCTCCGGAGGCAAGTAGAAATCTACGATTTCAGGGAACTGCTTTTGTAAAATAGGCACAAACACTTCATTAAGCGCTACACCTAGGATAGCTGGCTCATCGGGTGGACGGCCGGTATAAGTTGAATGGTAGATTGGATCTTTGCGGTGGGTTATGTGGGTGACGGTAAACACAGGGAAGTCATCAACTTCATTATAATACCCGGTGTGATCGCCGTAAGGACCCTCAGGTGCAGTTTCATCCTGAGCTATATAGCCTTCAAGTACAATCTCGGCGCTAGCAGGAACTTGTAAATCGTTACTGATAGATTTAACCACTTCGGTTTTATCACCGCGCAGTAAGCCCGCAAAAGCATATTCTGAAAGTGTATCAGGTACAGGAGTAACCGCACCTAAAATGGTGGCTGGATCTGCACCAAGCGCCACAGACACAGGGTAGGGTTCGCCCGGATGGGTCTGACACCACTCACGAAAATCAAGGGCGCCACCACGGTGTGATAGCCAGCGCATAATGAGTTTATTTTTGCCAATAACTTGCTGACGGTAAATACCCAAGTTCTGGCGTTTTTTGTGTGGTCCTCTCGTAACGCTTAAACCCCATGTTACCAAAGGCGCAGCGTCACCCGGCCAACAGCGCTGTACCGGAATTTTTGACAAATCGACGTCGTCACCGGTAAGCACCACTTCCTGGCAAGGGGCTTTTTTAAGTACTTTGGCGGGCATGTTCAACACCTGTTTGAACACAGGTAACTTTTCCCAAAGATCTTTAAGCCCTTTTGGAGGCTCTGGCTCTTTTAAGTAAGCCAGTAGTTTGCCCACTTCGCGCAGCGCTTCAACAGAGTCTTGCCCCATGCCCATCGCTACGCGCTCTGGCGTACCGAATAAATTGGCCAGTACCGGCATATCGTGGTTTTTGGGGTTTTCAAACAACAGCGCAGGGCCGCCAGCACGCAACGTTCTATCGGCAATTTCTGTCATTTCAAGATCGGTATCAATGGGCCGGCTAATGCGTACTAACTCGCCTTTTGCTTCAAGCTGGCGAATAAAGTCGCGTAAATCTTTATACTTCATCTGTTTTGGCGTATCCACGTACGTTATTTATGGCAAGAATATACCATTTTAAGCCAAAGTCCGATCAGTAAGCGGTGTGAAACCAACATTAAACGTTCTACAGACAAAATAACCTTTACAGTGACGTCATTTAGGTGTGATATAGCAATATGTTATGAAATTTAACAATTACGGGCCAATAGCACATGGCGTGCGTATTCTCACTTAAGCCCTTTTATTTTAGTGCTTTGCGATAACACGCAGCAGTAATGTGCGTATTAAAACCTTAATAACCCTTTCGCCTAAGGTGGTTACATGAGTTCATTCGATCAGGACATGCTAGATGAGTTAAATTTGCTACTGAAGTTTCCTGCAGACAGTCTGCTTCAGGGGTTGAAAATCCATCACGATGCCAGTCAAAGTATGGTGAACGCAGCGTCAAGGCTGTATTCGAAAGGCTTAATCACCCAGCCTGATGGCGGTTACCTAACTGATTTAGGTATTGATTTAGCTGACCACGCCCGTCACATTCAATCGGCCATGTGCCCGCGAAAAAGTAGTCATTAGCCTAAACGTTTTTTGCTATATCCTTTAATCGAGAGGTCAAAGTTAAAAGAACTTTGCCCTCTTGCGATTATTTATGTAAAGAAAAGTATGTCTTAGTTAAGTTAATCTATACTAGGTCGATAACTAAACTAAGTATGTGTGACCAACCTTTATTGCTTAGCTATGAAACGAATTATATCTACCGCTTTATTAATCTGTGTATCCGTGACCGGGTTTACTGCTCATGCGCTTGAGGGTGAGACAATAGAGGAGCTTCGTGCAGTTCAGCTTTACAGCCAAGACGCGCTCATTGACATGATTAACGCCAATACGCACCTAGATAAAGTGGTAGAAGACAGATGTCAGCTTGTTCAAGACATTGAAGCTCGCGCCGATGTGTTAAAAATTCCAGCCTACCAATTTTTATGGGGCGATATGCTTGCGTGGGGGGTGTGCGTAGATGCCGAACCTTCTCGTGGTATTGGCTATATGGAAGATGCAGCAAATCAAGGTTTGCCTGCGGCACTTGAGCAACTTGGACGTTATTACGCAAAAGGTACGCTGGTACAGCAGGATAAAGCACGTGCAGTAGTGTATTTACGGGAAGCTGCAGCCCTTAAAAACCTGAAGGCGCAAATTCGTCTGGTTGAATTGTTTTTAGAGGGGCACGGCAGCCCTTACGATTACGAAGACGCATACCACTGGCTTTATAACTCGGTGACCAATGATAAGAAACAGCACCAGCAAATAGCGTCATACCTGGCTCGCTTAGAAAAGCTTATGCATCCCAAGGCAGTGCGTGAAGCAAAGCGCCCTTTGGATAGCTAAATATTACCCATACGTAATCGATAGCAACCGTCTCAATGATTAAGAGAGTTTGCGGGGGCTTAGCGTTTCCGCCAGCCTGTGAGCATTGGGCGAACTAATTGAATATTTCCCATATATTGCACAGCAAACACCGCAACAATATGCACTAGCACGCATGCGTAGAGGACATCGGCCATAATGCTGTGTACCCATTCCAGTTTACTATTGCCGAACATAGCATCTATTTCTTCCATCATAAAACCGGTAACTCCTAAACCCAGCAGTAGTGTGATAACAGCTATTATCATCAACCAGCCAAAGGGGTTGTGACCATGGTGAGTGGGAATTTTCTTTTGTTTTACGTGTTGAATATGTTCAGCGAAGGCGTGTTGATGCAGTGACACGTTAGAAAAGCTTGCATATTCAGTGGCAATCCTTTGACTTCGTGGAAGCTTGGCTGACAAAAAGCCCCAGCCAACACGCATAGATATAAGTGCTACCGCAATGTAACCAGCTATTTCGTGATAAAGGCGACCTGGCTCTACAATAAAATAGTTGGTCACAAAGGTGGCAACCAAGCCCCAGTGGCATAAGCGCACCACCCAATCCCAAATATAAATGTCCGAAGGCGTATCTTTAGGTTTGTACATTACATATCTTTCTCAAGGTAAAACAAAAACGCTGCAATAGATTGCAGCGTTTTTCTCGAGTATCAAAGCAACCGATCTATAAGTCGTTTGCTAAGACATACTTAGTGCATTTCTTTCTTTACAATGCTGCCATCAACTGGGTTAAAGTAAATTTCTACTTTGTTTTCTTCTTTATCAAAACCATAGATTTCGTAGCAGTTGCCGCCCGTTACTTTAAACTCGTTAATTTTGTAGCCTTGCGCTAATAGCTGAGCCTGAAACGCATCTTGGTTTTGCCATTCAGCTTCAGGCGCAGTTGTACACTGAGTAGTGCCATGCTCTGCACTACAAGCACTTAATAGGGTGGCAGTACCAATAGCCGTAGCCATCATTAATTTTTTCATTGCAGTCTCCATTTCGCTTTTTAGTTAAAAGTTATTTTTGTCCTACGTGGAATGAGTGTACTTAGTTTGCTCCTTGATTCAAAGGGGCGTTTTTTTGCTAAGCCATTTATCACGGCGTAGATTTTTCTTATTGTCGATAAATGAAAACTTCATGATATATTTTTAAAAGTTAGCGCGGTAAAGGACAATCGTTAGCGAGAGATGTGGCTTTATTTTTTATGAAGGGTAAGCGAAAGTTCGAACCCACAGACATTCGCATATTTGAGTAGAGTCTTCCAACTAGGGTTGCTATTCTCTTTTTCCAATCGGCTAATATTACTCTTGTGTGTTTGCATTTTTTGCGCAAGCTGTTCTTGAGTTAGCCCAGCCTCTTTCCTCATAGATATCAGCTGCTCGATAAGCGTAAACTCGCTCTCTAGGCGATCATACTCCTGTTTTACATCTTTATTCTTCAATGCTTCATGCTTAAGGCTTTGTAAAGTCATGGCTAGTTAACCTCTTTCATTCTCAATCTGGCGATCTGTATTATTTCTTTCGGCGTTTTCTGAGATTTTTTCATGAATGCATATAAAATATGTATCTGCCTTACTTTTGTATAACAGAATAGCGCCCTACCGATTCCTTCTTTTGCTTTAGCTCTGACCTCGAACAACCCGTGACTCATGGGTTTAGTATGAGGAGCCCCTAAGTTCGGGCCATGCTTTTCCATAAGTTCTAATAACCGTATAAAACGTGCCTGCACTTTAGGTGGCATAGCCAATATTTGCTCTTTAACGCCTCTGTGAAACTTGATCTCCCAATTCATCATCATTCCTATTGGGTTATCATTAATGATAACTTTTGTTGTATATTTATTCAACAAAAGTTACATAGAGCTTTACTTAATAACAACTGAGCTCTGGTACAGAGCTGATTAGGGAAATAGAAAGGGAAAGTCGTCTGTCACAAAATTGCCTTTCATTTGTCACGGATACTTCATCGTACCGTCTCAAAAGCGCTCTACATTCTTGTGCTTCGATAATTCTAAATAAAGTAAGCATTGTCGCCAATCTATCGGCGAAATGCTTACAAAAATACATAAAAACCCTATAAGCACACGAAAGGAATGAATTAATGCGCCCTCTGTATCCACGTCCGGTTTGTTCACGCTCTTTGCTCGCCACAACAATTGCGTTTGCTTTATCAAGCGCAGCAATTGCACAAGAAGTAACGCCCGACACAGAAAACGACACTGGCTATATAGAAGAAATTACGGTAACCGCCCAGATGCGAGAGCAGTCCGTAATGGATGTGCCCGTTACTATGGATGTTATAGGCAGCGAGTTTCTGGAGCGCACCAATATTATGGAGCTTGATGAGCTATCTCGTATTTTGCCTAACGTTCAAATTCAGGAACAAGCCGTAAGCTTACCGTCTTTCAATATTCGCGGTGTCACCGATGATGTGTCGTCAGTGTCGGCTACACCTCGCATTTCGGTATATCAAGATGGCTTCGATATCAGTAAGAAAACCGTAGCCAGTGTTGCGCTTTACGATATCGCGCGCGTAGAGGTTCTAAAAGGCCCACAGCCAACCCTATTTGGTGTGGCGGCAGCCAATGGCGCAGTAAGCATTCACTCTAATCTTCCTACCTTTGAACAAGAAAGCAAAGTGCAGGTTGGCTATAACTCAGAGCAAGGCCAAGAAGTTGAGTTTATGTATAACCAGCCAATTAACGACAACCACAGTTTTCGTATTGCTGGGCTTTACCGCGAAATGGATGGCATTGTAGAGAACAATGCCTGCAGTGCTGACTCCTATTACGGCAATGCAAATATGTACAACCATCTGGGCGAAGAGGTACCGTGCAATAGCGAAGATCTTCAGGGTGTATCGGTGCAAGCACTTCGTGGAACCTGGCTTGCAAGCTATGAGAATCTAGAAGTTATTGCTCGTGCGGCAATGGAATACAACGATCAGCCGGGCATCGCCTTCAAATCTGGCTCTATCGCCCCCAATGGCGGAGATACTAGCCCTTTTACTGATGCCGAATTTAGTTTAGGTAGCGAGCTAGGTATTGAGCGTACGCTTCAAGCCTATGACTTAACCGTAAACTACGATTTCAACCAAACGCTTAGCCTACACGCCGATGCCTACTATAAAGATGTAGAAGTAAGCGAAGGCTTTGATGCTGATGGTTCTGCGCTTCGTATTCAAGATGCTTATTTCGATAACGACGCCACGCTTCAGGGCGCATCAATGCGCTTAGTATATGATTCTGGTGATAAATTGGCCGCATTTGTTGGTGCGTCTATCACCCAAGACGATTCTATTTTACCGTACTATGTGATGGTAGACCCGTTTGTGCGAGGCACTTTCGACGCAGTGAGAGCACAGCTTGAAGCCAATTCCAACATTCCACTTAACCAAAATATCGCTACCGATGCATCGCTAGAGGAAATAGAAGCACTGCGTGCCATGTTAGTGTCGCAACTATTTAATACGGATGGCTCACCTATTTCTAATCCAGCGCTACCGCCTATTCATATACAAGGGCCGTTTACCTTTGAGGCTGAGCTAGACATTGCATCCTATGTTGCTGAAGTATCGTATTACGTGACCGACAATATTAATGTTACGGCTGGCGTTCGCTACATCGATGAAACCCGCTATACGCGCAATACCTTTACCACTGCAGACGGTGCTTTTACTTTCGATGCAGAGCGCGACTTTGACGATACCTTGCCACGCTTTGCCGTTAGCTACGATGCAAATAACAACTGGAACTTATATGCGAACTACGCCAAAGGCCGTCGTTCACCGGTTGTGGATGCAAACGCGGGTGGCGTTGACGTCACCAAGCCTGAAATCGTAGATAGCTATGATTTGGGTGTTAAGTATCAAAGCGCCAACTTCCTCTTCTCGGGAGCCATTTTTACCTACGAATACAGCGATTATCAGCAAAGTTTTACCGATGCAGAAACCTTGCAGTCTATTACCGTAACGGTAGGCGACTCGACTATGTCGGGCATTGAAGGCATGGCGACCTATAACTACAGTGAAACGCTGACGCTAACAGTAAGCCTTGGTTTCCTTGATGCTGAGTTTGCAGACAATACAGCCGATGGTTCTGAGTTCCAGTACGGCGGCAATAAGTTCCGCTTAGCGCCAGAAGTTAGCGGTGCCATCAACATCAACAAAGTATTCAATATGAATAACTTCGACATTGATGTTAACTGGCTTACAAGCTTCCAGTCTGAAGTGTTCTTTGAAAGCAGTAATTATCCTGGCCTTTCTCAAGATACTTACTCACTGACTGATGTATCGGTGAAACTGCTTCAAGACAACAGCAAGTTTGCCTACGAGTTTTACGTAAATAACTTGTTTGATAAAGAGTTCTTGATTGATGCAGGTAACACGGGTGGCGGCTTGGGTATTCCTACCTTCGTTCGCGGTATGCCTCGTATTGCCGGTGTGCGCGTTTACTACGAGTTCTAGAAGTAGCTAAAAATTAAGGCGCTTAACTTGGTTAAGCGCCTTAATCTAAATAAATACTAATTACTACGCGTTTATCTCATAGCTATGTGTATCAGCTACTTTTCCATCCTTGGTTAATATTGCATCCACATAATGCCAAGTGGTTTTTGCGCTGTCTTCGCTGACGGCCAATGTCATAAAGCCGCGCTGGTGAAGATTACAGTACTGCAAATCTTCAATTAGAAGCGGAAGATCGTCGGCAAGCGTTTTTGCCATTTCATCATCCATACTTAAGTAATGCTCCATACCTGGCGATGTTACGCCCGGTGTAGCAAGCTCAACACCCACTTCTGTGCCATCTTTCAGGGTTAGTTTGTTGTGCCAAGCGTTATGTGTATCACCTGCAAGGGCAATAACTGGCTTACCAATGGATTTTAGCTGCATCAGAACCTGTTCCCGCTCAACGGGGTAGCCGTCCCATGCGTCTAAGTTGTAAGGCATTACGGTATTGATAAGCGCAAGCTCTTGTTCACTAAGTGCGCCGCCTTGCATTTGTTTGCGCTTGATATTTGCGAGCCTATGTACATGAGCAGGTATCTCTTTACGCTCAACGCCGTTAAATATCGATACAGGAAATAGCATGCGGCCTATTAATAGCTGCTGGCCTAAAACCTGCCATTTAGCCTGACTTTGCTGCATAGACGAATGTAGCCATTTACGTTGGGCTTCACCTAAAAGCCCACGACTAGGATCACTGATATCTTTCATAAAGCCAGCTTCGTCAAACGCTTTTGTTTCAGGATCGCGATAGTCGCCGTATTCAAGCTGTTTGTCGCGGGCAAGAACGCGGGTGTCGAGCATGTATAAGTCAAGAAGCTTACCAAAAGTAAACTGGCGATAAATCTCTAAACGCTCAGTGCCAAAAGGCGGGCGAATGGGTAGCCATTCATAATAAGCTTGAACGGCCGCCGCACGACGTTCATAAAAGTCACCTTCATCTTCTTGGTGATTTTCCGCGCCGTCCTTATAGGTGTCGTTAGTAATTTCATGGTCATCCCACACCACAATAAACGGCTTATTTTGGTGTAATGCCAACAGGCCTTCGTCGGTGCGATACAAAGCGTAGCGTTTGCGATAGTCGGTTAGCGTATAAAGCTCGGTATCGTTATCAGGCGCATAAGTACGGCCAATCTTTTTTGCATGCTCAGTGGCATAACCTTTACCGTCATACTCATAAATGTAGTCACCAAGGTGCAATACATAATCGATATTGTCGTTTTTCGCCGCTTCCATATAAGGCGTGAAAAAGCCGGCAGGGTAGTTAGAACATGAAAATATGCCGAACGTAACGTTAGACACATCGGCTTCAGGAAGTGTGCGGGTTTCGCCTACTGGGCTTGTATTATCAGCGCTTTTAAAACGGTAAAAATAACGGTTAGCCGGACTAAGGCCTGTTACGTCTACCTTCACGGTAAAATCATGAGTGGCTTTCGCTTCAACTATCCCGCTGCTTACCACATTGGCAAAATCAGCATCGCTTGCCATTTCCCACAAAATATCGGCTTTGGCTAGGCCGGAGCCTGGGGTTGGCACGGCGCGCGTCCAAATAATAACGGCGTCTTTTAAAGGGTCGCCACTGGCCACTCCATGAGTGAAGGTAGCGTTAGTTTGCGGTTGGCTATTTGCTGAATTACTCACTGTGCAGCCCGCTAGCCCTGTAGACACTGCCACGCTCGCACCTGCGAATGACGACAGCTTTATAAACGTTCTTCTATCCATATGCCTGCTCTTTATAGGTTTGTAAGGTAACTGGTGATGTAACTGTTTTGTTGAACGCTCATGCAACAAAAACGAAAACCCATTTTTATACTCGGTGTTTGTGACATACAGATGTCAGGCTGCGATTCCATAATAACAGTCAATGTTTTACTGCAAATACTGTTATACTGTGCAGCAAATAACCACATGAACCAAAAATGGTTTGTGTGTCTAAACAATCATATTTATGTTTTCTACAGGGCTTTGAAGAACTAAGCCACAAACGAAAACACGTTGAATAAAATACGAAAGGTAAATTTAAAATACATGAGTGATGATCCGCATTATCAGCGCGAGAAAGAAAAGTACGAAAATCCGGTAGCCAGCCGCGAATATTTAATGAGTTTATTAAAAGAACAAGACAAACCTTTGTCGTTTCTTGATATCTGTAATTTGGTGAACGCGTTCGACGAAGAGGCGCGAATTGGAATTCAGCGCCGACTACGTGCCATGGAGCGCGAAGGTCAGGTGCAATTTACCAAGCAGAAAAAATACATTCTCCAAAACCGTGATGAACTTATTAAAGGCAGAATTATTGGTCACCGTGATGGCTACGGCTTTTTGCGTCCTGAAGACAAAAGCGGTGATTTATTTATTAGTGCTGGGCAAATGAATTTGTTCCTTCACGACGACGTGGTAGAAGCGCGCGTTAGCGGTACCGACCGTCGCGGAAGAAAAGAAGCGTTTGTTACGCAAGTCATTGAGCCGCGCAGCGAGCCTATTGTTGGCCGTTATTTTGTTGAACAGGGCTTTGGCATGGTGGTGCCAGATGACAGTCGGTTGCAGCATGAAATTGTAATTCCTCCAGAAAGCACCAACGGTGCTCGAATGGGGCAGGTGGTAGTGGTAGAGCTTACTCAGCGCCCTCGCCGAAAAATGAGCCCAGTAGGCAAGATTGTTGAAGTACTTGGCGAGCATATGGCGCCAGGTATGGAAATAGAAATGGCGCTTCGCACTTTCGATATACCACACCAGTGGCCGAAAGGCGTGACTAAACAGGTGGAAAAGCTTACCGATCAGGTGCCTGATGAAGCCAAAGAAGGTCGCATCGACTTGCGCCAACTTCCGCTGGTTACTATTGATGGTGAAGACGCTCGCGACTTCGATGACGCGGTATATTGCGAACCGCTTGACGACGGCGGCTGGCAACTATGGGTAGCCATAGCCGATGTAAGTCACTATGTAAGAACAGGGTCAGCCCTTGACGATGAAGCGCAGCAGCGCGGTAACTCGGTGTATTTCCCTGACCAAGTTATTCCAATGCTACCGGAAGTACTGTCTAACGGATTATGTTCGCTCAACCCTGAAGTCGACCGGCTTTGCATGGTGTGTGAAATGACAATTAGCGCAAATGGTAAACTGGAAGAATTCCAGTTTTACGAAGCGGTAATGAATTCACATGCCCGGTTAACCTACACAAAAGTGTGGAATATTCTGCAGGGTGACAAAGAGTTACATCAACGTTACGAGCCTCATGTACCTCATTTACGCAACCTTCACGACTTGTACCGTGCGCTTAAAAAAGCTCGTGCTAAACGCGGAGCTATTGAGTTTGAAACTCAAGAAGTGAAGTTCGTGTTCAACGCCCAGCGAAAAATTGAAAATATCGTGCCTTTAGTGCGTAACGATGCGCATAAGCTTATTGAAGAATGCATGATCATGGCAAACGTGAGTGCGGCTTTAATGTTAGAGAAGCACGAAGCACCAGCCTTGTACCGCGTGCACGATAAGCCAGATGCCGACAGACTTACCGCTTTTACCAGCTATTTAAGTGAAATTGGCATCCCTCATGCCATTGTAGAAGATGCAGAACCCGCCGCGTTTACCGATGTAGTGCTTAAAACCCGTGGTCGCGTAGATGAAGAGCTTATTCAAACTATGCTGCTAAGGTCGATGAAGCAAGCGGTTTACGATGGCGAAAACGTAGGGCACTTTGGTTTGGCGTTAGAAGCTTACGCGCACTTTACATCACCTATTCGTCGTTACCCTGATTTAGTGGTACACCGCGCGCTCAAAGGCATTATTGCTAAACAGCAGGGTAAAAAAGCGGTAAGCGGAGCTAAAAACTATACCGCAGAAGAAATTGAGCAGCTTGGTGAACAGTGTTCAATGACAGAACGCCGCGCTGATGATGCTACCCGCGATGTGGCCGACTGGCTTAAATGCGAGTTCATGCTTGATCACGTCGGTGACACTTTTGAAGGTGTGGTGAGCTCGGTCACTAACTTTGGCTTATTTGTGCGTCTTACCGAATACCATATCGACGGCTTAGTGCACATTACATCACTAGATGACGACTATTACCATCACGACGATGTAAAACAGGCATTGGTAGGCGAGTCGGGCCATCGTCAGTTCAGACTGGGTGACACAGTAGAGGTAACCGTTGCGGCAGTAAACCTTGATGAAAGAAAGATTGATTTATTACTCGATAAGTCTATGCTGCGCAGCACTAAAGGCAAGAAGGTAAAAGTGAAGACAGCTAAAAAGTCTTCAGACAAACCTACTCGCTTTGATAACAAGCGCCGCTCTGGTAAAGACTCTCGTTCTGATAAGAAAGGGAGCAAAGGTAAAGGCAGCTCAAGCTCGTCTAGTCGAAGCGGTGGAAAATCGTCTAGTCGCGGCAGCGCAAAAGGCGGCAGCAGCGGCAAAACACTGTCATTGAATAAAAGAGGTAAGCGTTAAATGGCGCAGCAAGAATGGTTATACGGTTTACATGCCATGCAGTCGGTACTTGAGAAAGAGCCGGAGCGTGTAATGGAAGTATGGGTTCTAAAAGGGCGTAACGATGAACGCTTGACCAACATTGTTAACCAGGCGCGCCGTTTCGGTATTTCAGTTCAGTTCAGTCAGCGTAAGGCGTTAGATGATAAAGTGAACGGCGAACAACACCAAGGCGTTGTTGCTAAAGCGAAACCTGCCCGCGTAATGGATGAAGCTGACCTTGATAAAATACTTGAACGAGAGTCGCAGCCGCTAATTTTGGTATTAGACGGTATCACTGACCCTCATAATTTAGGTGCATGCTTACGCACGGCTGATGGTGCGGGTGTACACGCAGTAGTTGTGCCTAAAGATAAGTCGGCAAGCTTAAACGGCACGGTACGAAAAGTGGCCTGTGGCGCAGCTGAAGTTATGCCGTTAATTCAAATTACGAATCTTGCTAGAACCTTGAAGCACCTTCAAGACAAAGGGCTTTGGATTGTGGGTACCGCCGGTGAAACTGACAAAACCCTTTATGATGTTGATCTAAAAGGTCCTACTGCGCTGGTAATGGGGGCAGAAGGCAAAGGTATGCGTCGACTTACGAAAGAAACCTGCGACGAATTGGTTAAGTTACCCATGGCTGGTAGCGTAACAAGTTTGAACGTATCGGTAGCAACTGGCGTGTGCTTATACGAAATAGTGAGACAGCGTAGTTTGTAACCACCGGCAGATTTCATAAGCAGGTTTCCTGCAACTACTGTAATAATGTCATTGAAAAAAGCGCGTGATCCGAAAGGGCCACGCGCTTTTTATTTTTAAGATAAAATTATAACTCTTTTAATATTTTGTTACATTTGAAATCGTAAAATAAATGTTAATTATGAGATTTTATTCCTAACATGAATTTGCTCGTAGAACACATTGGGCGTGCTTTTCATTAAGTGTGGTGTTTTTTTAAGTATTTTAAAAGGTATAAAAAATACTTACCAGGGTTAAGGCAACATACTCAACCATCTGATTTGCCGCCTAATATGAGCTCTGTAGCTAACCTGCTTATCGGTGGTTACCTACAAACCTGGCAAACGGGTAGGTCGTTGCAACGCAGTTGCGTCGGTTGTCATGGATGAGCTTTTCGTATGAGGTAATGGTTATACCTGTATGTCATTTAATAACAAATAGCTTCAAAAGCACGGATAAAAACAGTGCTGAAGTTTATAAGACAGATAAAACAGGAAATAAATTTTGAACTCAAAATTAAATAAGAAACACACATGTCTAACAGCAGCTGCACTAGCTGTATCCTTTGGTTTAATGACTAACTCTGCAGTGGCAGCAGGCGAAGGTCTAGTTAAAGTCAAAGAAAAGCCGCAAACGCTAAAACAAGCGCTAGGCAAAAAACTCACTATTGACCGCCTTGTAACGGTGGATCAAGAGCGTTACATCATTAAGTTTAAAGATGAGATGATAAGTGAAACCCTAGAGGTAGCCAACTCAAGTGGTAAGTTTAGTAGTAAAGCTAAGACAAAGGCTAAACTGAAAACCAAAAAGCCTTTCAACATCGCATCTGCTAAGTCTGAAGTAAGAAAAGCGGGTGGCTTGATTAAGAAAGAGCTTAAGAAGCATAAGATGGTTGCGGCTACCATGAGTAAGTCTGCACTGAACAAGCTTCGCAAAAACCCAAATGTAGAAAGTATTGAAGTGGATGTTCGTCGCAAGCCTATGGCACAAACCACGCCTTACGGCTACACCATGGTACAAGCAAATCAGTTTGGACAGTCAGATACTACAGTTCGCAAAGTATGTATTATTGATACGGGTTATAATCTAGGCCACCCAGACCTTCCTGGTACCAACGATGGTGTCACGGGTCAAGCAAACAATAGTGCAGTGGGTAACTGGTACAACGACGGTAACGGTCACGGCACCCACGTAGCGGGTACAATTGCCGCGTACGATAACAATGAAGGTGTGGTAGGTGTATATCCAGGTGTAGATATGCATATCGTTAAAATCTTTAACGATAATGGCCAATGGACTTATGCGTCTGACTTAATTGGTGCGATCACTCAGTGTCAGGATGCAGGTTCAAATGTGGTTAACATGAGCTTAGGTGGCGGTAGTTCTTCTACCACTGAGCGTAATGCCATGCAAAGCTTCACTGATGCAGGCATGTTGCTAGTAGCGGCGGCAGGTAACGATGGTAACAGTGCAAAGTCTTATCCTGCTTCTTACGATGCAGTAATGTCTGTTGCAGCGGTAGACTCAAATGAGAACCGTGCAAGCTACAGCCAATATAACGATCAGGTTGAAATAGCTGCACCAGGTAGTGCAGTACAGTCTACTTATCCAACGAATACTTACGCAGCGCTAAGCGGTACGTCTATGGCTACGCCACACGTAGCCGGTGGTGCAGCATTGGTGTGGAGCTACTTCCCGCAATGTTCTAACAATCAGATACGCAATGCGTTAAATGCAACGGCTGAAGATAAAGGTAGTGCAGGTCGCGATAACTTCTATGGTTATGGTTTGATGCAGTTAGCTGATGCGTATAACTACTTAAACACTAATGGCTGTGATGGAAGCGGCACTGGTGGCGGTGGCGGCTCTGAGCCAGGTGTTGAACCAGTATCAGGTCAGCTTACCGGTCTTTCAGGTACTCGTAGAAACTGGGATCGTTACACTTGGACCATTCCAGAAGGCGTAACGCAGATGACTATCCGTACCTCTGGTGGTACAGGCGATGCTGATCTTTACGTGAAGTTTGGCTCACAGCCAGAAACCAACAGCTACGATTGCCGCCCTTACCAAAATGGTAACAGTGAAGTATGTACTTTTGATGCGCCAGCATCAGGTACATGGCACATCGGTATCCGCGCGTATTCTTCATACAGTGGTGTAACGCTATCTTACTCCTATGAATAAGTAACACCGTCTCCCAAAGACACTTTTAAAGCCTGCTTATGCAGGCTTTTTTCTGCCTTTTCTAAAAGCTTCCGCCAATAAACACTTTATCGAGCGTACTTTCAAGCTGCCGTGATCTGTCAACTTTTATAAAGAAAAGTCAGCTTTGCAAAGATAGCGTAAAGCCCTGAACTAAGACCTTCTCAGATAGCCATATCGCTGTATTGTGCGAGCGAATAAAAGCACTTGTTACGTGTGCCAGCTTGCGTTAACGCAGTCTTAAACCAATAAAGAACAACTTTAAAGGACATACAATTTATGCAATTGACCTCTTACTCATTGCGCTTTGGAACTTGGTTCCGTGCAGCGGCAATAGGGCTTGTGGCGCTACTAGGGCTTACCGCATGTGGCGGCTCAGACAGCAGCAGCTCAGATTACTCTTATGCGTACATACAGTTTTATAACGCTTCTCCTAACGGCGCGAATGTAGAAATGCGAGAGGTTGATGGAGATAGCTTTGGTTCAGCTCAGTTTGGCGACGCAACATCCATGTTTTCCATGGACGAAGACGAATACGAGCTGGAGTTCATTCGTACAGAATCTGACGACCAAGAAGTTTATATCGACGAAATTACGGTGAATTTAAAAAACAGCTATAAAACCGTCATTGTTATGAGCGGTGATTTTAGCAACCCAACTTTTACCACTTACTCGTATGAGCGTAAAACACTGGAGGACCATTTTCGTTTGTTTACGCTCTCTGTGGCCGCAGATGATTCATCGTATGATTTTTATATGAGTGAATCAGGTGATCCTTTCGAAGCGGCTAACTTTCTCGGTACCGTAACGACGGGCGACATGGTGGAGCTAGAATACTGGGATGCTGATGACGATAGCGATTACTTCGACGAAGGCGAGTACACGGTTTATCTTACCGAGCCTGGCAGCGACGACGTGGTATTTGAATCACAAACACTGGATTTCGTGTATGAAACTGAGTATCTAATGACCCTTCGTGATGTAAGTGGCGCTATTCAAGAAGGGCTTGTGGTTGACACAGTATTAAACTCCTCAACAGTAACAGCGCTAACTGACGTGGAGGCTGATTCGCAATATCGTATATACAACTCAACAAATTTAGATGCCGAGCTAAACGTTACCTTTGGCGGCAATACAGATGAAGAAGACGTAAGCTTTACACTAGCAGCGGGCGAAATGTCTGAATTTAGCGCTATTCGCTATGGTGACTACCGCGTTACGGTTACCGATCCTTCTGGCACAGTCACATCGCTTAGCAATAAACTAATCACGCTTAACCAAGGTGAAAGTAAAGCTATTCTTATCTATAACACAAACAATCAATTAGGCGCCGCAACCTTTGTTGAGAGTGGCTTACCGCAGGCATATGACAAGACCGTTAACTTCATTAACCTAGTCAGCGACTTCGATGATGTGGACTTCTACTTAGTAAGAAACGACGAAACCATTGATACCGCAGAATACGATGTTCAGAACCTGGAGTTTGCAGAAAGCACCAGTGAAGTACTGCCTTCAGATTACTACGAAGTGATAGCGGTGTATGAGGACGATAACGAGGAGCAGGTACTTCTTGATAGAACGGCCTTGTTTGGTTTCACTGAAGAGGAAAACTATATCGTGACGGTAGAGCCAGCAGACACACCAACAGGCTATGAAATTAAGGTGCTTTATTAAGCGGTTACTGCCTCAGTTATACTAATTGATGAGAGGGAAAACTTTCATATCTTGAAATATCTCATAAATTTAAAAGGTCAATGTTAACAATATTGGCCTTTTTTATTTGCAGTCCGGGAGGGCGACAATCCTCATGAGTATTATTCACGATCTACAAACAATATCTAATGACAGGGTGATGTCTTTAGATGAAAAATTAGAGAATTTGCTGCGTATTGGTACTGCGATTCTTCACCTAGAGACAGGAATTGTGAGTAATATTAGAGGTGATCGATACTGTGTGCGAAGTGTTGTTACCCCTGAGGATTCTATACCAAAAGGCGCTGAATTTTCCCTTTGTGATACATATTGTGCCGATGTTGCAAGAGCCGACTCGGTGGTTGCCTATCACGACATCAATATTGACCCCGGTGCTTCCCACCCGTGCTTTGACAAATATACGCTAAAAAGCTATCTCGCTGCTCCTATTCGCGTATCTGGCGAGTTTTACGGGACAGTAAACTTTTCATCGCTTTCTCCAAGAGAAGAGGCATTCAGTGCCTTGGAAACAGATTATCTATTGCTCCTATCCACGTGGATTGGCAATGAACTTGAACGTCAGCAAGCGCTAAATAATGTGAATGCTCAGAAAGCCATTTTAGAAGAGCGAAACTCATTACTGAGCCAAATAACCAATTTAGCGGGCGTGGGTACTTGGGAATTAAACATAAACAGTGGCTCGCTAGTGTGGTCTGGCGCGCTAAAACGAATGCTGCATTTACACAGCGAACGCATATTGAAGCCAGATGATGTGGTTAACTTTATTTTTGACGAAGCGCAGCGAGAAAAGTACGTAATTCAATTTGAGGAAATGATAAAAACAGGGAAAGGTTTTGAGTGTGAACTCGAAGTGAAAACCGATGCCGGCGAGCCTCGGTGGCTTGAGAGTAGAGCCCATCCAATAATGGAAAATGGGCGCTGTATTAAAGTGATTGGCGCCACCGTTGATATCACACAAATGCAGATAGACAAGGCAGTGCTTCAGCACAAAAGTGAACTGGCAGAGAGTGCTCTCAAAGCGCGAGGTGAGTTTCTAGCGAACATGAGCCATGAGATTCGAACGCCTATTCATGGCGTACAGGGAATGCTAGAAGCGCTTACTGCTACGCCTCTCAATGCAAAGCAGTTAGAGTTGGCGTCTATCGCATCGCAAAGTGCAGACGCCTTGCTCAATATTGTAGACGGTATTTTAGATTACTCTAAGTTCGGTACAGGAGAAGTTTCATTTGATGAGACGCCCACTAGCCTTAGCGAGACTATTGAAGAGCAATTACCAATGTTTTCAAGGCTTGCTAATGAAAAAGGGGTGGAATTTAGCGCAAATATAGCTGCAGTGAAGGGGCTTACTTTTCTTGTAGACAAACTAAGAATGGGTCAAATCCTCATTAATCTTCTCAACAATGCATTTAAATTTACCAAAGAGGGGAGTGTTACGTTTGAGGTAAAATGTACGCGGTACGGAAAAGGTCGCTACCGAGTAAAGTTCATCGTGACCGATTCGGGAATTGGCATCAGTGCCGAGCAGCAGAAAATAATATTCACGCCTTTTATACAGGCTGAAAGCTCAACCATGCGTCGTTTCGGTGGAACCGGGTTAGGGTTATCAATCGTCAAACAAATTGTTGAACACTATAACGGTAAAATTGAAGTCAGCAGTGAACTAGGCATTGGTGCGCGCTTTACTGCAACATTAACGCTAGACGATGCAAACGTAGTCGCAGATAAAACCTTTGGCCGGGATTTTGTATATACCCCAAGTAGGGAAGAGCTAAGTAGGGTCAAAGCGCTAATAGTTGAAGATAACGAAATCAATCAACTGGTGATAAAAGAGCAGCTACGCGAAATAGGGCTTGAGAGTGACTTGGCTGTTAATGGCAAAGAAGCGTTAGAGAAAGTGGAGCGCTCTATCACAGAAAAGAATACATACGCCATTATACTCATGGATTGCCACATGCCAGTTATGGATGGATTAGAGGCAACTCAGCATATAAGGAATATAAATCACGAGGCCGCTGAAGTGCCGATAATAGCCTTGACCGCTAACGCATTAACTGGCGATAAAGAAAAGTGCTTGAAATCTGGCATGGACGACTTCATATCCAAGCCTGTTGGTGTAAGCCGTTTAAAAGAATGTGTTTTTCGGTACTTAAGTAAGCAGTTTGAAAACAAGGTATCTGCGCTAAAAGATCCTGCTTGATAACCTATGACGTGGTTATCAGCCCCGGCTTTTAGTCGGGGCTTTTTTATTGCTCACATAGTTTAAAAATAATTCAATTTACCGCTATCACTTCCCAAAGTTTTCTGTTATTATTTCGCGCCCTTTTTATGGGGGTATGTACATAAAAGCAACGACATCCAGTTGTTTTTAGCAGCACTAACGACTCGGGAGAGTCTTAATTTAAGAGCGGAGCACTAACATGATCCAAATGCAAACTAACCTGGACGTTGCAGACAACAGCGGCGCTCGCAGGGTTCAGTGTATTAAGGTTCTTGGTGGCTCGCATCGCCGTTATGCAGGTATCGGTGACATCATCAAAGTTACTGTTAAGGAAGCAATTCCTCGCGGTAAAGTTAAAAAAGGTGACGTACTGAATGCAGTGGTGGTGCGTACTAGAAAAGGCGTTCGTCGTGCAGATGGTTCTACCATTCGTTTTGACGGTAACGCGGCTGTTATGCTTAATGCAAACAAGCAACCAATTGGTACGCGTATCTTTGGCCCGGTTACCCGTGAGTTGAGAAGTGAAAACTTCATGAAAATCATCTCATTGGCCCCAGAGGTACTATAAGGAGTCACGATAATGGCTAATAAAATTCGTCGTGATGATGAAGTAGTCGTATTAGCGGGTAAAGACAAAGGCAAGCAAGGCAAAGTTCTTCGCGTGCTTATGGCTGACAACCGTGTAATTGTAGAAGGCGTAAATCTTGTCAAGAAGCACACTAAGCCAAACCCACAACTGGGTGTAGCTGGTGGCATCGTTGAGAAAGAAGCTTCTATTCACGTTTCTAATGTTGCGATTGTTAACCCGGCAACGGGCAAAGCAGATCGCGTTGGTTTCCGTTTCGAAGATGAGAAGAAAGTACGTTTCTTCAAGTCTAACGGCGAACTTGTTTAATTATATTGGAGAGTACGATGGCGAAACTGCATGATTTCTATAAAGAAACAGTAGTAGCTGAACTTGCTAAGCAGTTCGGATACAAAAGCGTCATGCAAGTCCCTCGGATTGAAAAAATCACTCTAAACATGGGTTTAGGTGAAGCAGTTGCTGACAAAAAGGTACTTGAGAATGCTCAAGCTGACATGACGGCTATCGCCGGTCAGAAGCCTGTTGTTACAGTTGCTAGAAAATCAGTAGCGGGTTTTAAAATCCGTGAAGGTTATCCGATTGGCTGTAAAGTAACCCTACGCGGCGAGCGTATGTGGGAATTCCTTGAGCGTTTGATTTCAATCGCTATTCCACGTGTTCGCGATTTCCGTGGTTTGAATCCTAAATCATTCGACGGACGTGGTAACTACAGCATGGGCGTGCGTGAGCAAATCATTTTCCCTGAAATCGATTTCGATAAAGTGGATAAGGTTCGCGGTATGGATATTACTATCACTACCAGTGCGAATACTAATGACGAAGCACGTGCTCTGCTGGACGCGTTTAACTTCCCATTCAAAAAGTAGGGGTGTAGGGTTATGGCAAAAGAATCAATGAAGGCACGCGAAGCTAAGCGTACTAAGCTAGTAGCTAAGTATGCTGAGAAGCGCGCCGCACTTAAAGCGATTATCAGCGATGTTAACGTTTCTGAAGAAGAGCGTTGGGACGCTGTTCTGAAGCTACAACAACTGCCACGTGACTCTAGTTCCTCACGTCAACGTAACCGTTGCCGTGTAACTGGTCGTCCACATGGTTACCTACGCAAATTCGGTCTTAGCCGTATTAAGCTTCGCGAAGCAGCGATGCGCGGTGAAGTCCCTGGCCTTAAGAAAGCCAGCTGGTAAGGAGTAGCTGATAATGAGCATGCAAGATCCTATCGCGGATATGTTTACCCGCATCCGTAACGGCCAGATGGCACAGAAAGTTTCTGTGACTATGCCTTCTTCAAAACTTCGCGTTGCAATTTGTGAAGTATTGAAAGCTGAAGGTTATATCACTGACTTCGCTGCTTCTGGTGACGTTAAGCCTGTTTTAGAAGTTACGCTTAAGTACTTCGAAGGCAAGCAAGTAATTGACACTATCGAACGTGTAAGCCGTCCTGGTCTGCGCATCTATAAGAAAAAAGATGAGCTTCCAAAGGTTATGGGTGGTTTAGGCGTAGCTATCGTGTCGACTTCTAAAGGTGTGATGACTGACCGTGCAGCGCGTAACGCTGGCATGGGCGGTGAGATCATCGGTTATGTAGCATAACGGAGGAGTTGAAATGTCACGTATAGCAAAAGCCCCAGTAGACGTTGTATCAGGTGTAGAAGTTTCTATTTCTGGTCAAGAAGTTACTGTTAAAGGTAGTAAAGGCACTTTGACCCGCGTTTTCAACGACGCTGTAGAAGTTGCACAGGAAGAGAACCAACTTAAAGCACTTCCACGTGAAGGTTTCGCTGACAGCTGGGCACAAGCAGGTACTGCTCGCTCTATCCTGAATGCAATGGTTCAAGGTGTTTCACAAGGTTTCGAGAAAAAACTTACTCTGTTAGGTGTTGGTTACCGTGCACAAGCACAAGGTGCCAAGCTAAACCTTACACTAGGTTTCTCTCACCCTGTAGTATACGAAATGCCTGAAGGCATTACGGTTGAAACTCCTAGCCAAACTGAAATCGTCGTTAAAGGCGCCGATAAGCAGGTGGTTGGTCAGGTTGCGGCGAACATTCGTGGTTACCGTCCACCAGAGCCTTACAAAGGTAAAGGTGTACGTTACGCTGACGAACACGTACGTCGTAAAGAAGCTAAGAAAAAGTAGGTGGGTGATACGATGGATAAGAAAACAGCTCGCATTCGTCGCGCTACTCGCGCACGAGCAAAAATTCGTGAACTGGCCGCGCATCGCTTGGTAGTTAACCGTACACCTCGCCACATCTACGCTCAGTTAATCGCTCCATGCGGTTCTGAAGTGTTGGCAGCGGCTTCAACTGTTGAGAAAGATCTTGCAAAAGATCTTAAGTCTACAGGTAACGCTGAAGCAGCGACGGTAGTCGGTAAAGCAATCGCAGAGCGCGCGCTTGAGAAAGGCATTAAAACAGTGGCTTTCGATCGTAGTGGTTTCCAATACCACGGTCGCGTTAAAGCATTAGCTGATGCAGCTCGCGAAGCTGGTCTTCAGTTCTAGGAGTTTATAATGGCTAAACAAGACGTTCAAAATGGTGAATTTCTAGAGAAATTGATCGCTGTAAACCGCGTTTCTAAAGTGGTTAAAGGTGGTCGTATCTTTAGTTTCACTGCATTGACAGTAGTGGGTGACGGTAACGGTCGCGTTGGTTTTGGTTACGGTAAGGCACGTGAAGTACCTGCTGCAATCCAAAAAGCAATGGAAAAGGCACGTCGCAACATGGTTGACGTAGACCTTAACGGTCACACGTTACAGCACCCGATTAAAGGTCGTCACTCTGGCTCTAAAGTTTACATGCAGCCAGCATCTGAAGGTACCGGTATTATCGCCGGTGGTGCGATGCGTGCAGTACTTGAAGTAGCTGGTGTACAAAACGTACTTTCAAAATGTTACGGCTCTACAAACCCAATCAACGTTGTACGTGCAACAATCAACGCGCTAACAGAAATGAATAGCCCGGCGAAAGTTGCTGCGAAGCGTGGATTGTCTGTAGAAGAAATTTTGGGGTAATCAGACATGGCAACGATTAAAGTAAAGCAAACTAAAAGTGCAATTGGCCGTCTGCCAAAGCACAAAGCTACGCTTAAAGGTTTAGGCCTTCGTAAAATCAACCATGTTCGTGAACTGGAAGATACCCCAGCCGTTCGTGGCATGATCAACCGTGTACATTACATGGTTGAGATAGTGGAGGAGTAAGACATGCGTTTAAATACAATTTCTCCAGCCGAAGGTTCAAAGCCTACTGGTAAGCGTTCTGGTCGTGGTATCGGCTCAGGTCTTGGTAAAACAGGTGGCGTAGGTCACAAAGGTCAAAAAAGCCGTTCAGGTGGCCGTGTTAAGCCAGGATTCGAAGGTGGTCAGATGCCTATCCAGCGTCGTCTTCCTAAGTTCGGTTTCACTTCACGCAAGAGCTTTGTTACTGATCAAGTAACTCTTGCTGAAATCGCGAAGGTTGATGGTGATACCGCGTCTCTTGAGACTTTAAAAGCAGCTGGACTTGTTAAGAAAGAAATCCAGTTCGTTAAAGTTGTAAAGAGCGGTGAAGTTTCACGCGCTGTTACAGTAAGCGGGTTAAAGGTTACTAAAGGCGCTAAAGAAGCGATTGAAGCTGCTGGCGGTAAAGTAGAGGAATAAGCTAGATGGCTAAACCAGGATTGGATTCAGGCGCTAAAAGCGGCTTGAGTGAGCTTAAGGCAAGATTGTTGTTCGTACTTGGTGCGATTGTTGTATTCAGACTAGGTTCTTATGTTCCTATCCCTGGCATCGATCCAGCGGTACTTGCTGACTTGTTCGAGCAACAAAAAGGCACCATTGTAGAAATGTTTAACATGTTCTCTGGTGGTGCGCTTGAGCGTGCATCCGTTCTGGCTTTGGGCATTATGCCATACATTACTGCATCCATTATCATGCAGTTGCTCTCGGTGGTTCACCCACCGATGGTGGAGCTTAAAAAAGAAGGCGAAGCAGGCCGTCGTAAAATTAGTCAGTACACGCGTTATCTAACGCTTGTATTGGCTATCTTCCAATCTATTGGAATTTCGACTGGTTTGCCTAACCTGATTAATGGATTGGTGATAAACCCTGGCTTCGGATTCTACTTTACGGCAGTGGTGAGTCTAGTCACAGGAACTATGTTCCTTATGTGGTTAGGTGAGCAAATTACCGAACGAGGTATTGGTAACGGTATCTCTATATTGATTTTTGCTGGTATTGTTGCCGGTCTGCCAACAGCGATAGGTCAGACTGCGGAACAAGCAAGGCAGGGCGACATTAACTTGTTGTTCCTACTGTTGATTGGCGTGATTGTTATCGCTCTTACATACCTAGTTGTATTTGTAGAGCGCGGACAGCGCAGAATTGTGGTAAACTACGCAAAACGTCAGCAAGGCCGTCAGGTTTTTGCTGCGCAAAGCACCCATTTACCGCTAAAAGTCAACATTGCTGGTGTAATTCCACCAATCTTTGCTTCTAGCATTATTCTGTTCCCGGGTACCATCGCAGGATGGTTCGGACAGAATGAATCAACAGCATGGTTGCAAGATGTAGCGCTTATGCTATCTCCTGGTCAACCGCTGTACGTGATGTTATACGCAGCTGCGATTATCTTCTTCTGCTTCTTCTACACGGCGTTGGTTTTCAACCCGCGTGATACAGCAGATAACTTGAAGAAGTCTGGCGCGTTCATCCCAGGCATCCGTCCGGGTGAGCAAACGTCACGATACATTGACAAGGTAATGACTCGCCTTACACTGGCTGGCGCACTGTACATAACCTTTATTTGTTTAGTGCCTGAATTCATGCTAATCGCTTGGAATGTGCCGTTCTACTTCGGTGGTACGTCGCTTCTAATTATTGTAGTGGTTATCATGGACTTTATGGCACAAGTACAGACACATTTGATGTCTAGTCAATATGAGTCTGTGCTGAAGAAAGCTAACCTTAAAGGCTACGGCCGATAAGTTAGCCCCTTAATATTGATAGAAAGGGGAAAGATGTAATGAAAGTTCGTGCATCAGTAAAAAAGATTTGCCGTAACTGTAAAGTTATCAAGCGCAACGGTGTTGTGCGTGTAATTTGCAGTTCTGACCCAAAGCATAAGCAGCGTCAGGGCTAATCAAAGCGGAACAGAATATTTGCAAGACTAAGTGAGCAGAACCTGAATTATACTTATCAGGTTCTGCTAGTTTTGTTTAAAAGTATTTTGAACCTTAATTTGCAATTTAGTCGACGGGTAAGTATCCTATCGGGCTTTTTAGGTCGTCGACAAATAAACAAGAGGAGTGCTGTTAATGGCCCGTATCGCTGGCATTAACATTCCTGAGCACAAGCATGCTGTAATCGCTATCCAAGCGATCTATGGCATTGGTCCCACACGTGCGAAAAGCATTTGTGCGGGTGCTGGTGTTGCAGAAAATACAAAAATCAAAGAGCTAGACGAAGCTACTATTGATAAGCTTCGTGACGAAGTGGCTAAATTCACCGTTGAAGGTGATCTACGCCGTGAAGTCTCTATGAGCATCAAACGTTTGATGGACCTGGGTTGCTTCCGTGGTATTCGCCACCGTCGTAGCTTGCCTCTACGTGGTCAGCGCACTAAAACTAATGCGCGTACCCGTAAAG
>JAXHTT010000169.1:0-7490 GCA_034190055.1 Pseudomonadota bacterium | reverse complement strand
GATGTGTGTGTGTGCGTGCAAGCGTGCGTGCATGTGCGTGTGTGTGTGTGTGTGTGTATTTGTGTGTTTATGTGTGTGTGTGTGTGTGTGTGTGTGTATGAGTACGATGTTGTATCGATTCTTCTTGTTGCTTTCGGTTTGTTTGCATGTTGCAAACGGAGCCTCCAACTCAATCTAAAAGTTGGAGAAAGTAATTTTAAGACATCAGTAGAAGAAGATGAAGGCAGTGAATACAAGGAGATACAATTAAACACAGTGACCACGAAAATTTTTGGTATAGCGCTTATCCTTGGAGGCATATTTTTGTGTCTAAATTTGAAAGGTGAAATTTTATTTTCTATTTAAGTACTATTTCAAAGGTTAGCTATGAACAAATTTGAAAAACAAAATTTTTTTACACTATTTGCATGTTTTCTTGTCTTTTGTAACTTTGCGGCTGAACATTACTCTTGTGCCTCATTTTGTACTTTCATGAATATGGAGTTCGATTTTAATTTTTATCGTTCGATTTTGATGTTGATAGGTTCAGCGTTAAGCCTAGTTGGCTTAATCTGTACATTATTCAAATACACCGTTGGTTTGAAAATTTGCTTAATAACTTACCTTTTTCAAACGCTTGGATTTGTGCTTGACGGCTATCATTTTGTTTTATCGTTTGGCGTCATAATCAACTGGTCAATTGCCATTGGTAACTCATCTTTAGAAATCGGTCTAGTTGGGGTTCTCATGAGTTTACTGTTGTATACAGCATTATTGAAAGTCAAAACTAAGAAAAAACCGAGTGAACAAACTGGTTCGATCACATAAATAAAAAGGCTAAGTATAGTTTGCTTTTTATTGAGTCTAATTCAAATGCCTCGCACTCGCGGGGCTTTGTTTTTGCCTTAAGAAGTATTTGTAGGACACAGTGAGGTTGTTTATTTTTACTAAAATAAAGGGGTGTTGACCTCGATGATCTACTGGTTTTTACCACAAATTTAAAGCTTTTCAAAATACGAAACATAGCTTTGTTGCTAAGCTTCAGCTATTGACAAATGAATTTTATTTGTTATTTATCATATGTTTATACTAATTCTTATTTGCTAAGTTTGACATTCATGTCTACTCTTATAGAGCAGTGCCTTCCAATTGCTGCACGGCCTCAAACCGAGCCTAACCAACTTGGTTTGGGGCTACCCTCTAGAGATTCAAATCTAATGGTTCGGGCTGTAAGGGGGTGAGTTGTGAACGCGTTACTTTTGTAGTGGTCTCGCTATTATTTGCAAGATAAGTGTCGGCTTAAATGATATCAGCGCCACCATTCTCACTGGCAAATTCTATAATCTTTTGCTCCATGCGAGGCAGGTCTCGTTCGCTGCGGCAGAAAAATCTGATAATGGCGTTGTCATCGCGATGGATTGCCCTAACATCATTTTCACCCGCATCGATGTTCCACATGCCGCCCGTTAGCGGGTAAGCGTTTTGAGCACGAAAATTATCCACCGCAAATTTGACGTTGATTACTTCGGCGTTTTCTGGCTCGTTTGAAGCGCGGATTTGCAATACGGCATGATGTTCTATCTTACTTCGTGCAAAAGGCAGACCTGAGGATGAAATTGACCAAACTTGAACTGACCCAGCGATACGCGTTTGTCGGGTGTAACTTGCTCAAGTAAGTCAGGGAATTCGGGATTCATACCATAGAGAGTGTGACCATTTGAAAGTAAATCCTGCGTCAACGTACCATTTCTGCTTTCACGACTCACTTCGTTCGCTAGCGCAAATACATCAAGACTCTTATCTATTGTCATATCACTCTCCTTTGTTTTGCACAAATTATAGTTAAATTACGGCAATTCAACACGGGCTTCAAGCAGAGAAATCAGCTCGTCATCAAAGTAGGTGACTCATGGGTATTTCCAAATTGACCACTTTTTCTAAATAGGCAGAGCCAACATACTGAGCGATGCGTTGGATGTGGAGTTCCTCCATTACAAAAATCCTATCTGCCCAATTCAATATCTCAACTGTGCAGCGTGTCGAGTTATTGCGTGTGCAATATTTTTCGCTAAGGCCTGCTGATAGAAATTGATGCTTACCGTATTTTGCTCTAAAAATTTTCTCAGCAGTGCGAGAACGGTTCACGTTGGATGTGAATAAAAACAATACTATACAAAAGCATCGTAACGCGTGGATGCATTAGTTATTTATAATCAGATGAACTCGAATCGATTTCGATAACCTATTTGCCTCGATTTTTCGTTTTACGGGCAAACCATTTCGGGTTAGCAGTAAAGATATTTCGGACTATGCACTGAGCCTCTTGTACTGCTTTATTAGCCTGATTGGTAGTAAATGTGACTCGCAACTCTTATTGATGACCAATTGTTCACTGGTGGTCCGTTTCTGTGAAAACAACGGTCCAGCTTAGTGAGCGCCGTGGTCATTTGTGGAGAATGCTTGGTTCATTTAACTAATAATTTGCACGTGCATACTACCCAAAAATGGACCAATACTTCTTAGAGCCTGCACCATTGCGCTCGTCAAGCCGAACCAAAAGAATTGTTCATCTGGACCAATTTCTTTTTTGTTACTGCGAGCAACAAAGGGTCAAGACTCACATTATCGATGATGAGTTCAGGATGAAAATTTGATAGCAATCTGATCTTTAAATTGGTGTTCAATTCGCACTGTAAGTGCGCTTCGAGAAAATCTGCCACCTCTTGGTAGCAAGTTACAATTGCCAGTAATTCCGCTCTTGACTGAATATCCGCAAAAAATTTAGGTGGGCCAACATCAGTTAGCCATTTACGTCGTTCTGGCCAATATGGATAACCTTTGGGATAGTCTTTTGAGTTGATATGCTTGACGCCAATTGTATCGGTTAGTAGCCCATAAAATTCCCATATGTCTATTGTTGGTAGTTTGAATGCCAAAAAACAAAGTGTCGCTCTAAAAAAGCTCATCAATGACTCCAGAGGCGCGTCTCGTTTGTATTTGGCTGCATTTCCCAAGTACACAATTAGCCGCATCAAGTACCCATCCATACTGGTATCGCGCTCAATAGCGGCATTATCTTCATTCAGTAACGCTACAAATTTGTGAGGAGGCTTCAGGAAAGCATCATTTCTATGCAAAACAGGTCGGAATCTATTGGCATCAAGTTGCGAGCATAAATAAGCTACTTTGCTTGTTGGCATTCTAGGTTGGGCAATAAAGTGCCAAAGCGGATGATGAAGTGCCATTGCAGCGCTGTTAGATAAACCGCAAATACTTGCGATCTTGTTGTTTCGTTTCAGTGGCTGACCAAAAAACTTCAATTCATAAAATTTCGCATTTTTCTCTGAGCGCAAACGGTAATGGTTGTAGTCATTTCGTTGTGCCAATGCATCATACAAGTCATCAACGGTATTCACGTAACAGTCAGTCATTAGCGCAGCAATACAACTTTGTGTAGCGAGACCTTTTACGTGACAAGGCAGCGTTTGATAATTAATAACACAAATGCTGCTTGAAAAGTTACCGAATTTTTTCGTTAGCAAAATTTTATAAAAGCACTACTAATCAAATAGATAGTGCCTTTTCCCTATTGACATTCACTCATTTCATAAGTGTAGGCGAGAATTCTGATTCTGGCTTAGGCTTTTAAAGTCATAACTAAAATGCGACAGGAGGTGACTATGTGACGAAAACAGAGATTGCGCGTTTAGCAAGTGCTTTAGAAAAAGATTTGCTGGCTATGTATGGCTCGCCGATTCTATCGGGCGATGACCTGTGGAAGGCGTTGGGGTATCCATCTTACGATGCGTATCGCCAAGCAATGGTAAGGAAAACCTTGCCAGTTAAGATTTTTCCGATAAAGCACCGTCGAGGAAGGCATGCGCTGGTTAAAGACATTGCTCTTTGGCTAGCAACGCAGGCTCGGCAAGAAAATTGAGATGTAATTGTATTTATTAGGGCGCACAAAAAAGCCTTGAAGTTGGCGCTTCAAGGCTTTCTCTGTGATTGTCGAATTGATAGCCCGACGTCCACAGTGTAGTCAACCTCAATGAAAATGCAAATATTGCAGTGGCGATGTTAACCCACTGGGGATTGATGCGTCCTCCAATTTTTAGGAGGCAGCTATGCTGACAAGTAACCAAATTATCGATATTGCTCGACTAACCGAGAAGACAACCTTTTCTCAGCGTGAAATTGCCCGTTGCGTAGGCATTTCACACCAAAGTGTAGGGCGTGTTCAAAAGCGTTTGAACAAAACAGGTACAAGCTATTCGCAACTGCTCGAAATGGAGCCTGAAGACATTGTTTCAATACGATACCCGAATCTGGGTAAGCGCAGTCACGGCTATGCAGAGCCTGATTGGAAACAGCTTTTAAAAGAAACACAGGTAAAAGGCAGCACAATTAGGATGAAATATCTGGATTACGCTGCCTCGAATAAAGAGAAAGCTATGGCTTATTCAACTTTATGCCGTGGCCTTAGAAAATTTAAAAAGAGCAAAAAAATTTCAATGAAACTCACCCACAGAGCTGGGGAGTGCCTGCAAGTTGATTTTGCAGGTAGTACATTAAAATGCCCATTTACTCCAAAGCCCGTACAGTTTTTTGGTGCGGTGCATCCCTTTTCACAACGCTTTTTTATGTTGGCCACATTGCGACAAACATCAGACGACTGGATTGCTGGCATGCAGTATGCCTTTAAATCCAGCGGGGGGGTGCCTGAAGCAGTAGTCCCAGACAATCCCAAAGCAGTTGTAACAAAGACAACCCCAGCTTTAGTTCTGAACCCAAAAATTAAGGCTTTCGCTGACCACTATGGCGTTGCTGTTCTACCTGCACGACCCGGCCATCCTCAAGATAAGGCTTTAATCGAGCGTTGTATGAGGATTTTTAAAGAGAGTATTTTGCCAATCCTTAAACAGCATGTTTTCAATTCGTTGGAAGAGCTTAATAACTTCTTAGAAAAGTTGGTTGACGAAATTAACGCACAGATGTTCCAAAAGCGAAGTACTTCTCGGCAGATACTTTTCGAGCAATTTGATAAGCCCATGCTGAACGAGATGACGTGTGAGCCTAAAGATCCCATTGAAACCATTTCGAGCACAGTAGTACCAGATAATTATTGTGTGATGGTTAATGAACATACATATTCAGTTCCTCATTCGTATCGGCATAAAAAAGTGGAAATACATGTACGAGCTAATACTGTTCAGATTCGTCTCGGCCACAAATTAATCGTTGAGCATGTTCGAAGTTTTGAAAAAGGTGGAGAAACTATATTGGATGCGCATAGGCATCCCGATCATCTTTGGTTCGCTGACAAGCCTAAAGAGCACTATCAAGAATGGGCAAACACTAGGTTCTCCGATGATGCAGTTGCTACTTTTATTGGTAATTTTTTCAAGTCGAAACATGCTCTTTCTCGGATTGGCAATAGTCGCGCAAGGAGAATTCAACAGCTAGCACAACAATACAGTGCAGATGATTTTGCGGCTGCGTGCCGATTTGCTTTAAATACCAATCAGTTGCGAAATATTGAGATGTTTGAATACATCCTCAAATCGGGTGTTTACAAGGATGAGGTCGTTGATATGCCTGAGCTAGTGCCGGGAGCGCATCTGCTTGGTGGCGACTACTTTTCTCAGAAAGGAGTGCAGCTATGATTTTACCTCCTGCAACTGTAACCAAGTTCAATGACTTAAAATTACATGTCATTGCCAGTGTAATTGAAAAATTTAGCTTAGATTACGGCATAGATATCAATCAGCACCTAGATTTCTTTGACGCTCTACTCGACGCCCAGATCGCTCATAATCAATCTAGTGCACATAAACGAGAGCGCAAATCATCTGGCATGCGTTGGCCTGATGCCACCTTTGCGGCATCTGAGCGGCTTTGCTCGCAGATAAAGCAAACGGTGCTTGAGTACATTAAATCTTGTGATTGGATAGCAACAGGCAAGCACATTATGTTGTCTGGACGTTCAAGTGCAGGTAAAACTCACCTCGCATGTGCCATCGGGAACCAAGTGATTTTGCATGGTTACCGTGTTCGATTCTATCGGTTCAGGGATTTACTGATGATGCTCAGAGCCGCTGATAATGACGGAGAGTTGACTGCACTTATTAAAAAGCTACTACGCATTCATCTTATTATCATTGATGACTGGACTGTTGATAAACTCAGCCGACAGGAGCAAGCGGTGTTGTTTGAGTTGGTAGAAAAACGTGAAAAGCGCGGCTCGTTTGTTATTACCACACAATTTGATGCCAAATTACTACACGAGGCTGTAGGTGGAGATACGATTGCTGATGCGATCCTCAGTCGTATTGTCACCTTGGCATACCCGATTGTCCTTGATCACGACATCGACTTTCGACAAACCGATATGACGATACCAGCGCGTAAATCGTCTAAGAAAACTGGAGGTCAGTACAATGGGTAGCATTGATGGTCAAAAGTTCCTAGACGTTCTAGGGCAAATTAATTTAGATGATATGCACATACAGCAGGCTTTTGAATTCTATCAGCTAAGATTTCGTGAAAGTAAGGTAGCTCAACAGTTTGTTGATACTAGCGGTCTTATTGGTGAGCCACGAGATCAAAATCTAGTTTTTGGATACGTTGATCGAACGTTGGGTAAACATATTCCTAGAAAAAAAACGCCTGAAGGCGCAGCTATACGGGGTAGCCTTCTGCGTTGTGGATTGGTTCGTGCATCTGGACATGAGCTTTTTAGGGGGTGTGTTGTACTGCCAGCGTTCGATGTGAATGGCAATATTTCTTCTGCCGTGGGATATCGAATTGGCAGGATTCGAAATGGTGATAGACCCATTATTCATTGGACAAAATCAGAGCCGAAGTCATTTGTCGATGAAGGTATGTCTTTTGCGAGAGAGTTGATTCATGGAAAAGCCTACCACTAAGCGTATCTGGCGATGTGCTAGGTATTATTTTGAGCTTTGCCTTGCAAAGGGGCAAAGCTCAGATACGGTGCGCGGTAAACGTGGCGGTCTTAAGAAGTTTTTTCTTTGGTGTATAGACCGCAACGTTACTCATATTGACCAAATCGATCTAGATTTACTGGATGACTATGCTGCATATTTAAATGCATACCGCAAACCGCTAGATAACCAGCCACTGTGCCCAGCCCAAAAGCGAAACTTACTTACGTTTGTAAAAACATTCGTAAAGTACATGCACATCAAAAAGTTGCTGCCAACAAATACGCTTGAAAATATAGAGCTACCTTCCAAAGGTGAGCAAATACCCAAAGCGCTTTATACGACACAAGAGATAGGAACCATTTTAGAACAACCATTGGTGTTCGGTATTAAAGGTTTGCGTGATCGCGCAATTTTAGAGACATTTTTTGCTACGGGTATTAGACGCGGTGAATTAGTTAAGCTGAATATTGCTCAACATATTCCGGGGGTAAGGCTCCTGAAGCAAGAGCATAAAGCTGCTCCTGGTTTAGGCCGAGCCTTCCTAAGGTATGTGCCCAATAGGGG
>JAXHTT010000168.1:0-7542 GCA_034190055.1 Pseudomonadota bacterium | reverse complement strand
TGTTTGCGCAGGATGGTCTTCAGTATCAAAAACCGTCTAAAGAAATTCTAGACTTAGTAGATGTTACGCTTGCGCCAGCGACCCTCGTAGATGACGCACAAAAGAATATGGTGCTGTTGTTTCGCGATAACTACAAGTCGATAGGAGACTTATCTAAAGAAGAGCTTCGCTTAGCCGGCCTTAGAATTGACCCTGTCACCAACATTGGAAGTCGTGTTACTTACTATAATAACTTAGAGGTTCAGCGCGTAGGGAGTAAGGATAGCATTGCTGTTAAAGGCATGCCTGAAACCCCGCGTCTTACCAATTTTTCTTGGTCACCGAATCAGCGCTATATGGCGTTTACTCACACTACAAGTAAAGGTGTTGAGCTATGGGTGCTTGATATCAAAGCGGCAGCGGCGAGAAAGCTTTTTGATAAACCCATAAATGCGAACATGGGCGATACGCTAAATTGGAATGCAGATAGTCTTTCACTTTTGGTAAAAGTCGTACCCGAGAATAGAAAAGACTTAATCGACACCAGCGTAGCAGTGCCAACGGGCCCAACGATTTCAGTAAGCGACGGTAAAAAAGCGCAAAACCGCACATATCAAGACTTGCTGAAAAACAAAAACGACGAGTTTAATTTTGAGCAATTAGCCCGTTCTGAAATTTATAAAGTTCCACTAAAAGGTGAGCCTTCACCTTGGTTAGCGTCAGGAATGTATGGCAATATTAGCGTATCTCCTGCCGGCGACTACGTTATGGTGCAGGAGTACAACACCCCGTTTTCTTATTTGGTGACCTACCGCCGCTTTCCTCACACTATTAGCTTGTATAATAAAAATGGAACGCTAGCTAAAACACTTGTAGACGTTCCGCTTATCGAAGACTTACCACAAGGCTTCATGGCTGTTCGTACTGGGCCTCGCGATGTACAGTGGCGCAACGATAAACCAAATACAGTTGTATACGCTGAAGCGCTAGATGGTGGAGACCCTGAGACAGAGGTGACACACCGTGACAAGCTAATGCAGCTTGAAGCGCCATTTAGTGGCGAAGCTGAGCAAATCCTTAAAACAGAAGACAGGTTTTATCGCTTTATTTGGAGCGACGACAGTACTGCAGTAGCCATGGATTATTGGTGGAATACCCGCAACCTAAAAACTTATCTATTTAGCCCTAACCAAAGTAAGCCTGCAAAGATTATCTCAAATCGAAGCTATCAAGATAAATACAGCGACCCAGGCAGCTTTGTTACTCGCAAAAATGAATACTTCAAAGATGTACTTGCGCTAGATGGTGAGAATGCGTTTTTGCTGGGAGATGGGTTTACGCCTGAAGGGCAATTTCCGTTCTTAGATAAGTTCAACCTTAAAACCCTTGAAACATCGCGGGTTTATTCAAGTGAATACACAGATAAATTTGAAGACTTGCGCGACTTCAATATGGAAAACGACCGCTTGTTGGTAAGAATTGAGTCTAAGCGAGATTACCCGAACTACTATTTCCGTAGTTTAAAAGATAACACGCTGACTCAGTTAACCCACTTTGAAAACCCTTTCGAAAGCATTCAAAACGTTAAGAAAGAGGTGATTACGTACAAGCGTAACGACGGTTTAGATTTAACAGGTACCTTATATTTGCCAACAGATTACGAAGAAGGCAAACGCTACCCCATGATCCTATGGGCTTACCCAGAAGAATTTAAGGATAAATCTAGCGCAGGTCAAAATACACAAAACCCTAATCGTTTTATTTATCCATGGTACGGCTCGCCTATCTATTGGGTAACCAAAGGCTATGTTGTGCTAGACGATGCTTCTTTCCCTATTGTAGGGGAGGGGGACGAAGAGCCTAACGACACCTTTAGGCCCCAGCTCGTTGCCAACGCAAAGGCAGCGATTGATGCGCTAGACGAAAAAGGGCTTATTGACCCTGAGCGAGTCGCGGTAGGCGGGCATAGCTATGGTGCCTTCATGGTGGCAAACCTGTTGTCTCATTCAGATTTATTTGCTGCCGGTATTGCCCGTTCTGGTGCTTACAATCGTACACTGACCCCGTTTGGTTTTCAGTCGGAAGAGCGCCATTACTGGGATGCGCCAGACGTGTATTACACCATGTCGCCATTTATGCACGCTGAGAAAATGAAGACGCCACTTTTACTAATACATGGCGAAGCAGACAATAATTCGGGAACGTATCCTATGCAAAGTGAACGTTATTTTAACGCTCTGAAAGGCTTAGGTGCAGTGACGCGACTAGTTATGCTGCCAAAAGAAAGTCATGGATACCGTGCAAAAGAAAGCGTATTGCACACCCTTTGGGAGCAAGACCAGTGGCTTGAAAAGTATGTGAAAAACAAAGGCGCTAAACAAGCACAATAACCTAAACTAACTTAAGCTAGATATTGCTAGCGCATTAAAAAAAGGTGGCACTGTGAAGTGACCACCTTTTTCTTTTTGGCAGTTTCACTGCCAATTGAGTGTACATTTATCTAGCTTTTATCTGTGCCCACCTTTTCTTTAAAGGTCGCATCGCTAGCACTATCATCAATGTCAGTTTTATCAATAGCAATAGTATCAATAATTAGGGCACAAGCCGCGTCGCCGGTAATGTTTAGGGCGGTACGGATCATGTCGAAAATTCTGTCGAGGGCAAACAACAAAGGTAAGCCTTCAATAGGAATGCCTGCAGCAAGTAATACGGCAACGACCAAGAATGACGGGCCAGGTACTCCTGCTTGTCCAACGGCGCCAAGGGTAGAAGTTAGGATAATAGCGACATAGGCGCCCATTGATAAATCGATATTGAAAAGCTGCGCAAAAAACACCGCCACTAAGCCGTAATAGATAGCGTTTCCGCTCATATTAATAGTGGCACCTAACGGCAGTACAAACGACGCCGTTGCATTTCTTACACCCAGTTCGTTTTCTACAGTATTCATAGTAACTGGCAGCGTGGCCATAGATGATGCCGTTGATAACGCCACTGCTTGCGGCTTTTTCATCGCAACCAGAAAAGACTTAGCCGAGGTCTTTGTAAATAGTTGAACCAGTAGGGGATAGACCACAAAACCAAACACCAAAATAGCAGCAACAAACACTAGGAAAAGTTTGAACACCACCATAAGCGCGGCAAAGCCGAATGTGCCTACTGCTTCTGCCATCAAGCCAAAAACGCCGATAGGGGCTATTTTCATTACGCAGTTAATCATCCACACCATGGCGTCAACGATGGTATTTACCCCGCTTAAAATAGGCTCACGGTTCTTTTTCGGCTGTTTGGAAAGGGCAAGGCCGAAGAATAAGCAAAATACTAAAATTTGTAGAATGTTAGCGTTAGTTAATGACGCAAACACATTGGTCGGGATCATGCCTGTCACGGTTGCCCAAAAAGAGGGTAGCTCACCTTTAGAGGCATATTCGCCAGAGAACATGCCTTGCACCGATGAAACATCAATACCAATACCGGGCTTAAACACTTCACCCATTATAAGCGCAAGCGCTACCGCTAGGGCTGAGGTTAAGCCAAAGTAGGCTAGGGTAGATAGCCCCACTTTTCCTGCGTTGGTGCTGTTACCGAGCCCCGCTGCACCTGAGATAAGCGCCACGGCCACCAGTGGGATAACCAGCATTTTTATCAGGTTGATAAAAACCGCTCCCAAAGGTGCGAACATTTCAGCACTTTCACCCATAAAGGCGCCAACGGCAGTACCAATGATCATAGCAATGACAACTTGAACGCCGATATTGCTTAGTAAGGATTGTTTATTAGACACGTCTATAACCTCTTAGAGTGTATTTATGTGATAGGAAGATAGTGAGCGCCATGTATAAACAGCTAGTTTCAACGGCATATGTTGATGCACAAGGCGGCTAAAAGACCTAATTCAAAAGAACTGAATTAGGTAATCGTTTCAAGCGTCACTATCGATAACGGGCGGTAATGAGCGATAATAGGATTAAATGAAAGAGCTATTTCACGGGGTTCTTGTCGCTGTCACCGCTATCGGTATGTGCAAGCGTCGACGAAGCATTTTCCCGGGACGTTTCGGGCTCGGCATGTGGGTGGTGAGCATCTCTATTGGTATTGTCGTACTCGTCATCATATTCGTCACCGCCTTTGTCATCATCATAAGGCTTAGACGGAGTAGGGAACTTAAACTTAGCACTGTATTTAAGTAGCGTGATGTTCCCAATAACTACGCCTAATACTAAAACAATAACGATAATGACCCAGGTAGTACTCATAAAAATTCCGTAGGCTAGCGCCCTTTGTTCAAAACGTAGCGATTATACAAGTTAGGCAGCTGCGGCAAAATACACGATTTACCTTCTAGACCGCTTTGTTCAATGGCTTGTGTAAAACCGTCTAGGTTTCTGGCATTTTCAAAGGTAGTTGCTGTACTTTGAAAGCTCAAATGCCAAGGTTCAACAGCCACCCCGCCAGTATTGACAGAGAATGGACGGTAGAAACCGAACTGATCCATATTATCAGCTAACCAACAGGAAAGGTTATGGCAGGGGCCGCCACTAAGGTATTCGCTTTCTACAAGGCTAAAGTTGCCGTCCCAATTGTGTACAGCAGCTCTGTCGTAAACGTCAATATCGGTACCCCAATGATGACGACTGCCGCCAGGTAGCGCAGACCAGGTCAAAATAGCATGCAGTTTTTCATTATCACTTAGCGTTTCGAAAGGAAGTTCTGTGCCGTTAACATCAAGAAGCTGCGCCTGCCCCGTCCACTTGCGGTTAAAAATGGCGGTTTGCCTATCGAAATCGCGGAAGCTACTGACTAACTGTAGGTCTATACCGTCATTGTGCGCAGCATCTTGCATAGCAAGAAAGGGCGAAATAACGTCTTGATGAAGCCTATGGCCATTGCCAGCATCAACAAGGTAATCGTTGTGCTGGCCTAGCCATGCCTGTTGCGCAATCTGAATCATGTAAGACAAAAACGCTATTTAGCCAGCAAGCGTTCTAAAATACCGAAATACATATCGGCAAGTTGCTCTAGATCAGCCATTTTTACGCACTCGTCAACTTTGTGAATAGTGGCGTTAACTGGGCCTAGCTCTATAACTTGTGCTCCCGTAGGTGCAATAAAGCGTCCATCAGATGTGCCGCCAGCAGTAGAGAGTACTGTAGGTGTACCTTTAACTGCAGCAATCGCACCTTGGGTTGCTTCTAATAGCGCGCCTGTATCGGTCAAAAATGGTTGTCCATTAAAGGTCCAGTTTATTTCGTACTCAAAATCGTGGGCGTCTAAAATAGCGGTGACACGTTCAATAAGAAGTTGGTCGGTCACTTCTGTTGAAAAGCGGAAGTTGAAGCAAACGTGAAGTTCGCCTGGTATTACATTACCTGCCCCTGTACCTGCATGAATATTTGAAATCTGAAAGCTGGTGGGTGGGAAGAAATCGTTACCGTTATCCCAGTGTGATTTTGCTAATTCATCAAGCGCTGCCATGGCGCTGTGCACAGGGTTGTTAGCTAGATGAGGGTAGGCAACATGGCCTTGCACGCCCTTCACAACTAAATCACCCGTTAATGAGCCTCTACGACCATTTTTGACAATATCACCGACTTCGTCTGTTGAAGAGGGTTCACCAACAATACACCAGTCAATCTTTTCATTTCGCGCTTCTAGGGTGTCGATAACGCGGGTAGTACCGTTAATGAATGGGCCTTCTTCGTCGCTCGTAATAAGGTAAGCAATGCTTCCCTTGTGATCTGGGTACTTGTTCACAAATTCACGGGTGGCGACTAGCATAGCAGCAAGGCTGCCTTTCATGTCGGCAGCGCCGCGACCATGCAAATAGCCATCAACTTCTGTCGCAGTGAAAGGTGGTGTTTTCCACGCCGATTCTGGGCCGCTTGGTACCACATCAGTATGACCAGCAAAACAAAATACGGGGCCTTCTTTACCTCGGCGAGACCAAAGGTTAGTAGTGTCTTCAAACACCATTGTTTCATTGTCAAACCCCAAAGCGCCTAGAAACTCGCCCATGGCTTCTTGGCAGCCTGCATCTTCTGGCGTTACAGAGCGGCGGTTTATGAGCTGCTTAGCAATTTCAATAACAGAATCGTTTAACAAAATATTTCCTCATACTGTGCAGGCTTAAAACCAATGTGAAAAGCATTATCGTGAAAAAGAATTGGGCGTTTAACCATAGCAGGGTGGAGTTCTAACAAGGCTAGTGCTTTGTCTTTATCTAAGTTCGCTTTTTCTTGCTCTTCTAGCTGGCGGTAGGTTGTTCCACGTTTATTTAACATGGTTTCCCAGCCAAGCTCAGACTCAGCGCGTACAAGGAAGTCGTTATCGATACCGTCTTTGCGATAGTCGTGAAAGGTGAACGGGATATCGTTATCTGCCAACCATTTCTTCGCTTTTTTGATGGTGTCACAGTTAGGGATCCCATAAAGGATTGTGCTCATGGTGATTTATTCCGTACTACTTTGTTGTTAATTAATGATGACACTGTCGCTATGGTGCCATTAAGTCGAGTATTTATGCCGGTGCATAAGAAGAAAAACGCTAAGCGCATCTTGAGCACCCACAGGATTTCAGCTGTCGACTTTTCTTGTTTGCTACATCATACAAGCAGTTGATACGTTGTTAAACTCACTCGCGATGGTTTTTGAAGGTAAAAGCCTGTGTTTAGATTAAGAGTGAAGTTATAGATAGAGTGTTAGGAGTGTGTCTTCACCAGCTTCTACAAATTTTTGGTGTGTGGGCAATACACCAATAAGCGCCTGTGCATTAAGCAAAGTTAGCGCACAAGTGTTGCTTACACCCCGCTGTTTGAGCCATGCGGCATTTACGGTAAAAAGTACCTGTTTGGGTTTAATTTGCTCGCCGCGCTTCAACGCGCAGACAAATTGTGCGCCATGCAGATGGGATGTATCACCGCCGTATTTAATTTTGCACTTTAGACCAGCGGAAGATTGTATGTCGATGGCATAGTCCAAGGGCGAAACCTTTATCACTTTGCCAGCAAAAGGAGAGACCACAATATTTGAGTTAGAACTTATGGCGGCGCCTGGCCCCATAAGTCCACTTTGATAAAAAGGGTCATCAATATCGCAAAGCGATATCACCCGCCCCGAAAATGGACTTAAGGTGGCAAATTGCTTGGCAAAACTGTCTGGCGCGTACTGTAATTGCTTACCGTTCACTACGTTAAATGTCCTGATTTACCGTGTAGCCCGCTCCCTCGAGGGCGCGGATAGCATCTTTTAGTTTATTATCTTTTACCAAAAAGAAATCAGTATCAAAGGTTGATACAACGAAAATTGCGACCTTAGCCGATGCTAATACCTCTCCTATTTGTGCCATGATCCCTACCATAGACAGGTGCAAAGGCCCTAATAACTCAAGAGCACGCCAACCTTCATCGCTATCAAGGGAGGGAACATCAATAGAGTCTGGCACAACGATAGACAAGCATGCTGCAGCATTGCAAGTGCTCTATTTTAACATATTTGTATATGCTTATATAAATGTTAACAGTGCTGATATCTACTGAACAGCACATACCGGTTTTAAGAATAAATT
>JAXHTT010000167.1:0-7556 GCA_034190055.1 Pseudomonadota bacterium | reverse complement strand
GTTTAACTCACTTATTTTCCCGGGCATTCAAGGCGGCCCGCTTATGCACGTTATCGCGGCTAAAGCTGTAGCGTTTAAAGAAGCCATGACAGCCGAATTTAAAGCATATCAAAAGCAAGTGATTACCAATGCGCGCGCTATGGCGGACGTATTTATGAAGCGCGGATTTGATGTGGTATCTAACGGTACTGACAACCACATGTTTTTACTAAGTCTGGTTAGTAAGGGAATGACCGGCAAAGAGGCAGACGCTATTTTAAATAGTGTAAACATTACCGTTAATAAGAATACTGTGCCTAACGACCCACAGTCGCCTTTTGTAACAAGTGGCATTCGGATAGGTACGCCAGCGGTGACTTCTCGTAATTTTAGCGAAGACGATTGTGCCCAGTTAGCTAACTGGATTTGCGATGTGCTATCAGAACCTGAAGACAATGACCTTATTCAGCAAGTTAAAGATAAGGTTGCTACGCTAACTGCTGCTCGCCCTGTTTACACTAAGTAAAACCTAACGGCTTACAAAGAGCGAACTCGTGCGTTGCAGGTAGCGACCATTACCCGCCACACGAGTTTAGCTCGTTCGTTAAACTCAATAGTTTGAACGCCCCACGCTTCTTCCATTGAATTTTGCCACACGTCACAGGTTTCGATTGTGTTGCTATACAGTGGCGCTAGCGACAAACTTATTCTTAATGACTCTAGCCACTCGGTAAATAGTGGGTCGTGCTGCCCTGTCTTGCGAAGCTGGGATAGCTGAAGCGATGCTTGCAGTTTCATGCCCTGCAAACGTTTATAAATTTCTCTCGGGTCATCCTGCTGCCCTAAAAGGTGAAGCTCCCTTTCAATATCATAGGCATTATTCCACTGTATGGATTTCGACTCATCTTTTGTGCATCCCCACATCGTCAAACATACGAAGCAAAGCAACACAAAGCTTATGTATTTGCCTGAATGTAGTGATGGAAATAATTTTACTTTACGCACTGAATTACGCACTCCTTTGGCAGCGTCGCTTTTAGTATAGATGAGTCTTAAATGAATACTCGGACTGGTATAAGCAATTAAACTAATATACTACTGCTCGAAGAAATAAAGCACCAACTGAGGGCTCTCATGCCTTTAGGCGCTTTCAAAAGATTTTTATTAATTTGCTGAAGTGGGCCGACTAGCAATAGCAGTAACCAGCTAGCAAAGGTAAGGGTCAAGAGAGGCTATGTTCTGCGGTAAGCCATTAGCTAAACCACTTCCACCAAACAAATACCAAAAGAAACCCAAACAGGTAAAACAGGCCTAGCAAGCTAAGTAACTTTACTACCTTATTGGGCGCGGCATCCGGGTGCAGCTTAGTTTGTGCCACCAGCTTATGATTAAGCCAAGCAAACATGGGCGTGGTAACAAAAGCTAACGTCATCGCAAAGCCTAGCATGGCTAATAGAGCAGACTTGAAAAAGAGCACAATAACAAAGCTGAATATTGCCATGAAAAGCAATACTGGTGTCACCAGTGTATTGCGGGCGGCTTTATCCTTGTTAAACAGTAGCGCAATTGCTTCTGCAACCACTCGCGCATAGCCGTCATATACGGTTAGCGCCGAGCCGAAAATACATAAAAACGCTACTACCGCGATAAGCAGATGCGCCCACTCTCCGATGGTTGACGAGTACATACTGATAAGCTGATGAGAGAAACCAATTCCGCTAGTACTAAGTTCTGTGCCGCTGCCATACAGAATCAACGCACCTAGTCCCAAAAACAGCAGAGCAAGTAATACGGTTACTGCATAGCCCAAGTTAAAATCGAAAAGGGCCGACTTTGGCGTTACCGCTTGACCTTTGCATTGTCGCTTTAACCAAAGAGAAGTAATAGACGATATTTCGATAGGTGCAGGCATCCACCCCATTGTCACCACTAAAAAACCGAGCGTGGCGAGCGTCCACGGTGAAGGCCATCCCTCGGCAGGTACGGCTGCCGCGGAATATTTATTAAGTGCAACGATAAACACTGCGATGGTTGCCACCACAAGCACGCCCATTATGCCTTTAGCAATATTGTCGAGCCCTTCAAAATGCCCTGCCAGTAAAATTAGTAATATTAGCGCTAGCACTACAGAGGCAGACACCGCTATAGCAATATCAAATGGAATAAAGTAAGACAACAAACTTGCTGCAAACAGTAACAGTGCCGCAGCATTAACTACCGACGCAATAGTGTTTAGGCACAAAGCAATGGCTAAATAGCGTTTACCCATTCTTAGATACCCTTGCTGCAGGGTTTGTTTCGTGCTGATGGTGTAACTTACGCCTGCCCTGAAAAACGGGTATTTAAGTAGGTTTACCACCAATATGAGAAGCGCCAACTGCCACCCGAACTTAGCTCCAGCCTGTGTTGAGGCCACTAAATGGCTTCCACCCACTGCCGCCGTTGCCATAAGCACACCAGGACCGAGTAATTTTAGTAAGGCGATAACGCGGGCAAAGATGGGGGTTTCAGCTGTGTACGACAAGGCAACCTCTAAATGGGCATTAGAAAATAGCCGTCAACCATATCAGGTTAGTAATCAGCAGAAAAGATACTAAGCGATGGGAGCGCAGGTAGAGTAGAGGTTGCGAACCACATTTAGTTCGCAATCTGTTTTTCTATTTAAAATGTCGTCATTTGACTTTAGTTCACACAAGACCACGCCTTAACGACGGTCGAAATTCACTTTTCTCTGCGGATGTTGATAATACCCCTCTTTTAGCAGCCGCTTGAAGCGAGTAAGCTTTCCTTCCAACGTTAGTTCTTCTAGTCCTTTATTGAATAAAGACAAAATAAGCTGGCTATCGCCTTGCCCTTTAGGCACTAACAAATGCGTAGTTACAGTGGAAATAAAGGGTTTAATAGGCATAACGTCACGACGGTCGCCACTGTTGAAGTCTCGCTGTAGCAAATACCAGCCGGTAAGTTCATCAATAGGAAAAACATCGATATCACCGTTTATCAAAGCTTCCAAATTCGCTTTATCAGTCTCGCGCTCAACAACGTTTTTGTTATCTTTAATGAAGGCAGCAAGCTCATCATTATACAAATACCCTTCCGTCACACCCATTTTAAGGTCTTGCATATCGCTAAGGTCACTCCAACTGTCGGGGCCTTTTTCGGCGTTAACATAGAACACCAAGCTTTCTGCGCTTATCGGGTTGCTGTGGAAAAATTCACTCTCTCGAGAACGTACAAAGTTGCCGTAAGAAACTGCATCATATTCGCCCTTTAAGGTTGCTTCTAAGGCTTCTTCCCACGGTAAGGATACGAACTCCACCACAACGCCCGTCTCTAAGAACGCATCGGCGATAATATGGTTTATGTAACCTTCGTGCTGCATTTCAGTAGACGTATAAGGCGCATATTCTGTGGTCGCTATGCGCAGTTTCATCCATGAATGGGCAAAACTTTGCATTGGAATTAGCGCTAGTATAAATGTCGCTATAAGTAATGATCGCATGTCAAAGTCCTGTTATTGGTTAGAAGTAAATGCCAAGGTTTATGTTCAAGCGGTGAGTAGTTTCTTGTCTACCGCCTAAGTCTAGCCCAACGCCTGGGCCTCCTGAAAACCACATATTTTTTCCTTGAATGCTATCTACATATACAAACAATTTATCCCAGCCAAAGCTACAGCCATTTATCCACTGTGAAGAGTTTTTCCCTTCATTTCCTTCGCCTTTAGCCACACTGTATTCTGAATAGCAAGTGAGTGATTCTATGTGCGTAAACTTATATGGGACTGAATACACAAGGTTTGCTGAATAAGTTTTACCATCAGCAGCCGCCAAAAAGGGAAAGGTAAAGGAAGATAGCGCGATACGGTCATCCGCCTGCCCTTCAGGTGCAGCCAAATCGTACTCGTAGTCGATATACTGTAACTCAACTTTCACGTCACCTTGGGTGTGACGCATATGAACGGCATAAGCATTCATATCACCATCGTCCAACGTATCTAAGTTTAGAATGTTACCGTACTGATACGACACACCGATATCGGTAGTCGCACCGCGAATAAAATTGGCTGAGTAATTAGCACGTAGATTGTACTGCCCATCTTCTTTATTTCGGTACTCTCCGTCATCTGCAACATCAAACGAGTAACGTCCAAATTCGGCAGCATCATTGTACTCATCATTCATAAAGTAAGCGGCTTGAAAATCCCAATTGCTCCATTCGTGATTTATTTTAACCCCAGCATCGTAGTCATCTTCGAAGCCTAGATAGTAGTTAACTGAAAACCAAAAGTTGTTGCTGGCAAAGGGCTGTAGGCCAAACGGGGTTTGTGTTATGCCTGCGGTAATTTCGGTTCGTTCATCAAAATGATATGTAAGGTCAGCGAAGCGAACGGTATCGAAATCAGTATTTTCGTACCAACGGTATTCTGCTTTATAGCTAAACTGGTCCGACTCGCCCGACACGCCAAGTTTGAATGATTCAAATTCAAACCCATCTCGAAACTCGGGGATTTGCCAGTCTTGATGACCGTAATTAACTCTAACGTGACCGCTTAAATTAAAGGGGAGTTCGTCGGCTTTTACGCCGTTCGAAGCGCATGTAGCAATTGAAACTAAAGAAAATGCGGATAGTAGCTTGTTCATTACTGTTCCTGTATTGAATTTTTGGCGGGAACCCTTTGCTGAAAGTTGCCTCTAATGAGTAAAGGGGCGTTTAAGCGCTTAGGAATTTCGTGCACCAAAATAAATCCTTCAGTACTTACAATACTGAGCAAACCTTAAAAAAAGATCATTTGTTAAGGTCTGACTACTGTGATTTGAGTTGAGAAACTTCGCCGCCCCGTTAAGCGGCGGCATTTAAACATTGGTCGCTAAATGTTTAAAGCAAAGTGGAATGAATGTACGGTAAATAAAGAAGTTTTTGCCGTGAACGCCAGGGATTATCTAAAATTTGAACAACGCTTTGAAAGCAATTATAGGAAAGCTTGTGAATATAGCCTGTCAGCTTTATGACTACATAGAAATAGCCTGCATGTATAAACTTGAAGTGAGCGCAATTTTAAAAGACGGTGAAGTGAAAAGCGGCCATGCACTGAACACTTTTATAGATAGACGCAGTGACGTGCCGATAGAATGTATACAAATGCGTATTAACGGTAATGTAGAAAACGTTGCCCTTGATGAAATCGCTCAACTTCATGCAATAACTGATAACCCGCATTTCAGTTCGGTGAGCTTTTAGGTAGTATGCCGAGCACGCTAGCCTTTTTGAACTGAACTACATTTATGACACAACACCTTTCGGCTATTACATTCTTTGTAGACGATTACGACAGCGCAATTGAGTACTTTACAAGGGTTTTAAATTTTACCCTAACTGAAGACAAAGCGACCGGCGAAGATTCGCGCTTTGTGTTAGTAACACCGCCAAACAGTTCAGCCAGCTTGCTGCTAGCACAAGCTAAAAACGACGTTGAAGTAGCGCTTATTGGTAACCAAGCCGCAGACAAAGTATTTTTAATTTTAAATACCGATGACTTTTGGCGCGACTTTAACGAAATGCAAAGTAAAGGCGTGGTGTTTTTAGAAACTCCCCGTGAAGAAGTTTATGGTACGGTAGCCATCTTTAAAGATAAGTTTGGCAATAAGTGGGACTTGATCCAAACCACTTAATAGCGCTTTATACATATGCGCCTTGCTAATACCGTCTTTAGCGCGTTCCGTGCCACAAGGTTTAATCACAGCCAGTAAAAACGTAGAGGAGAAGTAAAACGTGCAGGCCATGAAACGTTCTATTATTGCTGACGTCGTTGCAATAGCGGCGATAGCACTTTTGATCACTATTACGTTTTACTGGATTGAAGCAAGACGCGAAGTGATTATCCTCTGTGACAACTTTACACCAGGGGTGTCGAAGAAAAGCGTCGAACGCCAGCTAGGCACCGCAGACTTGTTGCTTTGGGATACTGAGTTTGTTGCAAATGGCAGCAAGATTGAAGCATATAGCCCACTGCATTTGGGCATAATGAAGTGCAGTGTAGAATTCAATAAACAAGATATTGTGGTGTTTTCTATCGTTGAGTAACCATCCACCCTTAAGAAATGAGCTAGAACGCTAAATACTTTTAGCCATAAAGCTGAACCACCCTGGTGCAACGTTTACATTGCTGCAACACCCTATTCACCGGCATGCTAAAAGTCGTAAAGGCAAACTTACCTTCACACTTTTACCCTACTGACTTAACTTTTCATCTTGCTGTCACCAGGTGTGCTGTAAACGTATAATTACGGCGTGTCTTCTTAACGCAAAATCTCTTTTATGCAAAAAACAAAACACAGTGTCATCGAGGATGTTTTCGCCCTGATAAGCGCCGGCTTGTTTGTTGCTTTTGGCGTATATCTGTTTCAGTCTCAAGATCTAATGGTAGGCGGCGCTGCAGGTCTTGCGCTATTAGGTACTTATGCTTTTGACATGGACTTCGGCTTGTTATTCTTTTTGATTAACCTACCTTTTTATACCCTAGCATGGACGCAAATCAGCAAGCGTTTCACCATCAATACATTTATTTCTGTAACCACAGTTTCTGTGTTAACTGAACAAATTCCGGCATTTGTAGATATTAGCCACGTTAACCCGTTTTTTGCGGCGGTATTTGGCGGTATTTTAATTGGCGTTGGCATGCTGATGATGTTCCGTCACAGCTCTAGTTTAGGTGGCGTTGGCATTATGGCGTTCTACTTACAACAACGATTTAATATCAGAGCAGGGACTTTCCAATTAACCGTTGATAGCTGCATATTACTTAGCGCGCTGTTTTTTATCTCTTGGCCATTAGTGCTTATCTCGATACTCGCGGCAGTTTGTTTAAATATGGTTATTTCGCTTAACCATAGACCTGAGCGTTACTTCCCGGTACCGGGCGAAGACAGTTCAAAAAAGGCTGACGCGAAGCGTGTGGAAAACAATGAACACAGCAGCTTAGACAGTGAGCTTCGCGCCCAAAACGGCTAATATACATAGTCAATAAAAAGCCCGGTTAGGCAAACCTAACCGGGCTTTATTGTATCTTTTATTTGTATTCCTTGACGCCTACAAAAAACCTATTGCTTCTTTTGAACAGGTCTTGACGGTCGACTAACTACTCCACGATTCACTCTCGGTCGAGAAAACGAAGTACGCATACAAACCTCACTTATGAGTTTATGCTCAGAACAGTTGGAGGCGAAATATTCGCCGCAATCCCATAACTAAGCCACAACAGTAAAGCCCAAATTAGGGGTAAAAGTCTCATTCTTTTAATGAATAGTGCTTTATTAAAACTTATACAAATTTTAGCCAAACTGGCACTGCGTTGATAACTAAAGGTATTTCACAATGCGCGGTACACGCTGAGAAACTCGCGTCATTAATTCGTAGTCGATGGTGTCGGCATTGGCGGCAACTTCCTGAATAGATACATTCCGCCCCCACAGCTCTACTTCATCGCCCACAGCTACGTTGTCGATATGGGTCACATCAATGGTGATCATGTCCATAGATACACGGCCTACCAAATAAGCGCGTTTACCCCTAACCATGAC
>JAXHTT010000166.1:0-7574 GCA_034190055.1 Pseudomonadota bacterium | reverse complement strand
CAGGTTCATTCATTGTTATCGACCGTTTAACCAATGGTACGGTAGGTGCAGGTATGATCATCGATGAAATTGCCGGTGATGCACAACATACTTCGCCTAACTTCTCTGAGTTTGAACTTGAATTCAATGCATTAGTTCGCAAGCACTTCCCGCATTGGAACTCTGTGGATATCAGTAAACTATAAGCAGGACTGGAGCAATATGGATGTGACCCAGTTCATCGTACTGGCAATTTTTGTCAGTACGATATGTGCGCTGATTTTTACCAGTCAGCGCCCTTCCACTGTGTTTTCTGGTGCAGTGTTAGCTTTACTGGTTACCCAGCAGTTATCTCTTGATGACATCTTGCTAAACTTAACAAACAAGGGCCTAATTACCCTTGTTTTGTTGCTTTTAGTAAGCAGTGCTATTGATAAAACCGCGTTAATAAAGCGTATTGGTAGAAAGCTCGTTAGTGCTAACTTTACCCAGTCCTACTGGCGACTGTTTTCACTTACTTTTGTGTCGTCAGCACTGCTTAATAACACAGCTATTGTGGCCAGTCTTATTGGCCCTATAAAACAAAATCAATATCACCCCGCTTCCCGATTACTGATCCCGCTTTCCTACGCCGCAATACTCGGTGGGACGGTGACTTTAATTGGTACCTCTACTAACCTTATTGTAGATAGCTTTCTACAAGAGCACGGGCACCCTGGTTTCAACTTTTTCGACTTCACACTTTATGGCTCCATTGCTGGGCTAAGCTGTGGCCTTCTCATGTTCATGTTATTACCCTTGCTGCCCAATATTGGCAACAAGAACAATAACTATCATGAGTATATGGTTGAAGCAGAGGTCGAAGCAGGTTCAGAGCTAATTGGCAAAACCGTGGAGCAAAACCACTTACGTAACCTGCCTGAGCTTTTTTTGGTAGAAGTAGTGCGCGACGGCAACCTCATCTCGCCTGTTGGCCCCGACTTAGTTATTCTGGAAAACGACAAGCTGATCTTCTCCGGCAATGTCCAAAAACTAGATAACTTAAGCCATATAAAAGGATTAAGCATGTTCGCAGAAACCGATGGGGTATTGCGTGAAAGCTTAACTGAGGTTGTAGTAGCCAACCGCGCTCAAATAATTGGGCAAACCATTAAGAACCTTGGTTTCAGAGCGCTGTTCGATGCCGCTGTCGTCGCTATTCGCCGCGATGGAGAGCAACTATCAGGGAAGTTAGGCGAAATAAAGCTTCAGGCGGGTGACTTCTTGCTTTTAGCTACGGGCCCAGACTTTGCGACTCGTCAAAATTTAAATAAAAACTTTTTCATTCTGTCAGAGCAAAAAATCGCCCGCCCGTTAACCAACAAGCAAGAGTGGATCACACTTGGCGGTTTCCTAACGACGGTGTTATTAGCCGCAACTAATGTCATTTCATTGGCTATCGGTTTACTGTTCTTAGCTGCTGTGCTTATCGGGGTTAGGGTTACGTCAAACGGCGAAATGAAGCGAAACCTCCCGCTAAACTTAATTGTTGTAATAGTCGGTGCACTGAGTTTAGCCACTGCGCTTGAAAACTCTGGGGTGATTATGACCACAACCGAAGCGCTCATGCCCCTTTTAGCCGGCACTAATTGGTTTGTGGCGCTTGTGGTTATCTACTTACTTACCTTACTTTTAACTGAGTTCGTTACCAACAATGCAGCTGCAGCTTTGATGTTTCCTTTTGCTTATGGGCTAGTGCAAATTATCGGAGCGCCGCTAATGCCATTCGCTTTAGCGGTAGCATTCGCGGCAAGCGCGAGCTTTATATCGCCATTTGGTTACCAAACCAACCTCTTGGTTTACAACGCTGCTAACTACAAATTTGCGCATTTTATAAAGATAGGTCTACCTATATCTGTGATGTACAGCACAATAGTACTTACACTGCTGAATATAACTTATCTATAGGCTTTATAAGGTCTTGCCATCAATAAGAAGGGAAGCTATGCTTCCCTTCTTATTGCTCTTTTAACTGCGTCTGCGCACTGAGCTTTATATCAATCCGCATAGATAATACTATCCTTATTCATTTCCCCTTACAAAAAATGTCTCTTTATCAGAATCTTGTGCTGTACATAACCTGTACCCGCCAGTACTCTTTATACTTATCTACGTGTTAACGAACAATAATTTACAGCATTGTTTTACACAAAACCTGAGTAGCAAATAAAAACTAAGAAAGAGGAGCAAGGGATGCACACTGTGACGAATCCTTTTCAAGCGTGTAATGATATCTTTTTTAAACCGAATGGCGTCTTTAAAGCAGTTGGTGAGCACAACAACTGGAGCTGGATGCCGTTTATCTTGGTTATGGCTATTACACTAGTATCACAATATCTTTATGTGAACTTTGTCGACATTGAGTGGTTTGCAGAAATGAACATCGCTTCACAAGGCGATATGAGCCCGGCTGAAGAAGAGCAGATGAAGTCTTTTTTCACAAGAGATGCGCTACTTTGGTCTTCTATTATCGGCGCTTTTTTTGTTCCTATCATTGTTAACGCTGTTTATGCCGTGTACGTAAACTTAATGACCCGCTCAGACGATAGCCATGTTTTTGGTTTCACAGATTGGTATGGTTTTGCATGGTGGCTTTCAATGCCTTACGTTCTGACTGGTTTAGTGGGTGTGGCACTGCTGTTATTTGCAGGCGACCACCAGGTGGCACCTTCAATCTTATCACCAGCATCCTTAGGCTTTATTGCAAGTATTCCTATGGACTCGCCTTGGTATGCTTTCGGGCAAGCTTTAAGATTAGAGCTTTTTTGGGGAATTTATTTAGCCACAGTAGGCATCTCCCAGTGGACGTCTTTTCCTCTTAAGAAGGCTGCACTCATTGCAAGCGCACCTTATGTGGTTATTTACGGCATTTGGTTGATTGCTTTAGCGCTATTCTAAAAAGACATTTTCAGGAGCCCACCTTCTATTTGGCTTTTGGTTTGCGCTGCCCCGATATAACAGGGCAGCGCCATGCCCTTAAGACCACAAAGGTAGCTGAATTGTCGGCTTACTTCCCTCACGTAGCGGTCTAAAATAGTCTTTATTCTGATAAAACACTTCATCTTGTTGACCGTGCCACAGTGGTACACCAAGCAAAGGCAATGGCTTTAAAAGCGGTGTACTCTCAAAATAATTTAGCGCGTTAATGCGTGCTGTCATCGCATCGTCTAAAACTATACGCTGCTGCCATTTATCGAGACGGCTAAAGCCTTGAGGTACAGACACTGCTAACCACTTGCCTGTAAGACCTATAAATGGGTTTAACATCATTTCCAAATTCGCGTGTCCGAAGATAAAAGGGCTAATCTGTGTGTGCCACAGTGCACGTTTTTCAACAAAGACTCGCTCCCACTGATGGGACGCTAATTCCGCTAAAAACGTTTCAAGGGTGTCACTATCACATGGCGCACCTTGCATGGCCCTACCTGTTGCTCCGCTATATGAGTCAGCATGTGTTGCTGTGCGCTTAGGCTTGTTTAAAGCAGCGCTGTCAGGGGCTTCAATGGCAAGCACTACACCACACTCATCGAAGTGAGTTATTCGATTGCGGCGCGCCGTTCTGGGGTTTACACCGTGCGCATTGATATCACTAATATGTAGCGCGTTTAACAAAGATTTTGTTTTTGGAAACTGCAGCCAGATAAGTGCATTAAACAAGTCGTGCCAGCTATGCTCTCGGGTAGGAACTACACCGTCTTCACTAATGATGGTCTCGTAATAACGCTCATCATCATTTAAAAACTGGCTTTGTCCCTTAAACAAGGGGGCTTGCCAATGATCATAATATCGAGTCGTTAATTCATTTAGCTGTTCAGGCGTAGGAAATTCGTCGTTACTTAGCAAGCCAACCTCTTCAAGAAGCGCCGTAACCGGTTTACTGGCGTGTTTTAGTAAGTAGTCTTTACAGAAGGGGATTGATTTTGATTGCATATCAACTGTTGGTTCGCTTTGGGGTTTTCTCTATACTGGTCGCGTATTGTAGAGCAAACAGAGACTAACAATGAAAAAAATGTTTTTGCCATTGCTTGTACCTACCCTTCTAGGCGTAAGTGCTTGCACACCTAACAACGACAGCACCACAACCAACGAGACAGCGCAGAAGACTATGCCTGTGGCTTCTAACTTCGACAGTGTTTATAACAGTATTTCTGATGCTGATATCCGCGAGCCGTTAAAAGTCTTGTCTTCCGATGAGTTTGAAGGTCGTTTACCAACGACTGAAGGTGAAAAGAAAACCATTGATTACTTGGTCAGTGAATTTACTAAAGCAGGTCTTAAGCCGGGTAATGGCGATAGCTTTTTACAAAAAGTTGCGCTTATGGAAATCACAGCTGATCCAGATATGACCATGACGATCGGCGACAATACCTTTGCTTACAAAGAGCAAATGGTCGCCTCTTCCAAGCGTGAGCAAAGCTCGGTATCTCTTGAAGACTCTGAACTGGTGTTTGTTGGTTATGGCGTAAATGCGCCAGAATACGACTGGAACGATTATGAAGGGTTAGATGTTAAGGGCAAAACCGTGGTTATGCTAATTAACGACCCTGGTTTTGAAAATCCAGAAAGCGGTAAGTTTCAAGGTACTACCATGACCTATTATGGTCGTTGGAGTTACAAATACGAAGAAGCGAGCCGACAAGGGGCGGCGGGTGCCATTATTGTTCACGAAACCGCGCCAGCGTCTTACGGCTGGTCAGTTGTTGCAAACAGCTGGAGTGGTCCGCAGTACGGTTTAGTGAGTGCCGACAAAGGCGCGAGCCGTGTTGCTGTTGAAGGTTGGCTTACGTTAGATGCTACGAAAAAAGTGTTCGCCGATGCCGGCCTTGATTTCGACACAGAAAAAGCGAACGCCATGCAGGGTCCATATAGCAAAGCGATGGATATTAAAGCGTCGGTTACCGTGAAAAACACGTTCAAAAAGTCAGAAAGTAACAACGTAATCGCCACATTACCGGGTACGGAGTTTCCTGATGAGCATATTATCTATACAGCCCATTGGGATCATCTCGGTAAAGACGAAAGCAAAGAAGGCGACCAAATCTATAACGGCGCGCACGATAACGCCACAGGTACTGCAGCGATGCTTGCCATGGCTAGCGCTTATTCAGAACTTTCGCCTGCACCTAAGCGTTCAGTGTCATTTTTGGTGGTTACGGCTGAAGAGCAAGGCTTATTGGGCAGTAAATTTTATGCCAGTAACCCTGTTATTCCAATTGAGAATACCGTTGCAAACATCAATATGGATGCAATGAACGTATTGGGCAAAACCAAAAATGTGGCTGTTGTAGGAATGGGTAAATCAGAAATGGAAGACTACCTTGAAGCTGCTGCGGCTAAGCAAGGTCGTACACTTACCCAAGAAGACCGACCTGAAGCAGGTTACTACTACCGCTCTGACCACTTCAGTTTCGCTAAACAAGGTGTACCGGCACTATATGCAGAGGGCGGCAATGAGCCAGCAGATGAAGAAACGGCTAAGTATAGAAAACGTATGAACGTTATTGTAACAGGCTGCTACCATCAAGTGTGCGACCAATATCGCGATGACTGGGATCTAAGCGGTATAGTACAGGACACGCAAATGCTGTTTGACGTGGGTGTAGGCGTTGCAAATGCTGACGCTTGGCCTAAATGGAATGAAGCAAGTGAGTTTCAGCGCAAAAATTAATACCCGCACCGACATCTAAGCGTTTAAAATGCGTAGTTATGCAGTGAAGTTAAAAGGGCCTTTTTATAGGCCCTTTCTTATTTCTCACTTCCAGAATACTGAATCAATTGGCTTCGAACTGCTATTTTTTATTACTCAGCAAACTCACTCACAACATAATTATTCACTCGAAATAGGATAAAAATGTTAATAAACGGCTATTTTGGGATAAAAGGAATAAGAATTTCCATTTTCTCATCATAATGTACTTGCAATTTCCTGTCAGACTGGCACATTCAAGGCACGCGAAAAAAGAATAAAAACAATCCTTCGCCCACTCGTACGCGAGTACCGACAGAAAAAACTTCTATTATTTTTTTCAACAAGTGAACAGAGAGAATCCGTTATATGTGTGGTATTTTCGGTATCCTTGATATCAAAACCGATGTGTCTGAACTCAGAACCCAAGCCCTCGATTTATCAAAACTTTTGCGCCACCGTGGCCCTGACTGGTCGGGTATCTGGAATAATGACAATACCATTCTTTGTCACGAAAGATTGGCGATTGTCGACGTAGATACAGGGGCACAGCCTCTTATCAGCCAAAACGATAAGCAAATTCTTGCTGTTAACGGCGAGATATACAACCACAAGCAGCTAGCCGCTGACTTAGATGAGCCGTATCCATTTAAAACCCGTTCAGATTGTGAAGTTATTCTTCCGCTTTTTCAGCAAAAAGGTATCGATTTTATTGATGACCTAGAAGGTATGTTCGCGTTTATTCTTTACGATGAAGAGCAAGATGCCTATCTGATTGCCCGTGACCATATTGGTATTATTCCTCTATATACGGGTTACGACGAACACGGTAACTTCTATGTTTCGTCAGAAATGAAAGCACTAGCCGGCGTATGTAAGACAATTAGTGAGTTCCCCCCGGGCCACTACCTGTGGAGCAAAGAAGGAAAAGTCACTAAGTACTACAAACGCGATTGGATGGAATACGACAACGTAAAAGACAACGCAAGCGATTTAGACGAGCTTCGCGTAGCATTTGAAAAAGCAGTGAAGTCACACATGATGTCTGACGTGCCTTACGCAGTGCTGCTGTCTGGTGGTCTAGACTCATCACTGGTTTCTGCTGTGGCTGCACAGTACGTAGCCAAACGTGTTGAAGATGAAGATAAGACCGACGCCTGGTGGCCACGCCTACACAGTTTTGCTGTAGGCCTTGAAGGCGCTCCTGACCTTAAAGCTGCGAAGAAAGTGGCGGATATGATTGGTACAGTTCACCATGAAATCCATTTCACCATTCAAGAAGGTTTAGATGCCATCCGTGATGTTATCTTCCATCTAGAGACATACGATACAACCACTATCCGCGCTGCTACTCCTATGTACCTTATGACCCGCAAAATTAAAGCAATGGGCATAAAGATGGTGCTTTCGGGTGAAGGCTCTGATGAAATCTTCGGTGGCTATCTGTATTTCCATAAGGCGCCAAATGCCAAAGAGTTCCACGAAGAAACGGTACGTAAGCTAGATCGACTTCACATGTTTGACTGTGCTCGTGCCAACAAAGCAACGTCAGCATGGGGTGTTGAAGCACGTGTTCCTTTCTTAGATAAAAACTTTATTGATGTAGCCATGCGCCTAAATCCACAAGACAAGATGTGTCTTGATGGCAAAATGGAAAAATGGATCCTTCGTAAAGCGTTTGATAACGGCGATACACTGCCCGCAGAAGTATTGTGGCGTCAAAAAGAGCAATTTGGTGACGGTGTAGGTTGGTGCATCCGCAACACCAACGCCGCGCCACCCGGAGCATTGGGTGCCAGCCAGAACTTCCACATGGGACGGAACAGCGGCAGGGGTTCATTCAGCCGGGCGGAGACCCATTCCTGCAGCC
>JAXHTT010000165.1:0-7618 GCA_034190055.1 Pseudomonadota bacterium | reverse complement strand
AAAAGTTAAGAACAAACACTGAAAGTACATTAAATAATATGGTGATACACCCCATATAGACAGACGCTACCGCTAGGCCTTCTTGCCCATAGGTGTTAGCGCAATAGGCTAAGCCGATAATACCCATATTGGCTCGAAAGCCGCCCTGAACAACAACACCTCTGGCTTTATACGGATGTACTGTCAGGTGAGAAATAATCATTAGCGCAGCAAATACAATAAGCGTTCCTATCACTCCCACGCTCATAAGAGATAGATTCGCGGCTTTGGAAAAGTCAGCTCTCGCGATTGATAAGAATAGTAGAGCAGGGAGCGCAACGTTAAATACCAGCTTTGACCCAGCTTCAATAAACCCTTCATTAAGCCACTTAATTCGAAAAAACAGCCAACCCATTAAAAGAAGGATCAATACAGGAATAAGCGTACTGGTTATAAAGCTAAGCATAAAAAAGAACTAACGCCCTTAAGTGTATTTGCAGAACAGAACAATGGACTACTGCTTTGTGAATAGGCAGCAAAGGGCATAGTATGCCAAGCTTCTGCTTCTATGCATAAAGTAAATGTGTAATTACCCAAAGAAAAAGCGGTTACATAGTGTTCTAGCCAATAAACCTATTCACAATCCTTGTTAATAAGCGTAATTTAATAGAGATGTTAACAAGGGTTGACCTTTTGGTTGCCGTCCCTGAGTCTGAACTCCTATTAGCAAAAACTGATGTATGAGAGCATTTCTTTTCTTTGTTGGCTTGGTAATAGCACATAGCCTATGGGGCGGATTTTCTGGTGCTCACGGGCACGAAGCGGCATTTGAAAATAAGATGCACCTAGTTAATCACAAGCTCTGGATGCATTACGAGGATGGTAATGCACTATCTGCCGAAGACATTTTTGCCAAATATCAGCGCAATAGTTTGATTGAAAATACTGACGGGCAAGTCAGTTACGGGTTTACAAGCAACACCGTTTGGGGTGTGCTAGAAATTGATCAAAATGAGTATAGTGGTTTTGCCAATCGCATCGGGGAGCAAAGCCCTATAACGGTTCCGTTTCTTCCTCTCAAAATAGAAATAGATAACGCGTGGCTCGACGACATCGACATCTATTTTTTCGAAAACGGCCAAAGAAAACATCAAGTTAAACTTGGTGATAACCAAGTCCATAATGCTCGTCTTGAAGATGCCCGGATGCCATTAGTTTTCTATCGGTTTACTCAGCCAGAATCGCTAGTCATTTTTCGGTTTGCGTCCCAAGACCCGATGACTATCCCTATTTATGTTGGACCTCCCAGAGCGGCAAAAGATAAGTCGACGGAAAATGCGTATTTTTATGGCGCGTTATATGGTTCGCTTATTATTCTGCTGCTATATAACCTCGTCTTATATTCTTATCTCAGAGAGCAGCGTTACCTACTTTATTCACTATATCTTTTATCGTTCCTAGTATTTAACTTCACCTACACTGGCCACGGTTTTTGGTGGGTATGGTCAGAGTCGATACCCCTTCAACAATGGCTGATACCAGTACTTATGTTCTTTTATTTATTCAACGCGGTAAGATTCACTATCGAGTTTCTCAATACCCAGCTTTACTTGCCCAGGCTTTATTGGTCTAGGAAGTATATTTACGGTGTATTAGTTGGGCTTGCGGTAATTATTGTTCTGATTGGAGATCGCTCTTTTGCGGTGATGTCACAGTTGGTAGTACTCACGTCAATTGCTATTTGGATGCTGTGTATTGGAATACTCGCCTATCGCAATGGCGACACCCTAGCTAAGTTTTTCCTCCCTGCTATTTTGTGCGGAACGGGTGGCGCAACAGTGTCGAGTTTGGCCACGTGGGGACTTATTCCCTATTCAAAGTGGGCGTTCAGAGGCATTGAAATTGGCATGGTATTGGAAATGTCTCTACTGTCTATTTCACTAGCGTTTAATTACAAGCAAGTTCAGCAAGCACGCAGAAACGCAGAGCGTGACGCAAGGCTCGACCCACTCACTTCGTTGTATAACCGACGTGCTTTTGAAGATTTGGTATACCCTATTTGGGAGCTAGGAAAGCGCAGCAATAAGTTTATGTCAGTTATGCTTATTGATATCGACTGGTTTAAAAAAGTTAACGATAAGTATGGTCATGACATGGGCGACGAGGTGCTGCAAAAAGTGGCAGAAGAAATCAAAGGGCTGGTTAGGGGCTCCGATATAACCTTTCGCTGGGGCGGAGAAGAGTTTTTAGTATTCTTACCTAACACCCGCGCTCAGTACGCTAAGCAAATAGCAGAAAACCTACGCATGCACCTGTTTACTCACGACATCAATAAACTGCTTAGAGTGACAGTAAGTATTGGCGTGGCAGGCACCTCTCCAGGCGAAGAGGATATCAATGTATTGATCAAAGAATCAGACCAAGCCTTGTATCTAGCAAAAGCTAACGGTCGAAACAAGGTGGTACTGTGGAACGAAAGTGTTCAATAAAGAAACAAGGAAATAGAAAGTAATATTGGGAAATAAGTGGAGGTGCCTCGCTGATTTATAAATACTACTTTCTCGCGTATGATTCTGTTTCGGTTTTCTCAGAGTATCCTTTTCATGTACCAAGACTTTCAAGCAGAGTTGGCGTGGGCCAGCCTGCATATGCCGCGCACTCGTATGGCTATTGAAGCACTTCCCGATCTGTCTAACGTCAAGCTTGCCTGCAACATGCATTTAGATTTGAAAATGGCACCTTTGGTAGAGGGGCTGCTATCACGAGGCTGCAATATCTTTTTGACCACATGCAACCCTACTACGGTACAAGATGACGTTGTGTTTTATCTTGTAGATAAGGGGGCAACGGCTCATGCGTGGCGCGATATGAGCGATGCTGATTGGTCTGAGTCATTCGATAAAGCGCTAGCATGGCAACCCACTCACTTATGTGAAATGGGGGCGGACCTTACTACTCGACTGCATGAAAATATAAAAGCAAACAAGCCAGTGCCAAGCATTGTATCGGGCTTAGAAGCAACGGGTTCTGGAATTAACCGCTTAAACGGTATGGCGCCAAACTACCCGATATTTAACTGGGATGACTTGCCAGTTAAAGAAGGGCTTCACAACAGGCACATGGTGGGTTTAAGCGCATGGCAAACCTTCTTCCAAACCACACATTTAACCCTGCACGAAAAAGTAGTGGTTGTTATTGGTTATGGTTTGGTTGGGCAGGGCGTTGCTGCGTCGGCAAAGGCTTTCGGAGCGCAGGTTCAAGTTGCAGAACTTGACCCAGCAAGAGCACTTCAGGCGAAATACGACGGCTGGCCAGTGGTTGATTTGAATGAAGCCGCAAGCCAAGCTGACGTTATTGCCACTGCAACTGGTGCGTATGGCGTAGTGAATTCAAGCCATTTAGACAGTATGAAAGATGGGGCGTTTATTTTAAATGTGGGTCACGTGGCGCAAGAAATTGATGTGCCGTATCTTAAAAATAACGCTACTCACAGTGAGCCAATGCCTTATGTAAACGCTTATAAGCTGGGCAATAAAACGCTGTACCTTTTGGCTGATGGTTCTATGTTTAACTTAACTGCGGGTTATGGTGACAGCATCAATGCGTTTGACGTAACCCTAGCGGTGATGGCTGCGGGCATTGGCTATATTGTGAATGAAGGTGCAGCAAGCGAGAAAGGTTTGTACTTACTTCCAGAAGCTGCGTGGAAAAGTGCTCTTTAAAATTGAGTTGTAGTAAGCGAGTGTTCAGCAATAGTTACGCCATTTTACTGGTATCGCTTTCCTCGCTTATCTCGACTTTCCTAACCATTATTGTACAGTGTGCCCGTTTAAATAAATTCATAGTTAAGGCGGGCTGATGAACACTCCAATAGATAATCAGCCTTGCGCCAGTGTAGGGACAAAAAAAGTGGGCAGAACAATAGGCACAAAAACACCACAACAGGCTTTAGATAGTCTCGTCAACATGACAGGCGATCTGCGCCCCATAGAACTCTCTGAATACAAAGCCCGAATTGCCAAGGCGCAGCATTACATGCAGCAGTATGGCATTGGCGCGTTATATCTAAACGCGGGAACTAACTTAGCGTATTTTACAGGAATGCAGTGGTACGCCAGCGAGCGTTTAGTCGGTGCGCTTTTGCCTGCAAAAGGGGACCTTGTATATCTAGCTCCTACTTTTGAAATCGACTCTTTAAACGAGCGTAAACTAGTAGAAGGCGAGATTATCGGTTGGCAAGAACATGAAAGCCCATACGCGCTTGCCATCTCTATGTTGAGTGAGTTGGACACAGCAGGTGGCAGCAAGCTGGGTGTTGATGAGTCTACGCAATTTTTTATTGTAGATGGTTTTAATAAACTGCTGGAACAACCATGGCAAATCATCAATGGTGCTGAGGTCACTGCGCATTGTCGTATGCACAAATCGAACAATGAACTAGCGCTCATTCAGCGTGCCATGGACATGACCCTTGCTGTGCACAAAGCCACAGCCAGTATGCTTTATGAAGGCATAACCACGACAGAAGTTGAAGCATTTATTAATGATGCACATAAAAAAGTAGGCGCCAGCGGTAACTATTTTTGCATCGTACTTTTTGGAAAAGCGACCTCGTTTCCCCACGGCGTTAAAGACCCGCAGGTACTAAAGAAAAATGACTTAGTATTGATTGATACCGGTTGTAAGGTTCATGGCTACCTCTCTGATATCACGAGAACCTATTGTTTTGGTGAGCCAACCGATAAGCAACGGGCAATGTGGGAAAGCGAAAAGCGCGCACAGCTTGCGGCATTTGATGCCGCCAAAGTCGGCGTGCATTGCGGCGATGTGGACAAAGCCGCGCGAGACAGCTTAGCAAAAGACGGCTTAGGGCCAGACTATAACTTACCAGGCTTGCCACATCGAACAGGACATGGCATAGGCATGGATATTCACGAATGGCCGTATTTAGTAAAAGAGAATCCTCATCCGCTAGCACCTGGCATGTGTTTCAGTAATGAGCCTATGATAGTAGTGCCAAACGAGTTTGGTATTCGCTTAGAAGATCACTTTTATATGACCGAAGATGGCCCGGTGTGGTTTACTGAGCCAAGTGAATCGATTGACGCGCTTTAGTTGCGTCTAAAAAACATTTAAAGGAATAAAGATGAGAAGAACGGTGGGCAGGTTTTTAAGTGCGCTATTGGTTGCGCTGTCTTTTGGCGGTGCACATGCTTCGGATAAGCTAAAAATAGGTGTGGTTGGGTTAACTCACACCCATGTTCATTGGATTTTCGAAAGCGAAAAGCAAGGCCAATTTGAGATTGTTGGCATTGTTGAGCAAAACAAAGATCTGGCTCAGCGTTATGCCACGCAGCACAACTACTCCATGGACAAAGTGTATGATTCGATGGACGCCATGTTCGCCGCACAAGATGTTCAGGCAGTCGCTGCGTTTGGTACCATTTACGAGCATTTAGAAGTCGTGCAAAAGGCGGCGCCGCGCGGCGTTCACGTTATGGTTGAGAAGCCCCTTGCGATTAATATGGAACACGCATCGGAAATGGAAGCCCTCGCCACAAAGCACAACATTCATCTACTCACCAACTACGAAACCACGTGGTATCCCACTAACCACAAAGCGTATGAAGCGATAAAGAATGACGAAGTTGGCGGCATTCGCAAAGTCATAGTACGCGATGGTCATAAGGGGCCAGCGAAACTTGGCATTAACAGTGAGTTTTTAGACTGGCTTGTTGATCCGAAGCAAAATGGAGGCGGCGCGATTGTCGACTTCGGTTGCTATGGTGCAAACCTTATGACTTGGCTGATGGAAGGGAAAAAGCCGCAGAGCGTAACGGCAATCACTCAGCAGCTCCAAGCAGAAAACAACCCTCAGGTAGATGACGAATCTATCATTATTCTAGGCTATGAAAGCGCCAATGCCATTGTGCAAGGGTCTTGGAACTGGCCAATAGGGCGCAAGGATATGGAAATTTACGGTGAGACAGGCGCAGTATATGCCGACAATCGTCATAACTACCGAATGCGCATTGCGAAAGGGTACGACGACTTTGAAGAAACAACACTTACCCTGCCTGAACGAGCTGCGCCATATAACGACCCTTTCCACTATTTCAAAGCACTCATCAACGAGGAAATTTCTATATCACCTCATGACCTATCTGCGCTGGAAAACAATATGGTGGTAGTAGAAATTCTTGATGCGGCTAGAGAAAGTGCCAAAACCGGTAAAACCGTATATTTGAAGTAGCTATATTGGCAACAAGGGAGACCTTTGCTAAAACAAAATGCAAAGGTCTTTTGCATCAAAGCTCTACGAAGAGCAGCTGTAGTGCGCGACTCCGCCAGCACTGAAAAATTCAAGTGGGCGCAGCTGGTAGTACTTATTCTCTACCTCTTTTGATTGCTCATCATAAGGCGCAGTAAGTATCTTCTGAAGTTCGTGAATTGGCGTAAAGTCACCTTTCTCTGCGGCTTTATAGGCAGGCACAATTAACCATTCGCGCCATGTGAATTTAGGGTTTGCTTTGCGCATATTCTCTGCGGTAGCAGCAATAGCGTTTGTAACATCACCTTGTGTTTCGGCGTCCTTTTCAATGCGCTCACGCCACGTTTTTAGCCATGCTTCCCATTCTGTCATCACCTCTGCTTTAGGCGGGTAGTAAAAGCTCTTCGTCAAACTCGCCATATCTTCAGGTATCGATGATAGCTCTCGGAAAAACAGATTGTAGTCCACGCCTGTGCGCAGCATTAATTGCAGCAGCTTAATTAGCAAGTCGTGGTCGTAGCTGGCAATGCCAAGCTTTGTTGCCCACATACTCTCCATGGCGCGTTCCATAACGCCAGAAAAACCGTCGTTAATATCGTTAAGCTTAGCGAGCTGTTCACTGTTGTTTTCAAGTAGCGGCATAAGTGAGCGGCAGAACATATCAAAGTTCTTTTGCGCAGCAATGGGCTGGTTTAAAAACGAGAAGTGACGACCTCCGCCTGTCCAAGGTTGGTAGTCTGCTTCAAAAAACTCACAAAAGCCGAATGGCCCATAATCCAGCGTAAAGCCTCCTGCGGCGCAGTTATCGCTATTAAAATTGCCTTGGCAATAACCGACGCGAACCCAACCAGAAACAAGACGCGTTAGCCGGTCTCGAAATAGTGCAGCCAGCGTTACCACTTGCTCTTCAAACGGCGTGGATGTGTCTATTTCACTTGAGTACTCTCGCTCAATAAGGTGTTTAACAATGGCTTCTAGCTCGTCTAATGCTTCGCTGTGTTCATTACAACGAGCGCGCCTAGCGAAAAGCTCTATTTGCCCTACGCGCAGAAATGAAGGTGCCACGCGGGTGGATATGGCCGTTATATTTTCTACCATCACTTCAGGCTCATAGGAATGAGAGCCTTCGCGATACCAAGGCCTGTCTACCGTGTCTGATTCAGACATAAACAAGCTTAAAGAGCGGGAAGTGGGTATACCAAGCGCGTGCATGTGTTCTTGCACTAAAAATTCGCGTACGCTTGAGCGCAATACGGCGCGCCCGTCTGCGCCGCGACAATAAGGCGTGCGACCAGCACCTTTTAATTGCATTTCCCAACGCTTGCCGTTTAATACCGCTTCAACGATAGAAATTGCGCGACCGTCGCC
>JAXHTT010000164.1:0-7769 GCA_034190055.1 Pseudomonadota bacterium | reverse complement strand
TGGCGGGCAGTGGAGGTGATGGTGGCGGCGGGGGTTGGCACTACCTTACTTTCTACATACGCTTGAGTAAGCTATGCCCATGATGATGCGAGGTCAGAGTTACCTCCCTTTGTCAGAGTTACCTCCCTTCGTCGCCCCTGCCGCGGGGACGGGTGTGATGGTGTTGGTCGTGATGGTTGTTGCATTTTGATGGCCATGATTGAGCTGTTCCGTTGACAGAGTTACTACCAGCAGTGCTGAACCGGATAGCACTCCCCAACTTAGCAAGCTCGTTAGCCAACTCTTCGTTACTGTAATTTTTTGTAGTTTCATTCATAAGCAAAGCCGTCAGATAAGCCGTCCCAGCTTTACCTTCGGGGTCTAGCAACATGCCACCATCCATGCCTAGGGTTAACGTTACCGTTGGCGTTTCAGTACTGGTAACACCAAGTATTTCTATACCGTTAGCAAGTTCAGCTTCCCAATAATCAGGTACTTCTACAACAGGTGCCTCGCCAGCCTTTGGCATTTCGCTTCTATCGAAACTAGATTCCGCGCTGGTAAAGGCTTCCTCATCTGAAACTTCTGTGGTTTCTATCTCAATATTTCTTACCGGGCGCTCAAAGTTCTGCTCGGCAGCAGCAAGTTGTGCCTGCCCTTTTGGCACTACACTTAACACTACGCTATTGGCATCTTTAATATACTTATTATACACGCGCATGATGTCATCAGCCGTTACCGCGTTATAGCGCTCGATATCTTCGGCTATTAAATCGGGCGTTTGATAAAAGGTTTCGTTTGCTGCAAGCGCTGACACCTTGCCAGACACACTTTGTAAACCAAACACCGTACGCGCTTCAATTTTACCTTTTGTTCGCGCCAAATCATCAGTGGTGACACCTCTTGTTTCAAACTCTTCAAGTGTTTTATTCAGCACATCTTGAAGTGTTGAGAGTGAGGTAATTTTTGCTGGATTAGCCAAGGCAAGTAGCTGAAATTCACAGGCAAGTTCACGGCAAGGGTGAGACACTACGGCCTGCACAGCCATGCCCTCTTTAACTAAGTTTTTATAAAACAATGACGTTTTACCACCACCTAAAATATCGGCTAAAACATCAAGCGGCGCTTCATCTTCGTGACGACCGTATACCGTTGGGTAGGTTATTTGAAGAAGCGGAAGGTGAACCTTATCTTCAAGGGTGACATAACGGGTTTCATTCAACCTCACCGGCTGGGGCTCAGGCTCTTCTACTGCAGGGCCAGCGGGTATTTCACCGAAGTACTTCTTCACCCAGGCTTTAGTTTTAGCTACATCGATATCGCCACCTATGGTTAGCACAGCATTGTTAGGGCCATACCAGCGCTTAAAGAAAGCTTTCAGGTCGTTTACGTCTACTCGATCTAAGTCTTCTACATAACCAATAGTCATCCACGAATAAGGATGCCCTTCAGGATAAAGCGCTTCGCCATTAAGCTCAAAACGCAACCCGTAAGGTTGATTGTCTACCCGTTGTGCGCGTTCGTTTTTAACTGTCTCTCTTTGATTTTCAAACTTAGTTTGGTCTACGGCTTCTAGCAGGTAGCCCATTCTGTCAGACTCAAGCCATAACACTTTTTCCAACTGGTTTGCCGGCACAGTTTCAAAGTAGTTAGTGCGATCGGTATTAGTCGTACCGTTTAAATTGCCGCCAGATTCTGTAATAACTTTAAAATGCTGTTCATCAGCGACGTGTTTTGACCCTTGAAACATCATGTGCTCAAAGAAGTGGGCAAAGCCAGATTTGCCAATTTCTTCTCGTGCCGAACCAACGTGATAAGTTACATCGACGTGCACCAGCGGGTCAGAATGGTCTTCGTGAAGGATGACGGTCAGCCCGTTATCAAGCGTATATTTCTCATAAGGAATAGAAACGCTATTTGATGTCGTTGCGGCGGTATCTGATTGACTATTCGCCTGTTCTTCCTGCACGTGCTGACACGCTGATACTGCAATGACGCCTATGGCCATAAAGAGGGTACGAAGGGTCAGTTTTCCTGACATGTTGATTCCTTTTCAATTACTACGTGTTTTCGCTCGCCTTCACTCTAACTACATTTTGCCGTAACCACTTAACTTGACGGTTAAGAATGAAGTTACGATTTCAAAAGCGCGAGCGAATTTTTGAAGACTACCAGACTTTTTAACGCTTTACTTGCTTCGACTTTGCTATGATTGTATTAATTTGTGTATTTCTGAAATACACTTACACTTCATAGTCTTTAGTAATAAAGGCTTTAGCCAGTTGAATTCGTTAAGTGGTACGAATGAACTGACAAATGGTTTGCGTTTGGACTAGAAATTGTCCGAAAAGAAGTTGCGAAATAAAAGGATAGATGTATGGATCAGTCAACAACAGTACTTGATATAGACTTCGGAATGTCACAGTTAAGTGGTAACAAAAAACTGTTGTTCACCCTACTAGGTAAGTTCACGGACGAATATCGTTCTCTAGATGCTGACTTACAAGCACATATTGCAAAGGGTGACTTCACTGAGGCTTATTCACTTGTTCATACCCTCAAGGGTGTAACAGGAAATCTAGGTATGTTTGCGCTTCACAATGCAAGCAAGCCTGTTGAAAGTAGCTTTCGAAACGACGGACAAGTCGCTGATGAATACCCTGCGTTTGTCGCCGTGCTAAATGAGACAATTAACACGGTAGATGCATTAATCAAAGAGCCAGAAGTTACCGCTTCTGCCCCTGCAAATGGCGCTGCCGCTGAGCAAGCTCGAAAGCAGTTATTGGCCGCACTTAAAGCCAGTGAGTTTATTGCACAGGATAAACTAGACGAGTGGCTAGACGCCCTTGCTTTACCTCAAGAAAAACGCACTGCTATTATCGATGCAGTTGACGAGCTAGATTATGAAGAAGCTATCGAAGAGTTAGAAAATAGCTAGTGCGGCACATTCCTATCCTCTTTGAAAACACTGATCTTATTGTTGTTAATAAGCCTGTCGGCGTTGCCATGCACGATGCTGTGGATGACACTGGCGTAACACCAGGAACAAAGAAAGGGATTAAAGCAGGAAAAGTAGACGGTATTGTTACTGTTTTAAAAAAGCAGCTCGCCGTTAAAGAATTGCACCTTTGTCACCGCCTAGATACCGGTACCTCAGGATGCTTATGCTTAGCTAAAAATGCCACGGTGGCGGCAGAAATCGGCGAACTTTTTTCATCAAGACGCGTCAGCAAATACTACCTAGCCTTAAGCAGTAACAAACCTAAAAAGAAACAGGGCATGATAATCGGCGATATGAAAAATCGTCGCGGCGGCCAGCGTATTTTGCTTAAAACTCAGGAAAACCCAGCGATAACTCAGTTTTTCAGTAGCGCAGCTAGACCGGGAACTCGTGGTTTCGTTGTTAAACCTCATTCAGGAAAAACCCATCAAATTCGCGTCGCGCTTAAAAGCGTCGGGGCCCCTATTTTAGGTGATACACTTTACGGCGGTGCGGCGTCAGATAGGCTCTACCTTCATGCTTGGCACTTGCGTCTTCCTCTATCGAAAGGTGAATTATCAGTAACCGCACCTTTTGATGCGGGCGAAGTAATTAATCAAGAAGATATGCACGCTTGGGTTGAGGCGCTTAATGCACCAGACGCTTATCCATGGCCGGCAATTCCAGGGCGCTTCTTGTCTGAATCTTTATAAGAGCGTCATCAAGGTAAACCCGTTCCGCATAAGTAAAACAGTAACCTAATACAACATTTGACAGATATTAATGGGAAAACTACACATAGTCGGTGGCGGTGCCATCGGGAGTTTAATTGCAGCGAGCGCTCATAAAAATGGCGTGCCGTATGATTGCTACCCCAGAAATATTAGGGCCATGCCGGTTTGCGCGCAATGGCAAGATGGTCAAAGCATTGAACTAAAAGCTGCTATGCCTGCACCCGTCGTTCTTGAAAAAGGTGACGTGTTAATACTTCCACTAAAAGTGTATCAACTTAACGCTGCTCTAAAACAATGGCTGCCCTACCTCAATCAAAAACCGACGGTTGTGCTGATGCACAACGGTATGGGCGGGCTAGAGGTTGCACGGCACTTGTTAGGCGGCGATTATCCGCTGCTTCTTGCTACAACGAGCCACGGCGCGTTAAAAGAAAGTACATCAAGCGGCGATTTTTATGTGAAGTATACCGGGCTAGGCGCAACGCAAATTGGCGCGCCTAATTTAGCTGAGTCAGTACCTCAAAAGCTTGCAGACCTTTTACAAGTAGCACCACAGCTTGCAAATGCAATTGCTACTGTTGATAGTGCGCTTCCGCCCGTGCAATACCAAAGTGATATTTTAACAGCACTGTGGGCCAAGCTTTCCGTTAATGCCGTAATTAATCCACTAACGGCACTTCACGATATTCAAAATAAGCACATTGCTGATGCTGAATTTGAGCAAACTCGCCGCAAGATATGCCATGAGTTCACGCTAGTGGCTAACGCATATGGGTTTAACTTCGATGAAGATGAGGTACTAAAAAACGTGTTGTCGGTAGCCAAAGCAACAGGTGAAAACTACTCCAGCATGCATCAAGATATTGCTCACGGCAGGCAAACGGAAATAGACGCCATTAACGGTTATATTGTAGAAATGGCAAAGAAAAAGGGTATCCCCGTTCCCGAGAACACCCTTTTGGTTGAGCGTGTTAAAGCGCTAAGTGTTTAAAGCCTTAGCGTTTATAACTGATTTTACTCTTGCTCACCCGCTTCTTGGCCATCTTTTGGCGCTTGAGGCTTCATGTGTGGGAACAAGATAACATCTTTAATGGTAGAGCTATCGGTAAACAACATCGCTAGACGGTCGATACCAATACCTTCACCCGCTGTTGGCGGTAAGCCGTATTCAAGGGCACGAATGTAATCGTCGTCAAAGTGCATAGCTTCATCATCGCCTGCATCTTTTTCTTCAACTTGCTTCGCGAAGCGCTCTGCTTGGTCTTCTGGGTCGTTCAACTCGCTAAAGCCATTCGCTAACTCACGTCCACCTACGAAAAACTCGAAGCGGTCAGTAATGAATGGGTTATTATCATTACGACGCGCAAGCGGTGATACTTCCCAAGGATATTCTGTAATAAAAGTAGGCTGCTCTAGCTTTTCTTCCGCTGTTGCTTCGAAGATTTCACAAAGATACTTACCTGCACCCCAAATACCGTCAACTTCAGGCTCTTTGATGTGAAGCTGTTTTGCCATCGCTTTAAGCGCATCTAGGTTAGCTTCTGGGTCGCGAATGGCTTCTTCGTTAGCTTCTGGCCAGTACTTAAGAATAGCTTCGCCCATGCTTAAGCGATCAAACGGTTTGCCAAAGTCGTATTCAACTTCAGACGTAACATTACCTTCAGCATCTTTGGTTGTATTTTTGATGATACTTGTACCAAGAATATCTTCCGCCAGCTTGCGCAGCATATCTTCTGTCAGGTTCATCAGATCATTGTAGTCTGCATACGCTTGATAGAACTCAAGCATAGTGAACTCTGGGTTGTGGCGCGTTGACAAACCTTCGTTACGGAAGTTACGGTTGATTTCGAACACGCGCTCAAAACCACCAACGACTAAGCGCTTAAGGTATAACTCTGGCGCAATACGCAGGTACATATCGATGTCTAGCGCATTGTGGTGAGTTACAAACGGCTTCGCAGTCGCACCACCTGGAATAACCTGTAGCATCGGCGTTTCTACTTCTAGGTAGTCACGTTCAGTAAGGTAGTTACGAATACCGTTTACAATCTTACTGCGGATCATAAAGGTTTTGCGGGTTTGCTCACTTGTAATTAGGTCAACGTAGCGCTGGCGATACTTAGTTTCCTGGTCGCTCAAACCATGAAACTTTTCTGGCAATGGACGCAGTGCTTTAGTAAGCAGCTCGTATTGCTCCATGTTTACGTATAGGTCGCCTTTACCTGACTTGTGCAAATCGCCCGCTACGCCAATGATGTCACCAATATCCAGCGCACCGTATTTTGCTTTAAGTGCTTTTTGCGTGTCTTTATCAGCGTAAGCTTGAATTCGGCCTGTCATGTCTTGAAGCAGCATGAAAGGACCACGCTTTGCCATGATACGGCCAGCAATGCTTACCTTGTTACCCTGCTCTTGCAGCGTTTCCTTGTCGAATTCACCGAACTTAGCTTGAAGCTCATCCGCATAGTTTTCGCGACGGAAGCTGTTTGGGAAACCGTTCGCACGGCACTGCTCGCGAATAGCGCTTAGCTTAGCACGGCGCTCTGCAATCAATTTGTTATCGTCTGTTTGTTGGTCAGTCATAACCTTTCACTTCGTTGTTCGGTTTACAGCCCAGATTTCAGGCTGGCTTCAATAAATTTGTCCAAGTCGCCATCTAGCACGGCTTGAGTGTTACGTGTTTCCACGCCAGTGCGCAAGTCTTTAATGCGAGAGTCGTCCAAAACGTAAGAGCGTATTTGGCTTCCCCAGCCGATATCAGATTTGCTGTCTTCCATCGCTTGTTTTTCAGCGTTTTGTTTTTGCAGTTCAAACTCATAAAGTTTCGCTTTTAACTGCTTCATCGCTTGATCTTTGTTTTTGTGCTGCGAGCGATCGTTTTGACACTGCACCACTATGCCCGTTGGTTCGTGGGTAATACGTACCGCAGAGTCCGTTCTGTTTACGTGCTGTCCACCTGCGCCCGATGCGCGATAGGTATCTATACGTAAGTCAGACGGGTTGATATCTATATCAATATCATCGTCAATTTCTGGATATACAAACGCTGATGAAAATGACGTGTGACGGCGGTTGCCCGAGTCAAACGGCGATTTACGAACCAAACGGTGCACGCCTGTCTCTGTGCGTAGCCAACCAAATGCATATTCGCCCTGAATACGCAAAGTAGCGCTTTTAATCCCGGCTACATCACCGTCTGATACTTCAATAAGTTCCGTTTTAAAACCGTGGGCTTCACCCCAACGCAGATACATGCGAAGCAGCATATTGGCCCAATCTTGCGCCTCTGTGCCACCAGAGCCCGACTGAATATCAATGTAGCAGTCGTTCTCATCATTTGGACCAGAGAACATACGGCGAAACTCAAGCACCTCTAGTTGTTCAATTAAGCCTTCTAGTTCACTTTGGGCCTCAACGAAGGTGTCTTCATCATCGGCTTCAACGGCCAATTCAACAAGACCTTCAACATCTTCTGTACCCTGATCTAGCTTATGGATCGTTTCAACAATTTGCTCTAGGGCCACTTTTTCCTTGCCAAGTGCCTGCGCCCTGTCTGGCTCGTTCCAAACATCAGGACTTTCTAGCTCTCGGCTAACTTCTTCTAAACGCTCTGACTTTGCATCAAAGTCAAAGATACCCCCTAAGCGCTTCGGTGCGCTCGCGGATATCTTTTATCGCATTAGTAACGGGGTTTATTTCAAACATAGTCCGCTTATTTCGTTATAAATTTAAGACCGCGGATAGTACCGAATTTGAAGAAATTTTGATAGGGGTTGGCGCAAATATTGCGACCCAGTTTTTGCACACGCTAGCGAACGTTTTTTAGTCGGTTAAGATGAATTGAATGATATTACCGTTAAACGGCTTACAGTAGGCATTGGTAATACGTTCAAAGCCCATAAGATTAAACTTATGAAGCATCCAACGCTTCTTGGCATCTAAATTTGATGCACTGGTTTATGCACTGAGGAGAAATTAATGTTTTATCATTTAATTTTGAAGCGCATCCCAAGTCACCGTTCACAGTACTCGCCACTAGGCACGCACTGTGACACATTGCGCGGCTTCATTTCTTT
>JAXHTT010000163.1:0-7877 GCA_034190055.1 Pseudomonadota bacterium | reverse complement strand
GCGCCTTTTCAACAACAGAAGCATGAGCTACACCCGCCATTAAAAAACATGGGCAAATGCATATTGCTAAAAATGACTGATTTAAACGTCTCATTTTTCGCTGCCTCTTGAATTGTGGTTGGCGACAAATCACTCAATAACAATTTAAGTATAGACGGGAAAGTAGTAAGTTGGGTATTAGCCATTTTACTAACAAGAGTTAAAAGATAACTTAAAAAGAATAACCACCGATAATGACAGCGGGCTTGTTTACGGACTTTAATAAGCATAAAGGCCAGATTGAGCTTATCATCGTGTTACGTGAGCACTAGACAATGACGCATTGCGTCCTTCCGTTGCCTCTTCACTAAACCAATATGTACCTTTGTTATCCACACAAACGCCTTCAACTTGTTTGTATCGCTCTAACGGCCATATATCATGAAGCGTGAAGTCTTGCGAGATTTGCGCAATAAAGGTAGCAAAATTGCCAAAAGGATCCGACTTATACCCTGTGATAACGAACTTGCCTTGATGACGGTCGAAATCAACGCCAGTTACCACACCGGGTAGGCCTTTAATCGACGCAAAGGGGTTGATGGTTTGTTCAATTTCCCCTTCGTTAATTTTGTAGACATGAGTAATACCCGTTCTCCAGCTTTTCGAGAACAGAAGCAGTTCCTTACCGTACTTCACCATGGCTTCTGAATCGAAATCGTGTGCGTAAGGCATATTACTTGAGGCGTTGTTTCCCGCGTACTTTAGCGTGAAGGTAGTGATATCGTTTGCGTTAAGGCGACTTACTTTGTGAACCTCTACTTTTTCTCTATTGCCTTTGTTGTTTCCGACATCGGCTATGTAAAACGACGTGTCGTCAGCCGTTATCGCTTCCCAATCTCTATTGGTAAGCGGTAAACGCGTGCGCTCGATTATCTCACCTTGGTAGTTAACGCGGTAAATGACTGGTGCATTGCCTGAGTCATTAAGCGAAAACATGCCATCAGCTTCGCAAAACAAACCCGACGTTTCAGAAAGCTCTTCAGGCAACTCCGCAACACTCATCACGTTTAACGAAGCGACTGATGCAGGATATTGATTCGCGCATGCAGACGCTAACAAAAGCGTTGACAATAGAAGTGAGGGTTTCAAAAAAGAGTTCAAAAAAGTCGCCCTGAGAAGTCTTGTAGTATTGTTGATAATACCAAAGGTTTTAAAAATGGAATATGTATTTAGTGCGCTAAAAATGGCCTATTGGTCTAAACTTCAAACCCAAGCGTATATCGCTATAAGCTAATGCTTTGTCTAAAGTCGCTATATGACAAATATTTAGGCTGATGTACGATGGACAAATAACAACTCGATAAGGATTCACTTTGTCAGACCCGCTTCTTTCACTCGTTGCAGTAGGACTGCTGTCAATAACATGCCAATACTTAGCTTATAAGGTAAGGCTTCCAGCTATTTTGCCACTTTTAATAGTCGGTATTGTTGTCGGCCCGGTGTTTGGGGTGCTTAATGCGGACGACTTATTTGGCGATTTACTGTTTCCCGTCGTATCTCTTTCTGTTGCCATTATCTTATTTGAAGGCTCACTGACACTAAAATTCAGCGATATTGCAGGCCATGGCAATATGGTGAGGAATCTGTGTTCAATTGGCGTGTTAGTCACTTGGGTGGTCGCTGCAACTGCTGCTCATTACAGTCTTGACCTTTCATGGCAGCTGTCCTTTTTGTTCGGAGCAATTGTTACCGTAACTGGCCCTACCGTTATTGTTCCCATGCTCAGGACAGTGCGACCAAAAACCAACCTAGCCAATATCTTACGTTGGGAAGGTATAGTTATCGATCCCATTGGAGCTTTGTTAGCGGTACTGGTATTCGAATTCATCGTAGCGTCACAAGAAACAGCTATCACACATACGCTCATTGCCTTTGGAAAAACCGTTGGAATAGGCTCTGTACTGGGGCTTGCCTCAGGCTATTTACTGGGCCTATCTATTCGTAAAGAATGGATCCCCCATTATCTGCTTAATACCGCTGTATTAACCGTTATTTTAGGTGTATTTGCAGCATCAAACTACGTAGCGCATGAATCAGGCCTTTTAGCCGTGACCATCTCTGGCATGGTGTTGGCCAATATGAAAGATGTCGATGTAGAAGACATCCTAGAATTTAAAGAAACCTTGAGCGTTCTACTTATTTCAGGTTTATTCATACTACTTGCCACGCGGCTGAACTTACAGTCTGTCATCGATGTAGGATGGGGATCGATTGTGGTGTTAGCCGCTATTATGTTTGTGGCGCGGCCCTTGTCAGTATTAGCATCATCCATTGGTACTGGCCTTAAGCTTAATGAATTAGCGTTACTAAGCTGGATTGCCCCGCGAGGTATCGTTGCCGCTGCGGTTTCAGCGTTATTCTCTTTAAAGCTAGAAGAGATAGGCTATGAAGGCGCAGGCATCATAGTCCCTATCGTCTTTATGGTGATTATCGCAACGGTTGTAGTACAAAGTCTTACGTCGCGTAGCGTTGCGTCGTTACTCAAGGTTAGAGCGCCGGCGCCTACTGGCTATCTTATTTTTGGCGGCAGCAAATTCAACCGCGCCTTGGCGTGTGAAATGTTGAATCAAAAATTAGACGTGACAATTGCAGATACCAACTGGGATGCCATTAGAGAAGCACGCATGATGGATATTCCGGTATATTTCGGAAACCCGATGTCTGACCATGCTGCGCGACACCTCGACCTGAACATCTTTGGCACTGTCTTAATTATGTCGCCTTATAAACAATTGAACCCGCTTATTGCGTATCACTTTGAATATACTATGGGTAAAGACAAGGTGTGGGCACTAACCAATAATGAACAGTCTACGCGACCAAGTCACCAAGTAAGCGAACAGTATGCTAAAAAACTCACTTTGTTTGATGAGGGCGTTACCTATGGCTACTTGGCTTCAGCTATTGCCCGTGAATCTGCGGTTAAAACTACCCGTCTTTCAGAAGAGTTTACCTTTGAGCAGTATATTAAACAGTATGGTGAGCGAGCTACGCCGCTTATTGCTATTGATGCTGAAGGTAAAAGCTATACCTTTATAAACGGAAACAGTATTCAGCCAAAGGCTGGCTGGCGTGTTATCAGCTTGATTGAGCCAGAGCCAGAACAAAAAGTAGCAGGGTAAAAGTAAGAAAACCTCCTGCCCATCGGCAGGAGGTCTCTCCCTGGAGAACACGTAACACAGTGCCCTTTTTTAAAGGTGCATATTTATTTGGATTTTACTGCCGCTACGCTGTCGTAGGCTTGATAGCAAAGAGTAGACCAAAATAGCAAAATCCATGCTTTACAATCACTTACATTAATTTACACATTCTAGCTTTACAGGCACCTCAAAGAAAACCCCATTAGAGTGCACAGTGCGCACTATTTAGGGGCCCACTTTTTAACCATAAAACAATTAGTTAACGTATTTTCGTATGCACTGCACGGTAGCCTCAAGAGCACCACTATTTTCTTCTAGTACTTTACGGCCTGATTGGCCTGCTTTTTCTCGCTCATTGGGGTTTAGAAGCCATCTATTCACAATCGCCGACATTGCTTCTCCACTCTCTACTTTAATAAGCGCGCCACACTCTTCTAAGTAACTGCAGATAACCGGATTATTATAAGTGTGAGGGCCCATTATTATGGGAATTGAAAAACTGGCCGGCTCTAGAGCATTGTGCCCCCCTCTATCAGCTATAGATCCACCAACGAAGGCAAAAGAAGCCACCGCATAGGCATCATTTAACTTGCCCATCTCATCGAGTAACACCACATTGGTATCTTCTGGTACAAATTGCACCTGAGAACTTCGAACAAAGGGTAGCGACTTAGCTTCAATAAGTTTAGCTACCGTATCGAAACGCTCAGGGTGACGCGGAACAATAATTACTTTGAAGGAAGGGCTTTGTTGCCACAACTCTTTTGCTGCTTGAAGTACCGCTTCTTCTTCAAGGTCGTGAGTACTCCCCGCAACAAGTATGGGGTAATCCGCTTGACGCAAACCTAAAAAAGGGTGCTCGGGCACTGTAGCAGACGCTACCTGATCGAACTTGATGTTATTAGTAAGCGTTAGCTTTTCATCAGGAACACCAAGCCAAGAATAATTTTTATAGTCGCGCTGTCCTTGGGCACAAATATGGTAAAGCTTAGCAAGCATAGGGTTAAACAACTTACCAATCTTTTTATAACGTCTGGCAGACCTATCGGTCATACGAGCGTTAACGACCATTACAGGTGTATTTCGTTTCCAGCATGCGTGGATAAGGTTAGGCCATAACTCTACCTCGGTAATTAGCACAGCTTTGGGCTGAATTCTTTTTAGCATTCCTGCCATAGCCATATGCAGATCGTAAGGTAGATAAAAGTGATGCACGCTGTCACCGAATATTGCCCGCACTCGCGCAGAGCCCGTAGGTGTAGTGGTGGTCACCGTAATCTGACAATTTGGTTCGTCTTGCATGATCCGCTTAATCAAACAAGAAGCGGCCACCACCTCTCCCACAGAAACACAGTGAAATAAGTATCCGTCTTTTTTAGGGGCATGTGCAACAATCCCAAAGCGTTCAAACCTTCTCCGGTTATAGTCTTTGTTTCTGGTGGTACCTCTTAGCATTAACTGTAAAAAGGCGAAGGGAATAATGAACACTAATATCAGCGAATATCCCCATCGGCATATATCTTCGATAAGTGCCGGTTTGTAGCCGTTACGCTCGGCAGCAAACATAAATTGTCCTTAATGGTAAACATAAACGCATACATAATCGTTAATACAATGTGCGTCATTAAAGTGTCGTCAAACTGTGATGATATTGCTAGCTAGTTAGCTTCACGTGAATTTTGAAAGCCTATTCTAATGCCTAAAGACGTACAACAAATTCTTTTTATCAGGCTTAGCGCAATTGGCGATATTGTAATGGCTTCTGGCCTACCGTCTAGCATAAAGCAAAGTTATTCCCAACACGGAGAGCCTGTTGAATTAACTTGGCTAGTAGAAGCTCCCTATGTCGCACTAGTTAGCAGTCAGCCCTATGTCGACCACGTTATTGCGTGGCCCAAAAACGAATGGCGAGCGCTATTAAAGGCTAAAAAGTACTGGGCGCTTTATAAAACTATAAAAGCGTTCAGAAAACAGCTCAGAGAAAAGAACTTCAAAGTAGCAATTGAAGCACAAGGACTGTTGAAAAGCGCCTTTTTCGCTTACATCAGTGGTGCATCACAGCGCATAGGTTTCAAAAGCAAAGAAAATAGCCAAAGATTACTTACTCTCGCGCTAGATAAGCCAACATCACAACAGATTAGCAGCGAATATCGACACCTCGCTAAAACACTATATTCACTTTGCAGCGCTGAACACAATGATAGCCTCGGCTATGAAATGTGCATTAGATCAAGTAGCGCTGCCATGCAGTCAGCGATATCGAAAACTAGTCACTTAGGCTTAACAGAACCCTTTATAGCCATCGCGCCTTTTACCACTCGCCCTCAAAAGCATTGGCCTTCTGAACACTGGCAAAATTTAATTCACAGGGTACGTAAACACTTTAGTTTACCTATAGCCATTTTAGGAGGCCCTGGTGATGCAGCAAAAGCAGAAGCCTTAACCTTTGAATGTAACGGGGTAATTTCGCTGGCTGGAAAAATTAGCTTAGAGGAGTCCGTGAGCGTGCTGTCACTTTGCCATGCGCTTGTTGGTGTAGATACGGGTCTTACCCATTTAGCTACAAGCTATCAAAAACCTACTGTTGCCATTTTTGGTTCAACAAGACCCTACACTATAACCGACAATGCTTATACCCATGTACTGTTTAAAGACATGCCTTGCGCACCATGTAAACGAAAACCCACGTGCAATGGAAGCTTTGACTGCATGACGCTAGTTACACCTGAACAAGTCTTTAATCACCTTAAACCATACATAAGCCACTAGTATGAGCAACAAGCATCCTTTCGACATTAACGTTTTGCATATCGAATTGGGAAGGCATTTATACGGTGGTGCGAAGCAAGTAACTTATCTTATCGATGCACTAGATAAAGACAGTGGGTTTACCCAACATCTTGTTTGTGCTGCTAACAGCGAAATCTGTCACTACGGTTTTGACCGCTGTAAAACTTTCGCTATTAACTACAAAGGCGATACCGACCTGATGGGCTTTAAGCGTTTACTTGACGTTGTAAAGCGCATTAGGCCCGACGTAATTCACGTACACAGTAGACGTGGCGCTGATGTCTGGGGCGCACTGGCAGCAAAATTCACGGGAATACCAGCAGTATGTACCCGACGTGTAGATAATACTGAAGGTAAATTGGCCCGCTTTAAATATCGAGAGTACGAGGCGGTAATAAGCATATCGGAGGGTGTCCATAATGTAGTCTCTAAGCATTGCGATAAAGTGAAATACCAAGGAATTATTCACTCTGCCGTTGATGAGGAAGAATACGGACAGCCTTCTGACCAGCAGTGGTTGAAGAGTAAGTTTAATATTCCACAGCACCACTTCGTTATCGCTAATTTTGCACAATATATTCCCCGTAAAGGACAAGCTGATTTGATACTCGCTATGCGGGAGCTAACAACGCAATTTAATAACCTAACTTGCCTTCTTTTTGGTAAGGGATCTCAAGAAGAACACTATAAGTCGTTAATCGACAGGTATCAGTTGCACAGTAATGTAAAGCTGTGCGGGTTTACTAACGACGTCGCGAGCATTTTGCCTAATATAGACGTGCTGGTTCATCCTGCTTACGCTGAAGGGCTTGGCGTTATACTTCTACAAGCAGGGATAAGCAAACGTGCTGTTATATCAACCCCCGTTGGCGGAATTCCGGAAATTATAAGCCATAAGGAAACGGGTTTAATGGTAAGCCCTGGCGATATTAGCGGGCTGGTGCAAGCAGTAAGCTTATTGATAGCAAAACCCGAGGAAAAGATAGCATTAGGTAAAGCACTTCACCGGCATGTGAGAACACACTTTAGCATAGAGAATATGGCAAGCGAGTATGCTGCGCTTTACCACCAGATCGTGAAAGCGTGAGTAAAACAAAGCGCGAAGCTTTTTAGGACGGGTCAAAGAAAACAAAAAAGCCGCTCGAAAGCGGCTTTTTTAAGACTTTGAAAAAAGTTAGCGATTAAACGCCAGCTTTCTCAACAACGTCAACTAGCATCCAAGATTTGTTCTTAGATAGCGGGCGACATTCACGTACTGTTACTACGTCACCTTGGTTGCACACGTTGTTTTCGTCGTGGGCGTGAAGCTTAGTAGAGCGCTTGATGAACTTCCCGTAGATTGGGTGCTTAACAAAACGTTCAACTACAACAGTAATGGTTTTATCCATCTTGTTGCTAACCACACGACCTTGTACTGTACGAATTTTTTGCTCAGTCATTACGCATCAGCCTTTTGAGTCAGAATGGTTTTAACACGCGCGATGTTACGACGTACTTTTCTCAACTGATCAGTTTTTTCAAGCTGACCTGTTGTGTGCTGCATGCGTAGGTTGAACTGTTCGCGTAGCAGGTTAATCAACTCTGCGTTCAGCTCTTCTACGCTTTTGTCTTTCAGTTCAGTCGCTTTCATTACATCACCGTCCGAGTTACAAAGGTTGTTTTAAATGGCAGTTTAGCCGCTGCCAATTCAAACGCTTCGCGTGCAAGATTTTCAGGAACACCTTCCATCTCGTAAAGAACACGACCAGGCTGAATTTGGCATACCCAGTACTCAACGTTACCTTTACCTTTACCTTGACGCACTTCAAGAGGCTTCTCAGTAATTGGCTTGTCAGGGAAAACTCGAATCCAAATTTTACCTTGACGCTTAACGTGACGAGTCATAGCACGACGCGCTGCTTCGATTTG
>JAXHTT010000162.1:0-7887 GCA_034190055.1 Pseudomonadota bacterium | reverse complement strand
TTTTGATTTAACATAACGAGCATTCCTAGCTAACGTGATTGTTAATAAAGATTTTCAAATGTTTAGTAAATGATTGAATGGAGAGCGACAATTCAACACCAGTTTATAACATGAACGAATAATATCATACTGTTGACTACAAACCTCTATCAAATAATCTTTTAGATAAATACTTCTCTACTGTAATGACTTCGTTTATTCTTATCCTCTATGCATTTACCTTCAGCTGGTGGGGGGACACCCTGAGCTGTTATACAAAAGACATTTCTCTTGCGGGCATGTAATAGGTAAATTGGCGATTAATATTCAGATTCCCAAAGGTATCTTGGATGCTAAATAAGAAATGCTTTGGTCATTTCCCAACTAGATAAATATGGAACATTATTCTTAATCACTGACGTTAACTGAACGCATTATAATCGCTTGATATAGGTTGTAATATATGGAACTTTTTTTTTGGGGATGCATTTGTATTCTTTTTTACATTTACTTTGGTTATCCCATGCTGATGTGGATCCTAAGTGTCAATTCAAAAACTAATACAAAAAACGAAGTTGCGGAGCTCCCGAGCGTTGTCGTTGTTATTGCTGCTTTCAATGAAGAAAATAGTATTAAAAAAACAGTTGAAAATAAGCTGTCGCAAAACTACGACGAAACAAAATTATCAGTAATCGTGGTATCTGACTCTAGCACAGATTCAACGGATAAAATTGTAGCAGAACTGCAATCAAAAAATGACCGAGTAACACTTCTTCGCCAAGAGCCTCGGGCCGGAAAAACTTCTGCTTTAAACTGGGCAAAAGACCACATTACGTCAGATATTATTGTGTTTTCTGATGCTAATAGTATTTATTCAACCAGTGCAATTTCAAATTTAGTTCAAATGTTTGCTGATTCGAAAACCGGCTATGTTACGGGCAAAATGGTTTATGTTAACTCCGAAGGAAGTTTAGTTGGAGATGGATGCTCAGCGTATATGAAATACGAGAACAAACTTAGAGAATTTGAAACTAGAGTTGGCTCAGTCGTTGGGGTTGACGGCGGTATTGATGCTATCAGAACTTCGCTTTTTAAGAAGCTAAATGCAGATCAGCTGCCAGATTTCGTTCAACCTTTGTGGACAGTTAGACAAGGGTTCAAAGTAAAGTATTGTGAAAAGGCCTTATTAAAGGAGGAATCGCTTTATGAAGGAGGCTCTGAGTTTCGTATGCGCGTAAGAGTCTCGTTGCGAGCTCTGTGGGCGTTGTTCGATATGCGAATATTATTTAATCCATTTAAATTCGGCCTATTTTCACTTCAATTATTATCGCACAAACTACTAAGGTACTTCGCTGTAGTCTTCATGATAGTGGCGCTAGTTGCAAATATTCCTCTTGCTTCCACAGATAGCTTTTATCAACTAACTCTGGCAGGTCAAACTGTTTTCTATCTATTGGCGTATATGGGTTACAAAAATCCCTCACTCAATAACGTAGTATTCTCTGCACCTTACTATTTCTGTTTAGTTAATTTAGCCTGTATCTTCGCTTTATATCGATTTATTAGAAAAGAAAAAATCGTGACGTGGAAGCCTAGGGAAGGTTAATGAAAGTAGCTCACTTTATAGATAGCGGTGGCTTCTATGGCGCGGAACGCATGCTTGTCGAACTTATCTTGGCGATGCCCGATTGCACAAAGCATAAAGTGTATAGCATTGGGGCACCTTCTGAAGGTGAAAAGCCATTAGAAATTGAATTAAGGAAACATCGAATCGACTTCGAAGTAGTGCGAATACCTAAGTTTTCAATAAATGCGGCTTATGAATTATTAAAAGAAGTAGAAAGAGAAGGTTTTCAAATAGCACATTCTCATGGATACAAGTTTAATGTTTATTTCGGCATATTCAAAGGCAAGACTGCCCTGAAGTTAGTCTCCACTATTCACGGTTATATTCCTGCTTTTTTCCCAAGTAAGCTTTGGTTTTACCAAGTTTTGGACTCTTTCTTCGTCAAAAAGCTTGATAAATTATTTCTGGTTAGTCCTCATATGCTCAATTTTGCCAAGTTCAAATCAATAGCTCAAAAAAAATTGAGAGTGATTGTAAATGGGATTGAAGATTTGGAGTCTAGCTTTAGTTGGAATGCTAAGAGCGGAACGACCAATTTACTTTTTGTTGGACGCCTCTCGTTTGAAAAAGGAATACTGGAATTAGTCGAGAGCGTCGCTGACATCAGAAATAGCGGAGAGGATGTCGCTCTGTCAATCATGGGAGAGGGGCCGCTAAGAGAAACCATTGTCGCAAAAGTGAAAGAGTTGAAACTGCAAGATTCCATTCATTTATTGGGTTATGTGGAAAACCCGTCAAACACAATGGGAAATTATGATGCATTGGTCATTAACTCGGTGACTGAAGGTGTTCCAATTACTTTATTAGAATCAATGAGGGCTGGACTTCCCGTTGTCACTACAGATGTTGGTGGAGTTTCCTATGTCTTAGGAAAAGATTATCCATTCGTTTGTCGCGAAGTAAGCGGAGAGTCGGTCGAAGAAAAAATAAAGCAATATATTCGGAAGTGCGAAGAACAAAAGAGCGAGATCAGTCAAAACATAAAGAAGCGGTTTGCGCTGCAATTTACATCAGCGATTATGGCTGAACAGTACATCAATGAGTATAAGGAATTACTAGCAAATTCTGAATAGCAAATACAACAGTCAGGTGTTGAGTTAGTTTTTTTAGTTCGAAGTCGGTAGTGAATTTTAATTATAATTTGGTGGTGACTTTTTAAAGCATACAACAATAAGAAGTTAGTTTTTTGAATGATGGAGTACAAAAACGGTATGGCGAATTCTCTAAAAGGCTTCAGTAAAGTTCTATTCTTAGCGGTAACTCTGCTTCTTATAGGTTCTTTATTTCATGAGTCGTCCATGACGCTTATTGTGAAGTGGACCAAGTTCACCGAATCATATGGCCATGGTTTTTTAGTTTTGGGCCTTATTTTTTTTGAAATCTATAACAAAAGGTTTGAATTAGAGTTCCAAAAGCCACCGCTGGTTACAGTGTTAATATGCACTGCGTGCGTTGTATGTGGTCTAATTTGTTTAGTGGTAAGTGTTAAGTATGAAATTGAATTGATTGAGCAAGCTTCTGTTTACGGATTATGGGTAGTAACTATTCCCTTATTTTTCTCTTTCAAAGCCTTGAAAGTATTATGGTTTCCAATCTTCTTTTTTGTATTTGCCATCCCAGTATGGGATCAAGTCAATAGTCTTTTAGTGGTAATGACCTCATGGGCAGTTTCGTTTATGTTGGCGCATACTTCAATCACGTTTCACATTTACGAAAATGTTATCGAATTGCCATTTGGTACGCTTATAATTGCCGACAGTTGCTCTGGACTTCGTTATTTAATTGTCGGCGCAGCAATGGTAACTTATGCAACATATATTGAGAATTTACAAATCAAGAAAAGTTTGTTCTACATTTTGATTGGCGTTTTGATAAGCGTATTTGCCAATTGGCTCAGAGTGATGATCATAACTGTAGTAGCGTATAATTCGAAAATGCAAAGCAGTCTCGTAAACGATCATGATAATTTCGGTCTAGTGCTATTCTTTGTTTTAGTTATGCCTGTGTTTTTATTTGTTAGTAGAAAAAGACCAAATAATAGAGAGTAAGTTTTTTTTATATAGTTAGATGGTAGGAAACTTAACTCAGCCTGATAACTGTTTATCAGAATATACGCTACTGTGACTCGCTTTAGGTACGGGCTTAGCTTTCCCTCTAAATTCATTAAAAAATCTAACTGCAATGAAATTTGAAAAAATGGAACTAATGTGAAGAGTAAGACGATCTGGGTGACATGGGAATATCAAGTAAGAAATAGAAACATGAGTAAAGAGTTGGGGGTAACTCTTTATGAAATTAATAACGACAAGCACAGTCGGTTACTTAGGTATTTTTTTTGTATAGGCCAAACGATAAAAATATTACTTCAGGTTAAGCCAACAATAGTTATTCACCAATCACCATCTATTGTTCTAGCTTTTCTATTGTCTTTATTAAAAGATATATTTAAGTACCGGGTTATTATCGATACACATAATGCCGGTGTTAAACCCGCTGAGGGAGCGTCAAAGGTTTTAAATTGGTTGGCGCGCTTTTCGTTGAAAAGAGCGGATTTAATAATCTTGCATAATGAAATGATTGCCGCACAGCTGCCTAAGTCAATTAGCGTAGAAAAGTTTATTTTGGCCGACCCACTGCCAAGTGTTTTGAAAGAGCAGCGGTTGGAATCAGATAAGGAGGATGTATTCACAGTAGTTTTTGTCTGTAGATGGGCTAGTGACGAACCTTACCAAGAGGTCATTCATGCTGCTCAAATTTTGGAATCAAAAAAGGCAAATGTAAAGATCATCTGTACTGGGCGCTATCCTAAGCACATCAAAAAGGAAAAACTGCCTAAGAATATTGAACTGAGTGGCTTTGTATCAGCAGAAGACTACGATCTAATTTTAAAAAAGGCACACTGTGTGTTGGCCCTTACTACTCGGCAAGATTCGTTAAATTGCGCGGCATACGAAGGAATGGCATACGAGAAGCCGACAATACTATCTAAAACCGCACTACTCGAACGATTTTTTTCTAAAGGTTTTACTCATACGTTAAACAATTCCGATTCTATATCAAATAAAATCATTACGGTTATGAAAGACTATGAGTCATTAAAACACGATATCGTTATGTGTAAGAGCTCCTATTCCAAAGAACATGGCGTCAAAGTCAAAGAACTTAGCGGAAAATTAAGAGATCAGTTTTAAATTTTTCAGAGGGATGAATCGATTTTGAATTCAGCTCCAATAGGACAACTTTTCGTCTGGAAATAGGTGATTTATTGGCTATAAAACACTGAGTATTAAACTTAATATAAGTTACATCAGTTAAGCGATAAACTGTAAAAAACGACGTAATCTTATTACTGAACAAGGCAAACGGTAAGAATGTTTGATAATGCGAAGCTCCAACTAGCTAATCTTCTCACTGAAAACGTAAATAAAATTGTTATGTATCATAAATTTTCGAATTTAAGTCATGACATTGAGTCTAGCTCAAACTTATTTGAGCAGCAGCTGATCTATATAACTAAGGCTTTTAAGAATAAAATTTTAAGCTCCCCAAGTTCAAGTCAAACAGGTATACACTTAACAATAGATGATGGTTATCAAGACTTTTATGATTTGGCCTATCCGCTACTTGTTAAATACGAAGTACCCGCCACTTTTTATGTCTGTACGGGGTTTATAAACAAAGAGCTTTGGATGTGGTACGACAAAATTGAATATTTGCTCGAAACTACACCAGTGAAATATTTTGAGATAGTGCTCGCCGGACAACCACATGCTTGGTCACTCACTTCAAAAATTGAAAAAGAGAACTGTGCGCTTCAACTACAAACCATATTAAAATCATTCCCATCCAACGCGGTTAGCGTAGAAATAAACGCGATTAGTCAACTTTTGGAAATTGAATTACCTGTTTTACCACCTTATAAATATTCAGCCTGTAGTTGGAAACAACTACGAGATATGGATCCTGAGTTAGTTAATATCGGTGCTCACAGCCATACGCACCCTATACTCACAAACTGTACAGACGAACAATTGTCTTTCGAGCTCAAACATTGTACCGAACTTTTACAGAAAGAATTGCAACGGCCAATCAAACACTTTTGTTATCCTAATGGTCAATCAACAGATTATTCAAATAACGTCATTGAAAAGTTGAAACAACTTGGATACGAAAGTGCTGTCACTGCGTTTACTGACGGATATAATTGCAAAGACCGATATAAAATCAGACGTTGCAGTGGCGTTGAATCAATGCATAGATTTAAGAAACACGTAAATGGTGTTGAGCACCTATCAAAGAAATGGATGTCTCTTAAGACAAGGATTAACAATGAAAATAATGTTTTTTCTCGATGAATTTGTTTCTCCTCACTCCGGTGCTGAAAGTCAACTGTTAAAGCTGATCGATGGTCTCAAGGCAAGAAACGTCACTTGTGAAATTACCGTACTTCGTCCAACAGATTATGTTGACGAACTTAAAAAAGTTTGTCCTGTTCACGTGTTGAATTGCTACAAACTGTTATCAGCAAGAAGTCTTTGGCGAATTTATAAAGCTGGCAAACTGTGGCGTTCCAAAAAATTTAACACGGTACATATTTTGCTGAATGACTGTTCAATATTTACCCCTTTTTTGCTCAAACTTTCGAAGTTAAAAGTCATTGTTTCGAGACTAGACATGGGATTTTGGTACAGTTCAAAAAATCTGCCTTTGCTGAGGTTTTCAAGAAGATTTGTCGATAAAGTATTAGCAAATGGCGAAGCTGTAAGAAACATAGTCTGCCAAAAAGAAGGTTACTCAAAGTCTGACTGCACTATCATATATAATGGCTTGTTAAATACCGATGCAAGCCACATTGCGCCTTTAGACATAAAGACAAAACTAGGACTAAATACACAAAGCAAAATTGTTGGAATTGTCGCGAGCGTTTATCCAATTAAACGACATCAAGATTTGATTAAGGCAGTCTCTCAGCTCGAAAGTAATGATGTTCATGTAGTTGCTGTAGGTAGAGGAAATGAGGGGCAGCATGATGCCTTAATTTCAAAACTTGGTATGAATAACAGGGTTCATTTCGTCGGAGGGCAGAGTAACGTTTTAGAGTGGGTAAAGGGGTTTGACATTGCCTGTCTTTGCTCTGAATCAGAAGGGTTTTCCAATGCTCTTTTAGAGTACATGATGTGCGGGATTCCCGTACTGGCAAGCGACGTTGGTGGAAACCCTGAACTTGTCAAAAATGATATCAATGGGTACTTGTATCCACTTGGCGACTGTAAGCAGTTATCAACTAGGATACAGCAAATTCTTTCAGATCAAGACCTTCAGAATAAATTGAGACAAGGTAGTCTAGATTCAGTAGACGAGCGCTTTTCTTTCAAAATTTTTGTCGAGCGACATACTGAACTCTACAGCTCATTATTATGATCGAATTTAAATCCTTTCAGCCTGAATTGTTGCCTGACGTTTCTGCGTTAATGGACTCATCCGTATCTAGAGAGAATATATGGAGATGGCAATTTAAAAACTGGAACAAAGGTGCTCCAATATTGGCTTATTATGAAGGCGAGCTAGTTGGATTCAATGGCATAATGCCCGTTCGAATAAAGCGTAACAACCTAGAAATCGATGGCGTTTGGAGTTGTGATTTTTTTGTTGCCAAAGAGAGCAGACAGCACGGTGTAGGCAGTAAGATTAAAGACAAATTAAAGTCTCAGCATCCGAATTTAATCATGTCATTAGGTATCTCAGACAAAGCGCTTTCGGTATTAAAGCGTAAAGGTTGGAAAAGTTATAATGGAGTTACAATTTACCGAAGAAAGTTATCGTCCAGCGACTTAAAAAGCAAGTTAATATGTGCTTTGCAAAAAATCCTTTCTACCATTTATTGGCCGATAACAAAAAATAGGCAGCCATTTAATATCAATTTACATTCTGAACTACCAGCAACAGAAGAATTGGAGATGTTATGGACTGACATAAAAAACGAATACGGAACGTGTATTGCTAGAAACGCAGAGTATTTGAACTGGCGCTACGGCTCTTCAACAGATTTAGAATATCGATTTTTAATAGTGCGGGAAAAACATCAGCTTGCGGCTTTTATGGTATATAGCCAGTCCGGTTCATCACTATCGATAGTTGACTATATTGGCCCAAGAAAAAACTATTTTTTAAAGTATAAACTACTTAAATATTTGCGTCAGTTTGTGAATGGAATCCATGTGAGTACATGTCCTCTGCTAGGTCTTACGCTAAGCTTGCGTGGGTGGCTGAGTGGGTGCAAG
>JAXHTT010000161.1:0-8043 GCA_034190055.1 Pseudomonadota bacterium | reverse complement strand
CCCTGGAATCAGAGCAACATAAAAAGTGAGCAGCTTTGCATTAATTTTAATCTTACACGTTCTCAGAGCAGCTGGTGAAAATATTTGCATCAGCAGAAGAGCAACAGGCGTGGGAACAGGGTAACAAAATGCCATGTTCGAGCAAGTCGAAAGTTATGCAAAAACGATTAACGTGCCTGTTTCGAGCGAGCACTTCGCTGCGCTTCCTGTCCTAAGCAGTTCTAGCCTTAGCCAAAGTGAAACCTTTTCCTTGGTACACAACGGCCAATCTTTAACTGTAGACAATCAGCAAACCCTACTTATACAACTTCAGCAAGCAGAACAACCTGTGACTTATGGCTGTGGCATGGGAATTTGTCATCAATGCCAATGTGTTAAAAAACGGGGCGTAGTGAGAGATACCCGCACGGGGGAGCTTTCAGATAGCGCAGAGCAACTTATTCAGCTGTGTGTATCACAAGCCGTTACTGATTTGGAGATTCAACTATGAACACCAGCGTTGCAATAGACAACCAACACCGTGAAGAAGCCATCGAACAAGCGCATGCTCCGATAAGTGGAACCAAAGCAATTCGGTCAACGAACACTAAAGAGAAACCGAACTACGAGTTACTTGCCGCACAGCTTGATGAAATTAAAGCTGACATTAAACGAAAAGTGGGTGCTGAAGATGCGGCCTATATCCGACGTATTATTCTTGTTCAGCGAATTTGCGAGTGGAGCGGACGGATACTTTTAATGTTGGGGTTCATTCAACCGCTGCTCTGGGTTGCCGGCGTATTGAGTTTAGCTACAGCAAAAATTCTCGATAATATGGAAATAGGCCACAACGTGATGCACGGCCAGTACGATTGGATGAACGACAAACATATTAATTCGAAAGGCTATGAGTGGGATATTGCCTGTGATGGTGCGAGTTGGAATCGCGTTCATAATTACGAACATCACACCTATACCAACATTATTGGCAAAGACAGAGACTTTGGCTACGGTTTGCTTCGCCTGTCTAACGATTTCAGATGGCGCGTTAAAAACCTTTGGCAGTTCGCGACTTATATCGTACTTAGCGTTTTGTTTCAGTGGGGCGTGTCGTATCACGAGATGGCTGCAGAACGGGTCTTCTTTGGAAAGAAGAAAGATAACCGCAAAAATCAGGTTACTCATAGTGGACTAAAGAAGCGCTTTTTCAGCAAAGGGGCACGTCAGTTAGTAAAAGATTATGTACTGTTTCCTTTGTTAGCTGGGCCGTTATTTTTATGGGTATTTACCGGCAACCTTATAGCCAATTTACTACGCAATTTATGGACATCTACTATTATCTTTTGCGGCCATTTCACTGGCGACGTGGAAACGTTTAAACAAGAAGATTGTGTTAATGAAACCCGAGGGCAATGGTACTACCGACAAGCACTAGGCTCGTCGAACATAAAAGGCGGAAACCTGTTTCACGTGCTTACTGGGCATTTAAGCTTTCAAATTGAGCACCACCTGTTTCCAGATATCCCAGCCAGACGCTACCGAGAGATGGCGCCCAAGGTAAAAGCCGTATTCGAAGAACACGGCATGCACTACAACACTGGCGGCTTTTTAAAACAATACACCAGCGTGTTAAAGCGCATTATTCGCTACTCTTTCCCTTAACAAGCTGAAACCCTAACCAGCCGGCCATAGCGCTCGCGCTGGTTAGGCACGTGCCCCACGCCCAATCAATCAACATGATAAACAAAGTAAAACCTTCAATAATGCTGTACGCCGTTAAATTGTAGGCGCCATAACTGGCCAACCCTAGAAGCGCGCCATCGATCCCAGCATAAAGTAACGACTTATCTCTGTTCGCCACCACAGCAAGTACAAACACTACGCACCCATACATTAAGTAGAACACTATCCAAGGCCACGTGATAAATTGACTTCTAAGCAGAGGAGCCATTTCACTTTGATACCAGCCATCCGCAATAACGCCAAGCCACAAGAAGTCGAGCACACCAAAACACACAAAGATTGAAATTAACGACACGACGATGTTTTTCGCAAAGCGAATGATGTTGGAAAGCATGAAACCTATCCCTGTTAGCATAGAGTGATTTTAATGAGTTTACTCTATTCTTGGTTATTAAACTAAGCGTAGACCTTAAACATATGCCCCTTTATCAGAGCTATTCTGTTAACGTTTTTGCCCTTCCCGTTCTTTTAGCTTCGTATAAAAGATGATCGGCACGCTCTAATACTGACTCAATCTTATCAGTGCTTTTAAACGTTACGATACCGGCAGAGAAGCTTACGTTAAATGGTACTCCCTGTTCTCCCCAGTACTCAATGCCCTCTACCTCATTTCGAATAACATTTATTATTGCGCTCGCTTCAGAGATATCTGTAGCTTGTATGACCAACAGAAACTCCTCTCCGCCATACCGGCATAAGCGATCTATTTTACGTATGCGTTTTATCATGATTTGACTCAGTGTTTTGAGCACTTCGTCTCCCAAGTTATGCCCATAGTTGTCGTTAATTTTTTTAAAATGGTCGACATCTAAGAGGACTGCACAATTAACCTGTTCAGGTGAGATAAAGGTCAACCAACTGTTCATAGCTCTCCTAGTATAAGCACCGGTCAAAGAGTCTACGTCTGCCAAGGCTTTGGAAATGTTGTGGCGACGTCGATACCACAGCGTAGTGAAACCTAAAATAATTGCCAAACCACCAAACAATATACTTTTTAGAAAATTAGCTTGGTTAGTCAATTGATCTCTTTCTCTATTAATTTTTATGTTTCTCAATTCGTTAATTTCGACTTCTTTTGAAAGGAAGTCATTACCGAGATTAAAATCTGCTACTGAGATAAGCTGATTTCTATTTAATTTTAACGCTCGATATTTCATTGCAAACTGGTAGGCTTTTTTAAAGTTTTCTTTTGCTTCATATATTCTTTGGAGATTTTGATAAAGCCTGAGTTTGATATCCGTTGGCGAGGGGTGCACTGCTGCCCATGACTCATACTTTTCAATAAGAATATCAACCTCTTTTGAAAGCTTTGTAGAGCCATGTCCATCTAATGCTTCAATTAAAGTTAAAGCTGTCTGAATATATGCCTCTATCATTGGCGAGAAGCCACTGCTAACGCCGGTTAGGGCGACTTGATTTATTCTTTCTAACAACTCCCTTATTTTGTCGACTTCGGATTCACTCATGTGATGGGTGTAAACAGATAAATTCAGAATTAACGCCACAATAAGGTTATCGGTATCACCTAAGTCTCTAGCTAGCATTACTGCCGATTCAGCTCTTTCTAAAGCCTCAGAGAAGCGCCCTAACTGCGTCAATGCTTGAACTGAAGCGATATAATCAATGGAATAACGATCCGCTAGCGGCACAATCGATAAAATATAGTCGGCGTACTGCAGGGCTTCAGAATGAAGCTGAAACTCTAAAAGTATATTCGCTATGTAAGCAGCCACCTCTCGCTGACTTAACAGAGCTTTGAATGAATCTTCTTTCTTAATTTTTAAATAATTGAATGAATATTTAAACTCGACTAAGGCGTCAATATGGGATTTTGTTTGGAATTCATTGCCTAACCATGCACTTGCGATAGCAACCGCTTCACTGTCTGAAGTTTCTAACAATTCAGCTTTTAAACGCCTTAGCTTTTCTATTGCAACGCTTTTTTGTAATCCATCACCTTTTTCTGAGCTTGAATAAATATAGTAGGAGCGAACTCCAGCGTAAAGTTCTGCATCTAGACCTTCAAGGACATCCCAGTCACTTCTAGCTATTAACCTATCTGGACGGCTAAACCAGCTCTCAACTATTTCATTTCCATTGAAGCCCTCCCAGAGCAAGTGTTTAAAAATAAGCCCCAGCGATGAATCATCGTTCGCGAGACCTGAAGAAAAAATATGATTACTTAACTCTTCGTTCAGTTCATCATCATTATTGGACCAGATAGTGATGGCTCTAAACGTTACCCTATCGTAGTGTTCGGCCTTCACTATTTCATCACCACGAGCCTTGCTCACATGAAGTGCAAGTAATGGAAATATCACGTAAATAAGAATCGTTAATTTATTCAACGTCGTTCGCTATACCTTAACTCTCTACCTCATAAAAATATGTCGTTTAAAAAAAATTACCATTGAACTTTGGTATTCAACAAACTAATGGGAATGACAGGAAGGCCAACTGTTCTTTACTCGAAACTTACACTGGCAACGGCAACTTAATAGACCTTTGAGTCTCAAAGTGACGTGGTTCAAATAAGCGTAAAATAAAATGAAAAAAACACTTTTAGTAATAACAACTTCTTTAATTGTCAGTGCGTGTGCTCATAGGCCACCACCTTTAGGCATGGACGAAATATTCTTTGAAACTCAAATTAAGCAAGATGGTACTAAGCTCTTCGCATTTAGCATTCCATTAATGAAACCGCGAGAAGACGCTAAAGGTGGTGGCGGCAGAGGCGGCCGTGGGGGTGAAGGTGGTGGTCGCGGCGGCCGTGGTGGGCAAGAAAGCCGAGGAGGCTCATCACAAAAATCTTCTGATAGCAGTGAGAGAATGACCGAGCAACTCTATGCTTCTCTTGATGAAAAATTGGATGAAACAGGTTATTGCCAAACAGGCTATATAGAAATCGATACACATCAAACCGAAGATAGACTGCACCTATTAGGCGAATGTAATGAGACGGCGAGTGACCTGGACAGACTCGACTTCACGAACGTTAATTGACGCATTGTCCATGAAGCGCACTGCTGATGGCGAGCGCTTCATTTAACGCTCGTTTAATCAACACACAGAGTATGCTCCACCACACCATTAGACACATAAGCTCTGCAGCCAAAAAGGTCGGTAGTTTCTAAACACACGCCACTGACCTTTTGCCCTGCTACCACCTGATTGTTTTCTGTGACACACGCTACTTCGCACTCGCTGCTGTCATTACACGCATTACCAGCATCGTTTGCTGGTAGCACACAAGCATGCGCCTGCTGTCGGCCTACTTTCTTCCAGTTACCACCGTGTTTATCGCACACTTTTTCAGACTCAATGGAATAGGCCTGCTGCACCAAAGGCAAAGAGGTATCAACAACTTGCTCTAATTTTTCAACTTCTTCAACACTTGCTATAGGCTGTTCGATGACTTCTGGGGTCTGTGCACCACAAGCCGTTAAAGTTGCACCCAAGCCCACTGCCAACCAGGCCCCAAACCGATGCTGTATCTTAACGCCTGCCTGTTTCATTCTTTCCCTCTATTTGTTTTACTTTTTAAACAACCACTACTCAAAAGCCACGCTTTTTTAAACCTGCGATACTTATGACCACGGCTATTAGATAAGTTCTTATTTTTTCGATAAATCCTTATTCGTGCGCTGCGCCATGCCCCATAAATTATCAAACCTATGAAATTTTAGTGATGCCTAGGCGGGTCTCTACATACACTTCGCAAAACTTGCAGTATTCAAGGACGCTTTATGACACTACACCAAACCGAAAACCTGGTAACCGGCTTAATAGCTTTCAGCTTCGCTGTTCTTGGCCTAACATTTTTACTGGGTGCAAACCCTAATGCACTAATAACGACTTTTAACTTCTACTCGTTAGGTGCAATAGTTAGCGAAAGTGCACTTGGTGCTATCACTGGGATTACATTATTGCTGCTAGCCTTAATGACATTTGCTGCACGATTTAAGCTGGTGTCAGCAAAAATGGTTACGTTATTCGCTGCATTGGTTAACGCAATCCCCTTACTCACCTTGTTATCTCCTGGGCGATGGATGGCCGATTTAGGCGGCTTCCCTATTATCGGAAGTGGTCAAGGCATCATAAAGTACTTCGCAGTATTACCACTTTTTCTATTCCTGTTTTATCGCGACAAACTTTCGCATAAACAGATGACTTACCTTAACTTTGCACCTGTAGCCATGGTTTTACTATGGATAGGAAGCATGAAGTTTTTCGAGTTTGAAGCCAATGCAATTGTTGGGTTAGTAGAAACCTCGCCGTTTATGTCGTGGCTTTATGATGTGTTCAGTGTACAGGGAGCATCGAATGTAATTGGTGGGTTTGACGTCTTCTTTGCGCTTGTTTTGGGCGTAGGTATTTACACTAAGAACAAGCCAATGATCATTACGAGTGGAATCGCTTGTTTATCCGTATTTTTGATGACTCAAACGTTTTTATTTAGCGTGCCCGATACCTTTAATAGTGCCACCATCGTTAACCGTCTAGGGCAGTTCGTTATTAAAGACCTTTGGTTTGTCGCTAACTTAGTGGTAGTTGCCTACTTCACAATATTTAATTCGGTGTCAGATCAAAACCGAACATCCCAGTTAGACTAAATTGGACTAAATTACGCTATATAAGACTACATAAGGCCGCTTGCCGCGGCCATTACTAGTGATACGAAACAATAAGTAAATAATGGGAAATCGATTAATGACCTTTATTTATCTTGTTCTAGCGACAAGCTTACCCAGACTAGCCTATGATCTGAGCTGGCGGCACGATCTTTAACTAATCGATACAGGTCACTCGTTTTAGCTGGCCAAAAAACGCCTGCATCATGTACATCGAATCCATATCGAGATGGTAGAACATAGTCGGCTCTGGCGCCCCAGTAGGCGGTAAAACGATTGCTGAACTCAGCACCTGACGCCCCTGCACCGCCTGCGCTTGTTGGAATTGTGTCGTTATTGACGAGCGGGTGTTCAGTAAGCTGTTCTATTACACCTTCTCTGTGTTTATCCCCGATATCGGCAGCATTAAAATCGCCGACTAGCACAAAGCGCGCATTGTTTGCGAGGCTAACTTTCTCACCCGTGTCATCATAGATATATGCTCCTTTGTCAGGAGAAAGGTAATCCGCCATCAGCCTTATTTCATCGAAATTGCGCTTTCCGTTTCTGTCTTCGTTTCCATCAAAATTCGGTGGCGTTGGGTGCATGGCTAACACATGTACAGTCTTATCACCCACATTAATTGGCACGTCCCAGTGAGACTTCGAGCTTAACCTTAGTGCGGCCCACTCTTCCACATCATACCAAGGCTCGCCATTATCAGTACTTCCACTCTCATCGGGAATAATGGGGACCTGTGGGTGAGGCATGTGATGCCATTTAAACGTCTGGAAAGTACGAATACCCTCAACATCAATAGGGTATTTTGACAGTAGCGCCATACCGTATTGTCCTGGATATAATCCAAACCCATAGGCATCCCCACCAAAACCTTCTGCCTTACCATTATTGTCTAAGTCGAAGGTGGTGGGCTCGCCCGTATTTACTGGCGCTACGAACGTGTAAGGGTAGTCAACCGGTTCAAGCCCTTGCTGTGAAATATTCAGGTAGTTCTTAACAAATGCCTCTACCCCTTTATGTTTATCTGCAATGTAATCAAACTCATTGAGCAATAAAATATCAGGGTTAACACGCTGTATAATTTCAGCAATATTTTTAACTTGAGAATGCTCGCCCGAAGACAGAACATGCTGAAGTACTTTGTCGCTTGGCTTCATGCCCAACGCTTTATAGTTAGTGGCTTCCATACTTACGTTAAATGTAGCAACTTTTAGCATTTGCTCTTCTTTCGAATAAGCCAACGTGGATACGCATAACGCGGGTAGAATAGCTGTGGCAAAGAAAAGCGCCCTAATTTTCATGTTGTTACCTTTTAATAAAGTCATTCACTAACGATACCAATATAGATGAGGATTCTGAACTTTTTTGTACTGAAGAATAGCTAGGGTCTATTTAGCGTTAGGTGCAATGAACCTTGCCTAACGTTACTTTCTTTTCGGCTATTTTTTGCCCTTGTCTTCACAGCCTTCAGCCAGTTTCAATTTCTCAAATTCACGCGCCATCATCATTTTAAAAAATTAATGCGCCAATCATTAAATTGATGCAATTAAATTTTATAAAACTGTCTAAACAGTGGAATAATAGAATCTAATACTCGTACTGTACTGATATTCTTTTTCTGGCGTTTATAGAGTACAGCTCCCTGAACTTCGACTGCAGCGCATTTTTAAGTAATCGCCAATAGGTTAAT
>JAXHTT010000160.1:0-8075 GCA_034190055.1 Pseudomonadota bacterium | reverse complement strand
TAAAGCCTTGAATTACGTCCGGAAGCGCATAGCGTGCCTGGGTGTGAGTGGTAGCTATATTCAACTTGCCTTGGTCGGGAAGCGTGTGTTCTCTTGCAACGGCCTTAATGCTTTCTACTTTCGCAAGAATTTCGCGAGCAATATTAATTACATCGTTACCCGCGTCGGTTACATGAGTAAGGTGTTTACCGCTACGGCCAAAAATTTGAACGCCTAACTCATCTTCTAGCATGCGCACTTGCTTGCTTATACCTGGCTGCGAGGTATACAAACTTTCTGCCGTTGCAGACACATTCAAATTATTATTGAGGACTTCTACGATATATCGTAGTTGCTGTAGCTTCATATTTTACACCGCTTTATGGGATAGACTGACACTTTACTCCCTCCGTTATAACCAAAACCACCGTTTTTTACTAGTTGCTATTACAAAATTAGCATTATAAAGTTGAATTTATTTCATTTTTTCACAAATTTACGCGTAATTTGTCCTTCATTTTCTAAATTCTTCTACAGTATGTTTAGGGCAAAAAGTCGCACGGCGTTTGATTGACAATGAGCAGTAGCAAACAAGTTACATCCACAATTGATTTTTCATCGGTATTGGCTGCCGCTGTGCACGATATGAAAAATTCATTATTTCTTTTAATTCAATCTATCGAAACACTGAGCGACTCCCTTTCGCCACAAAACACCGAAGCAAGGGAGCAAGTAGCTAGCGTCCATTATGAAGCATCAAGGCTAAACACGAACCTTGTCCAAGTACTTTCTCTATATAGAGCAGGATTAGAAAGTCTTCCCATTACCGTTGATGAAAGTTTTGTCAAAGATTTAGTGGAAGATGTGGTTGGTTCTAACGCACTCTACGTATCTCAAAAAAATATAAAAATCACTATTGATGTCGAAGATGACCTAAGCTGGTATTTAGACAGTGAGTTAATCTACTTGCTTTTGAACGATGTGATCATAAACGCAATGCGCTACGGTACGTCCAATATACGTGTTTCGGCTTCTATTAGCGATGATGAGTTTATGACTTTAAAGGTTGAAGATGACGGCAGTGGCTACCCTGAAGCAATGCTGTCGAAAAGCCATGAAGCGCTATGTGACTTCGAATTAAGCCAAGGCAGGACGGGACTTGGGCTGTTTTTTGCTAAGCTCATTGCAAGCGCGCACTCTCAAGGTAACAGAAAAGGCACAATAAGCCTTTCTAATGGGGGAAGTTTAGGCGGGAGTGTATTTGAAGTAAAAATACCGTAAGATTGTCCGATAACAATAGATAATTCAAAAAGTAACGCTCGCGGTTAATAAAACTGACGTTATAAGAAATAAAAACAGACGGAAACACACGCATGTACGTGATTATTATTATTTTGATTGTTGTTTTGCTCATTGCCGCTATTTTCATAAACGCAATTCAACAGCATCGTCAAAAACAAGAGGCAGAGCGTCGTACCGAGCTTGCTAAGCAGCGAACAATTGTCGATGAAACCGAGAACGTTTTATCTGCTTGTTTAAACATGCCGATTTCTTCTCGCTTGATGGGGATTCTTCACAACCGAATTCTTAATGCGCTCAAAGCCATGAATGAACTATCGAGCACCTCAGAATTAAAGCAAAGAATAGTGAGTAGCGAGCAATCAACCGCAGCCGCACTGTCAGACAATTCTACTGGCACTTCTGAATTTTCGTTGCCTGACAACGATAAAATGATAATTCAATACATCCAAGCAGTTAAAAAACTACGTATTATGCTGCGCTCTGAACATAGCAAAGGGCAAATCGACTCAAAAGTGTTTATGGACGAAGATAAACAGCTAGAGCGTTTGCAATTAAAAGTAAACGTTGAAACCCTAATCAAACGCGGTCGCGCTGCACTACAAACCAATATGCTAGGCTCAGCAAGGCAATATTTTGAAAAAGCTAAGACAGCGCTGGAGAACCAAAACCCGCAGGACGAGTACTCTACGTCTAAGCTTTCCACACTAAACGAGTGGCTAAACGATATTCAAAGTAATCTTAAGAGTGTGAATGAACAAGATCGCGCTAAAAAGCAGGAAGAAGAACGAGACGAGTTGGACGAGTTATTTGCTCCTAAAAAGAAGTGGTAGTATAACTCTATTAGCAATTTTCTTTGCGCATTATTTGATTCAAGCATAATGCGCAAGTGCCAAGTCCCACATGGATTGAGCTGGCAGCGACAACCCTTTTCTCGCGTTTTTTATTATTCCTATATTTTTCACCAAGGGTTCATCGCTTATTCGTTGGGCTACAAGACCAAGCCCCTCCATTTGATCTTTACAAATAGCTGGCATAACAGATATGCCTAAGCCATTTTGTATAAGTTTTCCAAGTGTAGAGAGCTGACCCGTTTCTGCAACAATATGCAAGTCGCCGTATTGTTCGAGTTTAGACTCCGTCCAGTAACGTACGGCGGATCCTCGGTTCATCATTACTAAGGGAAAACGAAGGCAATCCTCCCAATTCAGTGCTTCGTTTGAAGTAGGTAATAGTGCTTTATTCGCCACCACAACGAATTCATCGGTAAAAAGACTCGTAAAGACTAAGCCGTCTTTTCGTTCTGGCTCAAAGGAGAATCCTATCTCACTTCGGCCGGTTGTTACTTCGTGAATAACCTGCTCCATAACAACATCTACTATCCGTAGGTTCACATTCGGAATGCGTTGATGAAATATCGATAAAATATTTGGCAGGTGCGATTCAGCGAAAGACGGCATAGCACAAACGGTGAGTTGCCCCTTGGCCATCGCAAATAGGTTTTGCATGTCCGAAAAGGTATTATCCCAGTCGTGTAACAAACGCAGAGCGTTTGGAAAAAGTACCTCACCTTCAGGTGTTAAGCTGACATTCCGGGTATTACGCTGGAACAACTTACCTCCTAATTGCTCTTCCATTTTTTTTATCGCAGAAGACAACGCCGGCTGAGTTAAATGCAGGTTAACTGCAGCTTCGGCAAAGGTTGAAGACTTTGCCACTTCAACAAACGCTTTTATTTGACGATATGAGATATCCATACACGCGGACCTAGGTAGCTTATTAATAAATAATATTTATCAATTGGAAGATTAATTCGATTTTACATACCTTGCAACAATGCTGATACTTATTTTTAACAAAAGCATTGGAGATAAAAAATGGCAGGGTTTAATAAAGTTGTATCCTCGTACGATGAAGCCATGGCAGGGCTTGAAGATGGGATGACGGTCATTGCTGGTGGCTTTGGCTTATGTGGAATACCCGAAGGCTTGATCAGCCAAATTAAGAAGATGGGCGTATCTGGCCTTACTGTAGTTTCAAATAACTGTGGTGTTGATGGATTTGGGCTAGGTCTTTTACTAGAAGATAAACAAATCGCAAAGATGGTGTCTTCCTATGTTGGTGAAAATGCACTGTTTGAAAAGCAATTGCTCAACGGTGAGTTAGAAGTAGAACTCACCCCACAAGGCACGCTCGCCGAAAAAATGCGAGCAGGTGGCGCTGGCATTCCAGCATTTTACACCGCTACGGGTTATGGAACGCCAGTTGGCGAAGGTAAAGAAGTCAAAGAGTTTGATGGACGCCCTTACATTCTCGAGCCTGCTATCACTGGTGACTTTGCAATTGTTAAAGCATGGAAAGCGGATAGCTACGGTAACTGCGTTTATCGGCACACTGCACAGAATTTTAACCCGATGGCAGCAACCGCTGGCAAGATCACTGTTGTAGAGGCTGAAGAAATTGTAGAACCTGGCGAGCTCAACCCTAGCGAAATCCATACACCAGGTATCTATGTGAACCGCGTTATTAAAGGTTCATTTGAAAAACGTATAGAACGTCGTGTAGTTAGCAAGGAGTCAGTGTAATGCTTAGTAGAGAACAGATTGCAATGCGCGTAGCCCAAGAGTTTAAGGATGGTGATTACGTGAATTTAGGCATAGGGATCCCTACCCTTGCAGCTAATTACGTACCTGATGATATTAGCGTTATGCTGCAGTCGGAAAATGGCCTTTTAGGAATGGGGCGTTATCCTACAGAAAGTGAAGTAGACGAAGACATGATAAACGCGGGTAAAGAAACGGTAACGGCCATTACCGGAGCGTCAATCTTTAACAGTGCCGAGAGCTTTGCCATGATCCGCGGCGGACACGTAGATTTTACTGTGTTAGGTGCATTTGAGGTTGATGTATCTGGAAACATTGCCTCATGGATGATACCGGGTAAACTAGTCAAAGGTATGGGCGGCGCTATGGATCTTGTTGCTGGTGCGAAAAACATCATAGTTACCATGACCCATACTGATAAACGCGGTAACCCCAAGTTGCTAAGCGAATGTACATTGCCCTTAACTGGTGTGAATTGTATCACGCGCATAATTACCGACTTAGCAGTTCTGAGCGTTGAAGACGGCGCGTTTGTTCTTCAAGAACGTGCACCAGGGGTGAGCGTAGACGAAATCAAAGAGAAAACCGGTGGAAAGCTTGTTGTGCCAGAGGATGTGCCAGAGATGCAGTGTTAGTACTTTCAACAAGTACATACGACGCTCAATCATTTCTCTTTAATAAATAGCGCTTACTAGGTAACACTTATTGTGTTTATCGGTAAGCGCGACCCAAAAATCATCCCGGCTTTGTGTCTGTTTTTTCAAATTACTGCCCCCAATACAAAAGCGATTGGTTGTGAATCGCGTCACATAGTCAAGTTTAAAGCTAACAAGGCAATAAGCCTTTTAATAAACGGTGCATTGAGGGATAATGCGCGCGAACGTTATTTTAAAAAGGCTAACCTTTCTTGCTAGTTACTGATTTACCTGTCCATCATAAAATTATTTCAAAGCTTGAAACGAAAAACATTTCGACGCTAACCGAAATTCAAGAACGCACTATGCTTCCCGCTATTCAAGGTAAGGATATTATTGCGTCTTCAAAAACAGGGTCAGGTAAAACTTTCGCCTTTTTAGTACCTGCTATAAATCGGCTAATGTCGCAAAAAGCGTTAAGTAGACAAGACCCTCGTGCACTTATTCTTGCGCCTACCCGTGAACTCGCTAAACAAGTTTTCATTGAAGCCAAGTCAATGTGTACAGGTTTAAACCTTACTTGCTCACTTGTTGTGGGCGGTGAAAACTACAACGACCAAGTTAAAGCACTTCGCCGTAATCCTCACATTATTGTAGGCACAGCTGGTCGTGTAGCTGACCACCTATTAGATAAAAGTGTGTATTTGAATGGTTTAGAGCTGCTGGTCTTTGATGAAGCCGACCGTATGTTAGATTTAGGCTTTTCTGCTCAGCTTAAAATGATTAACGACTATGCTGATCACAGAAAACGCCAAACCATGCTGTTTTCTGCCACACTCGATAATATTGAGCTTAAGCATATGACGACGCAGTTGACCAAAGGCGCTGTTCGCGTAGCTGTAGGAGACTCAACTGCAGAGCATGGCGATATCGAACAGAAGTGCTTCTTTGCAGACAATGTTGATAACAAGGACCAAATCTTACAGTTTGAACTGGCCAATCGTGCGTACAACCAAGCTATCGTATTCACTGCTACCCGTGAAGATACCGACAGAATTGCGGCGTTGCTTAACGAAAAGAACTTAGAAGCTATTGCGCTTCGTGGTGATATGCTACAAAGCCAACGCGCAGCAGTAATGAGTGCATTTGCTCGTGGACAGCATAGTATTTTGGTTACCACCGACCTCGCCTCTCGCGGACTAGATCTATCAAAAGTAGGTTTGGTGGTTAACTTTGACCTTCCTAAGAACGCGGATGAATACATTCACCGCATCGGCCGTACTGGACGTGCTGGGCAAAAAGGCGAAGCATTCTCGCTTATTGGCCCTCGTGATTGGAACAGTTTCGAAGGGCTTAAGAATCACCTTCAATATGCACTAGAGTGTTCACCGCACGACGAATTTTCGGCGTCTTTTAAAGGTTTTACGCCAAAGAAAAAAGTGTCGAAAAAAGCAAATGCGAAAAATGGTAAAAAGCGTGTAGCGAAACCAGCAAAACCTGGCACTAAAAAGCGTGTCGATACCATGTCTGGGGAAGATATCGGTATGGTTCCTGTGAAGCGTAAACCTAGAAACACTCTGTCTGACGACGACGAATAAAACTCTATATTGTAGATTGAACCATCACCGCCGCTAGTCACAATTCACTGTTGAATAGCGGTGTGTAACCTTTCACCTTATTTTTAATCACATTTTCTTACAACCGTTTGATGGAACACTTCGTCATCATATGCTCTACTACGCATATAGCAACATTGCGATTGTGCTGACTACACGCTTCAACGGTATGTAACATAGCGTGCGAGCGGCACACACTCCCCCTTTAAAATGGATTTTAACTACATGAAATTTTTAAAGTTCGTATCGTTAGCCTTGTTTATAGTAATAGTCGTTGTGGCACTCTCCTATGAAAAAATAATAGCACGCGTATTGTTGCCGCAGTACATAGAGTGGGCTCATGAAATAGATATGAAAGGCTTAAAAATAGGTCAACCTTTGAACGAACAAGAATTGGCGCTAGCAGCGGAGATAGGCATAAAACAGCCTGAGAAAGTACGAATTGTTTATGTAGATGAAGTGCCATATCCCTATGAAAACTTCGCGCTTAAAGTGTTTGGCGAAGCCGTTGGACTTGTTGGAGAAGGGATAATAAATAACGCACAAGTTTTCGGCTATTCGATTTATGCTCGTAAAGATTTCGAGCTTAATAGGCCCAAGCTAGCCCACGAATTAGTGCATGTGTTACAGATTGAACGAGCCAGTTTAGATGAAGTTGTCACCCAACACTTTTTCGACATGGCTGAATACGGCTACGATAAAGCCCCACTAGAAGTAGAAGCGTCCGCAGCCAATACGGTATACAGCGCTGATTGGTAATTTATTTTCACCGAGGATTGCTTTTTAGAGCACCAATTGTTGTTTAGAGAAGCGTTTGGGTAAGCGGTCTGGCTAAGACAAGTTGCGAATGAATAGGTCATTTACTAATTACTTCTGCTTTGTGCCAGAAGCTGCCGTTGATAAGCAGACTCATTTGTAAGTGTTGCTGACGTCTAATATCCTCTCCATGAGTAAATGCTAGATGGTTCTTCAGGCAAAACGAGTGCTTAAAAGCACTCGTTTACAATTGGTTCTTTTACGTGGCCTAGCCCTCGTTTTCACGCTTAGCCTAGCGTGTCGAAAAGCCTCAGTCGACGATAAGTGTTACTAAGTTTAAACTTAGTACTCCCACCATCCTTCTTGCCACCACTCCAAAAACTCTTCGAAGTCGATGTAACCATCGTCGTTACTATCAATAAGCTTAAAGCCTTCTTGAACGTGGCTAGCTTTAGTCTTTGGTGAAATTACGGTTAGAAGCTCGATGAACTCAGGTAAATCGATTTGGCCATTGCCATCACGATCAAAAAAGCTGAAGTCCTTTCTAATTTCTTCAATTTTAGATTCTGAAAGTTGAGTGCTCACTCGCATTCCTTATTTCAACTGCAATAAACACGAGTGTAACGCCCTTCTTTCTAGCTGTCTACGCCTGATTTTCTTTTGCTTTAAGTGCGCGTAAACGTTGAGCTTCTGCTTTTTCCTTACGCTTTTGTTCCATTGTCAAACGCGCTTCGGTGCCAACGTGTTCTTGTTGACGCTCTTTCGCTAGTTGTACCTGCTTTTCACGTTCTCTAAAGCGAGCAATTTGATCGTCCGTGTGAGTACCGAAGCAGTGTGGACAGCTTACGCCTGGCTCATACTTATCGCTTTGCTTGTCTTCTTCGGTAATAGGAAGTCGACACGCGTAGCACTGCTCATAGTGACTCTTCTCAAGGTCGTGGTTTACCGCAACGCGATTATCGAATACAAAGCAGTCGCCTTCCCACATAGACTCTTCTTTCGGCACATCTTCAAGATACTGTAATATACCGCCTTCTAAGTGGTAAACTTCTTCAAACCCCTGCTCTTTCAAATACGCTGTCGACTTTTCACAGCGAATACCGCCGGTACAGAACATGGCCACTTTTTTATTTTTTGACGGATCGAGTTCTTTCTCTACGTATTCTGGAAATTCGCGGAACGTATCG
>JAXHTT010000016.1:0-40874 GCA_034190055.1 Pseudomonadota bacterium | reverse complement strand
TGTGATCGGTGCCCATATAACCCTTCAGCAACCCAAGTGCCGACAGCGCCCATGCCGACTATCATTACTTTTGAAGTACTTAAATTAGCTAAAGCCTCAATGACTAGAGATTTTCTTGGGAGATAATCTTCAATTAATCCAATAAGTCTCCCAAAACGTTTCTCGACAGTTGGTAAGTATGAAGCATCAGAATTTATGAGGATGTTTTTGGAATTAAGAAACCCACAAAAATTTTTTAATGTCTCTCGTTCTATGTCTTTATGCGAGTCACATATTTCTCTCAGATTTCTGTCGCCAGTGAACCGAAGTAGTAGTTCTTCCATTCCTTCGTAATTGATGGCGACTTTTGTAGAGTCACGGGTGTTCGTTTTGAAAAACTCAATAGTGTTTCCGAGGGAAACTAGAGCAACAGAACCTCGGAGCTTTAAATAATCAGAGTATTCCACAGACATTGCACTTCTCATTCTTCTGCATTGCAAACCAGGTCATGGTGCCATGGTTGATGAGATATTCGCCCCGTTTGGATAGTTTTGGTAGGTTTTTGTCCTTTTTTATAATGAAAGAAATGATGCTGATGGAGGCATGGCTACTTGAGAATAAAGATTGAGCGTAGCTGCCGCCAATACTTTGAAAGGAATTTTCTGTGATCGGTTTAGGCCTGCTTTTAGTGCTAGTCTGGTCGCTAGCATATGTTGGCTTCCAATCTTTAAGGGCTTCTCTGAAGGTGTTGGAGCAGCAGTCTATACAAGGCGTAATTCCGGGTATGATGAATTCGCCGGTACTCATATGGTGTGCATCAAATCCGCCGGCCACGTACAGCGGCAGTTTTTTTGGCCAAAGATATCGCCCAAGCTTTGTTGAAGTGTGACCAATATAAGGCTCATCTGCTGTATTGATTACAAGATCCGTGTCTTCATCTATAAGTGCATCTAAATTTGTGGTTGGGGTGAGCAATGATCTGCTTGTTGTGATATGGATTCCAGGGTTTATCTGCTCAAGGTGTTCTTTTAGGGCGGTCACCTTGGGTACCCCAATATTAAAGCGTGTCGCAAATGAATGGCGTTCTATTGAGCCTTCGGAAAGCTCTTTAGGATCGATGATTTGTATCGCTCCCAATCCGGCTCTTGTTAACTGTGTCGCGATATTTGATCCTACCGCTCCAGCTCCAATGATGGTTAAGGTAATTTACTTAATTTGCTTACCCAAATTACCGAAGGGGCCAGAGCCCGGTTCGATGGAAAACCTATCCAGTTCGAGCACTTTTTAGTGTCTAGCATGCAAGTCACCGACGACGGCAGCAATGAAGACGCTATTCGCTATAAAGACACAGACGGTCACTATGTAGAATCTACGTTTGAAGCCATACCCAGCACACTAAAAGATATGGAAGAGGGGAGCCACTTCCCGGTACCCAATGTAAGTGTGCCCAGCGATTTTAAAGCGCGTATTTTAGCGGGTAAGGGTGTAGACAGATTGCTTCAGTTTTTACTGGGCAAAGGAGAGCAAGAATGAGTGATAAACCCTATAAGTTTGACGAAATCCCTGAGCCGCCTAGTTCGTCCGATATTAGAAGCGAAGCGCTTTATGGCGCGAACAGCGATCAGCAAGATGAAGCAGGCACGAAGTCTCAAACTGCGTCTCAGGGCGAGCAAAATAGTAGTGCAGTGAACAAGCCTCAGTACAAAACTAAAGTTAAAACACAAACGTTAGATATCGCGCAGCCTGAAACCAAGCTTCCGCAGCAGGTTGGTGAAGATGTATGGGAAGTTGAAGCTAAGAAAGACGGTTTTTCGTTAGGTGCTGCAACCCTAGGGTTTGGTGTAGTGTCGTTAATTGGCTTTTTTGTTTTCGAAGCCTATACAACTCTTGCCGCGAACATGTCTGAGCATCCCATTGGAACAGGCGTTGTGGGTGCGCTGCTGGTGGGTTTTGTTAGCTGCTTTAGCTTTTTAAGCTTTAAAGAGTGGCGCGGCTATAAGCAAGTAAACACTGCGATGGAAGACGCCAGTGTTATCCGTGATTTATTGGCTAATAAAGGTGAGCCTTCAGCGGATCAACAAGCTTCAGCGGGTAAAAAGCCTTCAGCGGATCAAGAGCCTTCAGCGGGAAAAAAACCTTCAGCGGGCCAACAGTCTTCAGTGGATATGCCATCCTCGCCACAAGAAGTAGACCGTGTGTTGACCCAACACGGCAAACGCTTTTCTCGAGGGTCTTACGCAGCCCATTGTTTCGAACGCTATCAGCAGCAGCTTCAAGACGATATGACGGGGCCAGAACGACTCGGCCTTTACGAAGATGCGGTATTAAAGCCGGTGCAGGAAAAAGCGCATAAGGTGCTAAATAAAGAATCGGTAACGGCTGGAAGCTTGGCATTTATAAGCCCTAACAACCTTATTCAAACGTTTGCAGTAGTATGGATTAGCTTTCGTACCATTCGCCGTATGGCCCGTGTATACGGGCTAAGGCCAAGCACGGTGGGGAACTGGAAGCTGCTAAAAGTGCTGGCACAAAATATTGCTGCGCAGGGTGTATTCGACCTAGCCACAGATGAAGTAGCCAACCAGATTGGCGGCAGTTTGTCAGCCAAGTTTATGGAAAACTCGGCTGAAGCCATTGCCGCAGGGGCGCTTAATGCTCGTTTAGGAAGAGCATTAATTAAGTTGCTCAAGTAGCGCTTTTTAGCCACGCTGCCTCATTACACTGACTTTGTTTAGGCTGTCTTTGGTTGCGCTGTTTTTGTCTGCCCTGGTTTGAAGGATTCTTGCATTCAAAAGGCAGCGTTATAGCGCAACATAAGCTTGGTTCTTTCTGGCTGCCCAAAACGTGCTGTTACAGTGCTTTTTTAGTGGGCACCACTACGTTAGCAAAGATAAGCCCAGCCACTAGCGACATAAAGATCAGAAATACTTCTTGGCCCAAATGGTCGGCCTTTACAAAGTCTTGGCCGGTCATAAACGAGTTCAAGCCAATATAGGTTTTAGACCCAGGCACCAGAACAATAAGCCCGTGCATTGCAACAATGGTGGCGGGCTGATCGGCTATGCGGGTGAATGCATTAGCAAAAATGCCTAGCGCAAATGCGCCTACAAATGCACCAAGCCCGGGACTCATGTAATCTGAACTCCATGCAGTTGCGCTATAAGCAATAAACGCAGCTGCCAGTGCCCACGGTATGTGCTTAATACGGGTTCTAAATATGGCAACTAGCGCAATACACAGTAAAAACACAGCAAGCCAGGTTGCCCAGTAGGGCAGGGATTCAGCTGGGGTATACACGTTTTCACCAAACACGCTAAAACCTACTGAAACACCCAAGAATGCACCGAAATACAGTTTAAATAGCTGCATAATGGCGTCCATTGTACGGGCTGTGCCCGACACCATGTTACGGGAAGATAGTTCGGCTAAGCCCATTGTCAGCGCAAGCCCAGGTACAAATACAATCACCGACGAAAGCACAACTAAGGGAATGTTGATGCCTGGGTCAACATACTGGCTTATGGCACAGGTTAAGATGCCGCCTACAAACGCGGTAACAGGCTCTAGCATTAGGTTTACGCGCTTCGAACGCTCTGCCCATAACGTCCATAGGTAGGCCACAATTCCCAGTGCAGCAGACCAACCTATTTCGCTCCAACTTGCACCCATTAGCATAGCGAATGCGCCGGTGGCCATGGCAAACGCCGTCCCGGTAGGTAATTTGCCATAGAGGCTGCCCATCGCGTCTATTTCATTTAAGCGCTTGTCGGCTTCGACTAGCGAAAGGTTTCCCGAAAGAAGTTCGCTGGCTAATTCGTCGGTTAGCGACAGCGCATTCATATCTAAGTCACCTGGCTGTAATCGCGCCGAGTGGTTGTATTCGTCTTCATGACGATCGCTCCAAATAACAAAAGTGAGCGAGGTTGGAGTAGAGATAAAAGAGGCATGCACGCCTAAATACTCGGCCACATCGCCAAGATAAGCCTCTAGCCGAAATGCAGGCGTACCGTATTTGTGAAGCATTTTTCCAAGCTTCACAATAAATTTTCGAATTTGAATAAATTCAAAAGTATCCAACGCCAATTCCTTAACTTCTGATAAATGTAATATGGGATAAATAAGACGAAAAAGCCAGACGTTTAAAAATAGCGTCTGGCTAAAATTTGGGCGGATTCTACGGAGGGTTTTACACGAAAGCAAAACAAATTTTCTATTTGTTTTGCCCTAAAAAAACTAATGTTTTAGCGCGTGATAAAGCAGCGTTTACCTGCTACTTTAACGGAAATATTTATGCTCGTGCTTCAAAGGGCATCCAATCCTTCCAAACAGGCTCTAGTCCTTTCCTTGCAATCGCGTTTACCACTTCTGGTACCGTGCGACTGTCATCAATATCAAACTGATTTAATGCTTGCGAGGGCTCGCTATAGCCGCCAGGCTGAGTTTGAGACGCAGCACTCATAGACGTTATCCCAAGCGGCATTACGCCGTCTCTAAACGCGGCAGACTCGCGGGTAGACAGGGATAATTCCGCTTGCGGGTTAAACAAGCGGTGAGCGCAGATTAGCTGCAGCAGGTCTCGCTCACTTGGCAGCTTGCTGTTTGTAATAGCATTACCGCCAGTGTTATTACCCTCACAGCTTCTCAAGCGCGGAAAGGCAATAGATACACGGCTTTGCCAATAGTGCTGCTGAATTAATTTGCCGTGAAGGGCGGTCATAGCGCTGTCAACTCTCCAGTCACCTAAGCCAAGTAGCGCACCTATACCTATTTTATCGATACCCGCTTTCCCAATACGGTCGCTGGCTTCCAGTCGCCATAAAAAATCCTGTTTCTTACCTCGGGTATGGTAGTTGGCGTATTGCTGGGGCGAATAAGTTTCCTGATACACTAAAACAGCATCTAACCCTTGGTGTTTTAGGGTTTCGTATTGCTCTTTTTTTAATGGCTGTACCTCCATCATTAGGTAGCTTACTTTGTCGCGAATGGCGCTGAGGGTTTGCTCAAAATAGTCCATGCCCACTTTGGTTTCGTGTTCGCCAGTTACCAGCAACACCTGAGAAAAGCCCATGTCTTTAATAGCTTCGATTTCAGTGAGCACTTCGCTTATAGATAGGGTTTTGCGCTTTATTTTGTTACTCATGGTAAAGCCGCAATAGGTACATTCGTTGGCACACAGGTTCGACAAATATAAAGGCACAAAAAGCTGCATGGTATTGCCAAACCGGTATCGGGTGAGTGCTTGCGCGCGACTTGCCATGGCTTCCAAGTAATGTGAGCCGGCAGACGAGATAAGTGCCATAAAGTCGTCTAACGAAAGTGTATTTGCGTTTAACGCTCGTTCTACATCACTTGCGGTTTTACTGTTAATTGACATAGCTAAATGAGCTAAGTCTTGCTGCATTAGCGCTTGTGCTACCTTCATACCGCAGGCTCCAAAAAGGCAGTAAGCGGGCTAGAAGCCTGCGCCAAATTAGATGTTGCACCAAGCCCTGCTTCAAAGGCTTTTCGGCCTGTTTCTACAGCGCTTGCAAAGGCCTCTGCCATGGCAACAGGGTTTTGGGCAGTGGCAATAGCCGTATTTACTAATACCGCGTCTACGCCCATTTCCATGGCCGCCATGGCTTCACTGGGCTTGCCAATACCTGCATCTACAATGACCGGAATAGAAGCTTGCTCAACAATAATTTGCAAGAAAGGCTTGGTTTGTAAGCCCTGATTGCTACCAATGGGTGCACCTAATGGCATAACAGCGGCGCAGCCCACTTCTTCTAGGCGTTTACACAAAACGGGGTCTGCGCCACAGTACGGCAGCACGTTAAACCCTTTTTTTACCAAAGCCTCAGCGGCCTGAAGAGTTTCGATTGGGTCGGGCAGCAGGTAGCGCTGGTCGGGGTGAATTTCCAACTTTATCCACGGGCTACCTAGCGCTTCATATGAAAGCTCTGCGGCAAATATCGCTTCTTGGGCATTTTTAGCCCCCGATGTGTTAGGCAGCAGGGTAACACCTAATTCTCGAAGCGCCTTTAGCGTTTCGTCTTGCGCGCTATTACTCGCCACGCGCTTCATTGCCAGGGTAACAATGTTACTTTGTGCAGCGGCCACTGCGTCTTTCATAGTGGTGGCGTTGCTGAATTTTCCTGTACCGGTTAAAAGGCGTGATGAAAAAGTGTGGTTTGCAAGCGTTAGCATATTAGCCTCCCGCAACTAGGGTGAAGATATCAACGGTGTCGTTGTCTTTAAGGTAAGTGGTCGACCATTCTTTTTTACTCACTATGGCCGCATTTCTAGCAATGGCGGTACCGTCGTCATTCAGTTGTTTAAGGGCAATTAACTCGCTAAGTGAGATGGGCGAGATCACGTTCATAGGTTGATTGTTTACGTTTACTTTAATTTGGGTCATTGCAAACCTCGCAGGTGGAAGAGGGGGGTAATGCAAAGCTTTGTAGCGAACCTAGACCTGCATTCCCAGTTAGGTAGTGCCCCCACTTAATGTCGGCTTGGAAACCTTTTGCTAAAAACAACAAAGCTTGTGTTGCCTGATGGCAAGCGGCCATACCGACAACAGGGCCTAGTACGCCTTTGCTCAAACAGTCTTCACGTATGGAAATCTTATTTACTAGGCACTCGTAACAACCGCAGGAGTTTGCATTTTGCGGCAAATTAAGTGCTTGCCATGTAAGGCCGCTGGCGGCTGCAATAAAAAGCGGAATAGAGGCGCGATAGGTCGCCGTATTAATCTGCCGTCTTACCTTAATACTGTCTGTGCAATCCAGTACACAGGTGGCAGATGAGATTAAGGTTGGTAAGTTATTACTATCAGCAAACTTGCTTTTAAAGTGAATGTTTAAGTGAGAGTTAACTTTGCGAAGTTCGTTATAAAGTGACTTAGCTTTAAGTTCACCTAAGTGCATTTCGTTGTAGCTAACTTGGCGCTGTAAATTACTGATATCGACAGTATCGCCATCTATCAAAGTAATATTGCCAACACCTGCGCCAGCTAGATAGCGGGCCGTTAAGCTTCCTAGGCCGCCCAGCCCCACAACCACAGCGTGTGCGTTTGCTAAATTAAGCTGGCCGTCGTGGTCGATACAGTCGAGCAAGAGCTGCCTGCTGTAACGCTGTATATCTTGGTGCTCAAGCAAAACCCGCCTCCTGTGCCAGCGCTTGGTATGCTTTCAGCGGATGCTCCGCATGAGTAATGGCACTAACCACGGCAATACCGTCAACGCCGGTTTTAGCCACGTCACTTATACGCGATAAGTTAATACCGCCAATGGCAACGGTGGGTATGCCTTCACAAAGCTTCACATATTTTGCTAAGCGCTCTAGACCTTGGGGTTTAGACGGCATGTCTTTGGTATTGGTTGGAAATATATGGCCAAGGGCAATGTAAGAAGGGTTAAGCGCGCGAACCCGCTGAATTTCAGCGAATCCATGGGTTGAAATACCCAGTCTTAGTCCTGCATTGCGAATGGCGTTTAAATCTGCAGTGTCGAGATCTTCTTGACCTAGATGTACGCCATAAGCCCCCAGCTCTATGGCTAGCTCCCAGTAGTCGTTAATAAATAACTGACAATTGGTGTGTTCCACTAACTCAATGGCATCTTTTATCTGTTGGCGAATGTCTTGTTGTGACCCTTCCTTCACCCTCAGCTGGATGATTTTTACGCCCGTTGGCCAAAGCCGTGCTAACCACTCAACGCTGTCTACTACGGGGTAAATGCCTAGGTTCGACTGAGTGAGTGTAGGGAAGTGGGCTATATCACCTTGCGCACGTTCTGAGGGAAGGTCGCTGTTCGACAAATTCTCTAGGCACAAATCTTTATTGTAAAAAACAGCACTACCTTGGTGAAAATTTACCTTTGGAAAACTTGCGGCGTGTGCGGGGAAACCGTTAGTTCGCGGGAAGTACGTGGGCAAATTAGCCCCATTATTATGCGCTTTCGCGCTCTCCGTATCAGTCTCGCAAAGGGTACTTCGCCTTACTTCGCACACATAGGCATTAGCTAGGGTGAGCGCATCTTCAATGCAATAGTCGTTAACAATAAAAGCTGCAATCGCACTTGCTAACATGCAGCCAGTACCCCGAAGTTTACCGTTATTGATTATCGGTTGACTAAAGTGAAGGGTGTGCGAGGCGCAAACTAAGGTGTCATATACCTGAGTTTGCCACTCGGCGTGGCCGCCTTTAACGTAAACACTCTTTGCCCCTTTTCCAATAAGCCGGTTAATTGCTGACGCTAGGCTGGTATCGTCGTTTACCGGCAAATGAGACAGCCAAGCGAGCTCGTCAATATTTGGGGTAACCAAATCAACCGTGTTCAGCAACTCGTCAACAACGCTTTCGCTTAAGTCACTTAACATGCCGCCAGATGAAGAAGACTGCACAGGGTCCCATATCACAAACGGGCGAGGCTTTATTAACGACTGAATACGTGCGCAAAGTAAAAGTGCTTGCTCATCGTTTGCGATAGCGCCAATTTTAATAGCGCGTGGCGGCGTATCTTCGTAAAGCACTTGCCACTGCTGGTTTAACGCAGATGCGCTCATACTGTCTTTGCTAAGCAGATGCTGATTTGATTGCACGGTAAGTTGTGTGGTGAGCACACAGGCATGAACGCTTAAATCGGCAAGCGTGATGGCGTCGCGGGTTATACCCGCGCCACCACTTGAATCAACGCCGCCTATGCACCACACCACCGGCAACCTAGTGCTAGGCGGCTCTAGTACGGGTTTAGTAAGGTGGCGGTTTGTCATGGCAACTCTACCTTGCTATCGGCCGTGTGATAAAGCTGAGCACCCGACTGATTGAACGCATCAGCCATGTCTTTCATGCCTTTTTCTTTCTCAAGCTCTTGGGTTTCTGCTTGCTTAGCCACATCACGTACTTCTTGAGAAATTTTCATGCTGCAGAATTTTGGGCCGCACATAGAGCAAAAGTGCGCAACTTTGCCAGAGGCCTGCGGCAAGGTTTCATCGTGATAAGCGCGAGCAGTGTGGGGGTCTAATGCAAGGTTAAACTGATCTTCCCATCTAAACTCGAAGCGCGCTTTCGACATAGCATTGTCGCGTATTTGCGCGCCGGGGTGGCCCTTCGCCAAGTCGGCAGCGTGAGCCGCTATTTTGTAGGTAATAAGCCCCTGCTTAACGTCTTCTTTGTTAGGTAAACCTAAATGTTCTTTGGGGGTTACGTAGCACAGCATTGCGCAGCCGTACCAACCAATCATGGCGGCGCCAATACCTGAGGTGAAGTGATCGTAGCCAGGTGCAATGTCTGTGGTAAGCGGGCCGAGGGTATAAAACGGCGCTTCGTGACAGTGCTTAAGCTGCTCCTCCATGTTCGCCTTAATCATGTGCATAGGTACATGCCCTGGACCTTCAATCATAACCTGAACATCATATTCCCAGGCTATTTTAGTCAGCTCACCCAGGGTACGTAACTCAGAGAATTGCGCATCGTCGTTGGCATCGGCTACGCTACCTGGGCGCAAGCCGTCACCTAGCGAAAGCGCTACATCGTATTTAGCGCAAATTTCGCAAATATCGTGGAAGTGTTCGTACAAAAAGCTTTGCTGGTGGTGACTTAAACACCACTTCGCCATGATTGAACCACCGCGCGATACAATACCGGTTACCCGTTTTGCGGTAAGGTGAACGTATTCAAGCAACACGCCTGCGTGAATGGTGAAGTAATCCACACCTTGCTCAGCTTGTTCGATAAGCGTGTCTTTAAACATCTCCCAGGTTAAGTCTTCGGCTACGCCATTTACTTTTTCTAGCGCTTGGTAAATAGGTACGGTGCCAAGAGGTACCGGGCTATTTCGCAGCAGCCACTCGCGGGTTTCGTGAATATTTCTGCCGGTAGATAAGTCCATGATGGTATCGGCGCCCCAGCGCGTTGACCACACCAGCTTTTCTACCTCTTCTTCAATAGACGAGGTGACTGCCGAATTACCAATATTCGCGTTAATTTTCACCAAGAAATTGCGGCCGATAATCATTGGCTCTAGTTCGGGGTGGTTAACGTTACACGGAATAATGGCGCGTCCGGCCGCTACTTCTTGGCGTACAAACTCAGGCGTAATGGTATCGGGCAAATTCGCGCCGAAGTGCTCGCCCTTGTGTTGCTGCGTTAGCTCGGCATCTTTAATGGCTTGGCGGCCCATGTTTTCACGAATGGCAATGTATTCCATTTCAGGGGTAATGATGCCTTGTCTTGCGTAGTGAAGCTGGGTGACATTCTTACCTGCCTTCGCTTTTAACGGTTTGCGGCTGCGGATAAAGCGAAAATCTTCGGTAAATATGTCGTTTTCACGCTCTTTCGCGAAGCTTGATGACACGCCTTCAAGCTCAAAGGTATCGCTGCGCTCTTCAATCCACTTTTGGCGAAGTGGGCTTAAGCCTTTGTGCACATCTATGTTTTCTTGCGGGTCGCCGTAGGGTCCAGAGGTATCGTACACCGGAATTGGTGGGTTAGGCTCTAGAATGGGGTTTTCTTCGGTGCCACCGACTAGGCTGTCGTGCTGGTGGATAAGGCGCATGGCAACGCGGATATCGTCGCGGCTGCCACACTCGTAGTGGCGTGTTGAATTAGGGTAAGCTTCGCCCGCTAGTTCATTTATGAATTGCTGAGCTTGTTGGCGTTGTTCGCGTCTGTTCGACATAGCATTTTACCTTGTAAATTTAGGTTCTAAAAATGCTTGTCAGGAGTGAAGGAGAATACAGTGTGTAAGTGTTTGAAGGGCGGAACCTTCTACTGTAGCGAGGTTGAAAGTAAAGGAGCTAAGAATGAGCCCGTTACTGTTTACTGTCGTTTGTTCTTAAGGCCTTAAGCAATTTACTTTGAGTTAGAAATGGCATCATTGAAATTTAATGCTTTATCTTAAAGTTAACGCTCGGTGCCCGTTATGAAAGTGACAAACAAACCACTAAGTAATCTAACCTTGCCTCACAATGCCAAACTGCTGCTTAACATCGTGCACATTGTATTTTCTTGTTCCCTTCGCAGGTACTAGCCTGATCAGGTTCTACGGATCCCACTTTCGCGGTCTCAGCTTACTGGGTTACCAGTGAAGCACTCCGACAAGTTGTTTGTTTCAATTTGCGCTGTTTGTTGTTGAAACAGCGCTAATCGAGAATTCCCTTTTACTATATCTTCAACTTTAGTTGGATTACAAGTACTACCAGAAAGCTAAACGAATATTCATTTAGCTAGCTAGTTGCTGCCCTTCTTTGTAAAGCTGAAGGGCGGTGGCTGTGTCATGCTTGCGTTCACTAATGGCAGATAGCAGCAATAAGTCTTCTTTGCGCGACTGCATTTTAGTGGCTTTAAGTAACGCTTTTTCAGCTAATACATCGTCACCAGAGTTGAACGCCACTTGACCTAGCGTGGAATAAAGCTCAACGTTTTCTTCGTCTTGCTTTATCCAGCTTTCAAGTAGACGCAATGATGGCGATGCATCAGGAATATTAAGCTGAGTGAACAGCGGGAATAACGCGCTGTTCGGCCCACGTTTTTGCCATTCAACTAATAAATTTTGAGCGTCGGCATGCATACCTTGGTCAAGAAGTTGTTGAATGTAAGCGGCGCGATAAGCGTCGTCGTGACGTAATTTGCGAGGCAGGGTGTCCCAGTATGATTTAAGCTCAACGGCACCTTGCTTACTGGCAATTTCTGCAAACTTACCTTTAGCAATACGTTGGCTCCATGTGGTGTAGTCATCTTTAGGCAAAGCTTTACGCCAGCCTGATAAATTCTCTTGAAGCACCTGCCACTTACCTAGCTTGGCAAGAATTTGCGCTTTTAGCTGCACAACCTGCTTGTTGTCACGGTCTTGCTCGTCTAGTTCGTTAAGCTTTTCTAGCGCAGCATCAAACTTTTCTTCAGCTACATCAATGCGTGCGTGCATGACTGTTGCCGCTACTTTCGCTTTCGGAAAGTCAGTGGCCTGAACCAGAAAATAACGTGCTTTGGCTAAGTCGTCGTTGGCAAACGCTATTTGTGCTGAAGCCAAATAATTTACGCCTTCAAAATCACCATTGGTGGTTTTGCCTAATGCTTTTTGTGCCGACTCAAGATCACCTGCGGCCATGGCGTGCAGTCCATCGTAAAACGCGCGCTTGCGCTTGCGTTCACCTAAGGTGCCGAACCATTTATGTGAGCCTGTAATTAAGCTTAACGCCCACAAAACAAAACGGGATAACACGTACCAAGCAATGATGGCTCCGATCAATAAGATGCCAAAGCTGATTATATTCATCTCAACAGCTGTATTACCTAAAGTGAACAGTACGTAGCCTTGATCACCTAACAACATCGGGCCGACAATGAGTGCAACAACGAATGCGGCTAATACCGCAAGGGCAATAGCTAACCATTTCATAGTGCACTTGCTCCTTGTCCAAACACCTGCTTAACACGGCTATCCAGTAAACGCTCTAGCGGTTTTTGTGACGCTAGCTCTGTAGGAATAGGGCGTGATATATCGGTGGCAATCAGATTTTGTAGTGCGTCAACAAAGCCAGTTACCTGACTCTTCTCAGTATCGTATTTTTCAATAAGCAGCGTTTGTGCATATTGAAGCGATTGACTGTAAAGCCCTGCATCGCCCTGAAGCGCGGCGGTTTGTGCGTGCATAAGCTGTAGGCGAAGCTGCTCTTTTGCCAAGAACTGCGCTTCTAATGAAAGTACAGGCTCAACCGGGCCTTCAATTGTCTTAACGGTAAGAAAATCATTTACCAACGAACGCCACACCTTCGCAAGGTTGTCCTGCCAGTCGTCAGCCGACTCTGACAAGGTGGTGTCTTCTGCATTAGCATCTTCAGGCTTTTCGAAGGTATCCAATGGCAGCTTATCGATTTGCGCAATCATGCCAGTAAGGGCAAGCGCTACTGAGCTTTGTGAGACAGGGTTTAGCTGCTGTAGCGTTTGAATATCTTCAGCTAGGCTAGCGCGAACCGGTAGTACCGACGGGTCAGCCAAAGACTTTAAACGCTTATCTGCATTAACCAATAACAAAATTGCTGTTCGAACATCGTTTTCCAGCCAAAGTTTTCTACCAGCCATACGAACTAAATAGTCAGCTTCTGCTATTAGCCAGTCGGCTGGGCGGCGACCTTCCATATTGTTAAGCTGTTGAAGCGTAGACTCGGCCTGTAGGCTAAGCTTCTCGTTCTCAGACTTAAGTTCATCTACCGTATTTTGTAAGGCTTTATTCGTTCGCGATACTTCTTCCAACGACGCTAGAATATTGCTACGTTCACGCTCAATCGTATTCAGTTTAGCGGTGTTAGTTTGCTGGGCGGTAACAGCGTCTGCACTTACTGACTGCTGCTGCATGTAATACCAGTAGCCTGCGCCAGCCATGCCTATTACGGCCAAGAATAAAATGATTACAACAAACCATAGCAGGCCATTACCTGATGATTTCTTTTTCTTAGCGCCAGATTCAGTCGATTCACTCTGCGTGGCAGAAGACTCAATTACTTCTTTTTCAGCTTCCACTTTTACGAGTTCCTCTTTTTGTGGGCTATTTTCGTTATTGTTGGCCATTCAATACTCCCAGTTATCCTTTACCCAGGCGATGAGTGCCTGATCGGTGGCTCGCTGACAAACCGCTACCTCTTTAACACCTTTGCTGTTGAGGGTTTTGGCTATTCGGCTGCTAACAGTTAACCATTTAAAGGTTAAGAGCGCGTCACCAAATTGTTCTATCAATTGCAGTGCCATTGCTTCGCTTGTAGCGATAATGCCGCTAACTTCGCCCATTTTCCACCGTTTTGTGTAAACTGGGCGTGTAAGTTGCTCTCTTTTGTAAACGCAAAAGCTATTTACTAAAATACCTTTTTCGTCTAATCCTTTTGCTATGGCGTCTCGCCCACCTTCACCTTTAATAATAACGACATGCTGACAGTTTGCCTCATTAAGTTGATGCATTGCCAGTATACCTTCGGATGTATGAACCTTTGGCGTAATAACGTTTGCCGAAGAAATTGTTTCAAGGCCAGTCTGCAGTTTGCGAGCTGTGGCATCACCAACGGCAATAATCAAAGGGAGTGGAAAGGCCGTGTCACGCAGCCCCGAAATTACACTATTCACAGCGTATACGCTGGTAACAATAATTGCGTTTACAGTATTTGAAGCTAAATACTCTGTTGCGGCTTTTCGTTCAGATGAGATATCGATAATGTCAGAGGTAGCTATCCCTACCGCGTTAATGCCCGCTTGCTCGAAAGCCGAAGCACTCGCTTTTAGTTTTGGCAGTGGGCGTGTGAACAGAAGCATATTATCGAACTCTCATCCTTTTAAGTTTGCTGCGCATTCCTATGTGCGCAGAAATGCGCGCTTCTACTAAATATAACCTAGTTATAAAGTGCTTTAAGAATTTCCCCGGCACCTTGCTCTAATAGCGCTTCCGCTACTTCAACACCTATGTCTGCGGCTTTTTCCCGTGACGCAGTAGCAGACGCAAACAGCAGCTCAGAGCCATCTGGTTTCCCAACCATACCAGTTAAGGTTAGTACGTCGCCGTCTAGGGTAGCAAAACTACCAATAGGTACTTGGCAGCCGCCTTCCAATCTCTCATTCATGGCGCGCTCTGCGGTAACACGGGTGTTGGTATCGGTATGATTTAACGCTTGTAGCAAGTTAATTAGTTCTTCATCATCGTTACGGCATTCGATTCCTACAGCGCCTTGACCTACAGCCGGTAGCGAAATATCAGCAGGTAATGCCATACGAATGCGAGATTCCATTTCAAGGCGAATAAGGCCAGCGGAAGCTAGGATAATGGCGTCGTATTCACCCGCATCTAGCTTTGCTAATCGCGTGTTCACATTACCGCGTAAATCTTTAATGATGAAATCTGGACGATATTTGCGAATTTGGCACTGTCTGCGAAGGCTAGATGTGCCCACTACTGCGCCATGTGGTAACGCGTCTAGGCTATCGTGATCATTTGAAACAAAGGCGTCAAACGGGTTTTCGCGTTCACATATAGCGTGCAGGCCAAAACCTTCAGGAAATTCTACGGGAACGTCTTTCATTGAGTGAACCGCAATATCAGCACGGCCTTCCAACATGGCTATTTCAAGTTCTTTAATGAACAGGCCTTTGCCGCCAATTTTCGCCAATGGCGTATCCAAAATTTTATCGCCCTGCGTACTCATAGGCACAAGCTCAACGATCATTGATGGATAATGCTCCATTAATTTTGCCTTCACATACTCTGCTTGCCAAAGCGCTAGCGCGCTTTTTCTAGTAGCAATTCGAACGGTGCGGGTAGTGTTGAGGTGACTCATGGCTATTCCAAACTCTGTAAAAAAGAAACTTAAACGTTGTAACACAACGCTATACGAGATACCTCGTAGTATACGCATTTTCTGCGTTAATGTTTGAAATTAGGAACAGTTTTCTACTTGGTTTTTGTGCAAATATACGTCTATGATTACAACGTTGAAATAGTGTGCTTATAAATTTGGGGAGTACAGTTGTTAGTATGGACAATACGCCAGTAGGACAATTGCTAAGAAACGCACAGCAAGATGAAGCTGAGGAAAAAAGGCGCAGGTTGACGCTGTACTTCATTTCCTACGTCGGGGCGACCATTATGGCGTTCATGGCATGGCTTAACTGGGGCACGGATAACCCACTATTAGTAGGCGCTCTAGCTAGCTCTGCTTCGGTGATTTATCTCAATGTTGCCCTGTCACATATTTTTCCTAAGAGTGACGTTTTTTACTATGTCGCAGGGGTTATCGTTTTATTTACTATTAATGCTCTTGTTTATACCGGAGGGTTGAATAGCACAGGTCTATATTTCATTTTCCCTCTGATATTTATTCAAATAATAGTGGTGCGATTCAAGCCTGCCATGGTCTATGTTGCAGTCACCATGGTGCTTGCTATCTATATGCTCTACAACCAAGATGTCATCGTTGCGAAATACTCAGATGAACATGTTTCTCGGTTTTTGATAGCAATCTTTTGTTTTATTTGCGTTACCTTTATTGGTGAAAATTTCTGGCACAAAAGCCGAAAAGAAATGCTACGTGAAAACTTAGAGCGGATGAGACAAGCAAATACTGACCCCCTTACTAAGTTACCGAATAGACGTTTCTTAGAAGCGGTCTTTTTCGAACGTGCAATAGAAAACCCAGATGCGTATTTTCCCTTAACGGTAGTAGTTGTTGATATTGACCACTTCAAAAAAATAAATGACACCTACGGACACGATATTGGTGACGAAGTGCTGATTCACTTTACTAGCATTTTGAAAAAGGTGGTTAGAGCGTCAGACGTTATTGCCCGTACTGGAGGAGAGGAGTTCCTTGTGCTTTTCCCACTAGCACCTTTAAGCCAAGGCGTAAAACTTGCTGAAAAAATGAGAAAGGCTGTTGAGAAAAGTCCGTTCATAGAAGGGGATATCAATCACAGTATTACCGCCAGCTTTGGCGTGGCTACCGCGCTTACCGACGACAAACTGCACGCTAACTTAAAGCAGGCTGATGATAATCTCTATAAAGCTAAAAATGGGGGTAGAAACCGGGTTGGAGAATAGCGCGATGTTTGAAACGACCTGTTTGGTATTTTAATGCTAACTATGAACGCAACGCGTGAATATAACGGTAGTACCCGCAAAGGCGCTCGACGCAGTGTGATAACTAACCTTGTTGTAGCTAGCTATCACACTGAATAATGCTTCGTAAAACTTAGTTTAAAACTTTCTGAAGCCAATCACTGATATCGCTTAGCTCATCCATACATACATTATGCTGCATGTTGTAGGTTTGCCATGTGGCTCTAAAACCGTTTTCGCTTAGCGTTTTAAACGCTGCATTGCCCATAAATACGGGTACCACTTCATCTTGTTCACCGTGTGCCATCATAATGGGCGTTTCACGGTTTGTGTCTGTTGCCTCACTTGCAAGTAATGAGGGCTCACACATGTATGTCGAAAGCGCGATAACGCCTGCAAACTTACTGCTATATCTAGGCGCTAGGTGAAGTGCGATCACACCGCCTTGCGAGAATCCAGCAAGTACTATGCGTTCACTGGGAATACCACTTTCGATTTGCGCTTCAATAAGTGCTTCTACTTGTGCAGCAGATTCTTTTACGCCTTCTAAGTCTGCGCGGCTTTCAAAATCTAGTGATTTAATGTCATACCATGCTCGCATACGCATTCCGCCGTTAATAGTAACGGGGCGTTCAGGTGCATGGGGGAATAGAAATTTGACGGCCATTGATTCAGGAAGCTTTAATTCAGGCACGATAGGCGCAAAACCGTGGCCAGAATCGCCTAAACCATGTAGCCAGATAACGCAGGCATCAGGCGTAGTGGATGGGTCTATCTCTACGCACGGCAGAAGTTGCTGAGTCATTCATTATTTCCTAATTTTGTTGTTACTCTATTACCAATGGTTATCCTTTCTCACGGGCAATCTCTGTCTTTTCCAAAAAAATGGGGTCAGAGTACTTTTTCTGTCACCATCATCTTAAGAAAATTATAATTGTTATTTATTTTGCTAACAGCGGACTGCGATTAAATTGGACAAACCTTCAATGGATAAACCAGATAATCACAGTTACGACGCGATGGCTTCATATGCTATCATTGCCACTTGAAATAACCACATTTTGATAGAATTTTAATATCCTATGGCTTCACTACTCGGCAATTTATTTATTCTTGCTGCTCCTTCTGGAGCAGGAAAATCAAGCCTTATCAAGGCACTAATGGAAAAGTATGAAGGCAATGCAGCCACGCCTATGCAGGTGTCTGTATCTCATACCACGCGTCAACCGCGTCCGGGTGAAGTAGACGGAGTGCATTATCATTTTGTAAGCCGAGAACAGTTTGAAGCGCTTATCGAACAGGGCGTGTTCTTTGAGTATGCGGAAGTGTTTGGCAATTATTACGGCACATCCCGCGTGACTATCGAGCAAACACTGCATCGCGGTATTGATGTGTTTTTAGATATTGATTGGCAGGGTGCTCGCCAAGTCAAAAAGCTTATGCCAGACACATGTGGTATTTTCATTCTTCCACCGTCACTTGATGTATTAGAACAGCGTCTAAATAACCGCGGTCAAGATAGTGAAGAAGTGATTGCGGGGCGCATGGCACAGGCTGTAGCAGAAATGTCTCACTTTAGTGAGTTTGATAGCGTGATCATTAACGACGATTTTACGACTGCATTAAGCGATTTAGAAGCCATTGTGACCGCACAGCGTTTGCGTACAGTAAAACAGCAAATGCGTCATCAAGTGCTATTGGACGAACTGCTCGGTAGCGCGTAAGCTTAACTAAACAATAAGTGTTTTGTTTTAATTTACAGTGATCGCTGCATATTTCGTACGATCTGACTGCTTCAAATTCAAACAAAATGCTAGGATCGCGCTACGTATCTGTGTATACTACGCGGCCGTTTTTTGAATAACTTGCTCAACCTAATTTTCGGAGAAATACATGGCTCGCGTAACTGTAGAAGATGCCGTAGATAAAATTGGTAACCGCTTTGACCTAGTGCTTGTTGCTGCACGCCGTGCACGTCAAATTGCCACTGAAGGCAAAGATCCTATGGTTGACGTTCAAAACGACAAGCCAACCGTTACAGCACTTCGTGAAATTGAAGAAGGTCTTGTAACTGCATCGACACTTGAACAAGCTGAACTTCAAGCGCAAGAGCAGCAAGAACACGCTGAATTCGCATCAGTAGCGAATATTCTATCTGATCAGTAAGACCTCTTTTCAACGGTTTTATCGATATTTTGGCGCCAGTGCTTTGAAAAAAGCACTGGCGCTTTACTTTTGGTGTATTGGCTTATTGCACAATTAAACGTATTCTTAGGGTTGTAACGTTAGATAAGGGTCACGCTCCACTGTGTATTTGTTTGAAGGTTTAAAGCAGAAAGTTTTAGAGTATTTATCAGCTGAACGCGTACAGCTGGTTCAGGAATCTTTTGTGCTAGCCCAAGAAGCGCACGATGGACAAATGCGCTCAAGTGGCGACCCCTATATTACTCACCCTGTTGCCGTGGCCGGTATTCTTGCCGACATGCACCTTGATCACGAAACGATCATGGCGGCTCTTTTACATGACGTTATTGAAGATACCCATTACAGCAAAGAAGATTTAGCTGAAGCTTTTGGTGAGACTGTTGCCGAACTGGTAGAGGGTGTTAGTAAGCTAGATAAACTTGCCTTTAGCACGAAACAAGAAGCGCAGGCGGAAAACTTCCGCAAAATGATGATGGCCATGGTGCAAGACATCAGGGTTATTCTTATCAAGCTTGCCGACCGCACCCATAATATGCGCACGCTGGGTTCTTTACGTCCAGACAAGCGCCGTCGCATAGCTCGCGAAACGCTAGAAATATATGCACCTATTGCCCATCGCTTGGGTATTCACGATATTAAAAATGAGCTTGAAGATTTAGGTTTTCAGGCCATGTACCCCATGCGACATCGCGCATTAAAATCTGCCGTGCGTCAGGCTCGGGGAAATCGTAAAGAAATCATTGAAAATATTCGCGAAGAGCTTAAGACACGCCTTGATGCCTACGAGATAGAATCTGATGTATTAGGCCGCGAGAAGCACCTGTATTCCATTTACCGGAAAATGAAAAACAAAGAACTCATGTTCAACGAGGTAATGGATATTTATGCGTTTCGCATAGTTGTTAAATCAGTGGACAGCTGCTATCGCGCGCTTGGCGCTATGCACGGCTTGTATAAGCCAATTGAAAACCGTTTTAAAGACTACATCGCTATTCCGCGTACCAACGGCTATCAGTCGTTGCACACGTCATTAATTGGTCCTCATGGTATTCCTGTTGAAATTCAAATTCGTACTCAGGAAATGGACCAGATGGCAGATAAAGGTGTAGCGGCCCACTGGCTTTATAAAGAGCCAGGCGATAGCGGCACTACTGCACAACTTCGTGCTCGCAAGTGGATGCAAAGCTTGCTTGAGCTTCAGCAGTCGGCCAGTTCGTCGTTCGAATTTATTGAGTCGGTGAAAACTGACTTGTTTCCTGATGAAATTTACGTGTTTACGCCAGACGGGCGTATTATCGAACTGCCAATGGGCGCAACTGCCGTCGACTTTGCTTACGCGGTACACTCTGATGTAGGTAATACCTGCGTAGGTGTGCGCGTTGAGCGCAGAAACTTCAGCTTAAGTAAGCCCCTTGAAAATGGCCAAACCGTAGAAATCATCACCTCGCCTAAGGCGAAGCCTAATGCAAATTGGTTGAACTTTGTGGTGAGCGCTCGTGCGCGAACCCGTATTCGCCAGTATCTGCGTAAACAGCATTCCCAAGAAGCGGTGAACATGGGTAACCGTCTACTTCGTCATGCGTTAGGCAGTGTTAAGCTAGACGATATCCCTAATGCTGATATTGAGCGTGTAGTAGCCGAAACCAAGCACGCTAATTTTGACGATTTGCTAGTAGATATTGGCCTTGGTAACGAGCTAAGCGCAATTGTAGCGCGCCGTTTATTGGGTGAAAGCACAACAGATTTATCAGACAAGAAAGGCAATGTAGCAATTCGCGGTACAGAAGGCCTGCTTGTGCACTACTCTCGCTGCTGTCATCCTATTCCCGACGATGAAATTGTAGCGGTATTAAGTCCAGGTCGCGGTATGACCATTCACCAAATTGGCTGTAACAATATCCGCAAGCTAACGCGAGAAGAGCCACAGCGCGTGCTGCCTATGCAATGGGACGACAATCCGCAAGGTGAATTTAAAGCGTCATTGCGCATTGAACTATTCAACCATCAGGGCACACTGGCAACATTAACGAACACTATTTCAGGGTGCGATTCCAACATCATTGGTCTGCAAACTGAAGAAAAAGAGAGTAATATCTACTTTATTGACCTAGAACTTACCACGCATAACCGTGTGCACTTGGCCCGCGTAATGAAGAAGATACGCACCATGCCGGAAGTTCAGAAAGTGTCTCGTCATAGTCAATCACGACACTAATTACTACAAAATTTAGGAACTATTATGTCTAAGTCTATTATTCAGACCGATAAGGCACCTGCTGCTATTGGTACTTACAGCCAAGCGGTAAAAGCAGGCACTACTGTTTACCTTTCAGGTCAAATTCCACTTGTTGCTGAAACCATGGAAATGGTTTCTGACGATTTTGAAGCGCAAGCAGTACAAGTTTTCGAAAACATTAAAGCGGTGTGTGACGCTGCTGGCGGCACCACGAACGACTTAGTGAAAGTGAATATCTTTCTTATTGACCTTGGCCACTTTGCAACGGTTAATGAAATTATGAGCCGTTACTTCAATAAGCCTTATCCAGCGCGCGCTGCGGTTCAGGTTTCAGCATTGCCTAAAGGCGCACAGATTGAAATTGATGGTGTAATGGAACTGCCGGAGTAAGCCATGTCACCTGAGCGTTACCAGCGCATTAGAGATGTGTTGGAAAAAAGACAAACGGATTTAACGGTATGCCTTGAAAATGTGCACAAGCCTCATAATGTTTCGGCAATTGTAAGAACGTGTGACGCAGTAGGCATTCATCGCGTTCACACCGTGTGGGAAAAGAAATACCAGTTTCGTCGTGGCACGGCAATGGGCAGTCAGCAATGGGTGCGCCAAACCAATCACGAAAATATCAACGACGCGATGGCTGAACTAAAAGGCCAAGGCATGCAGGTGTTGGTCACCCATTTATCTGATACTGCTGTCGATTTTCGTGATGTTGATTACACCAAACCCACCGCAATTTTGTTTGGCCAAGAAAAGTACGGTGCCACTGATGAAGCGAAAGGATTAGCCGATCAAGACATTGTTATCCCTATGATGGGCATGGTGCAGTCGTTAAATGTATCGGTAGCTGCAGCTTTAGTTCTTTATGAAGCACAGCGCCAGCGCACTATTGCTGGTATGTACAATACACAGCAGTTGCCGGAAGAAGAATGTCAGGCATTGGCTTTTCAAAACGGCTATCCACGCTTATACAAACTATGCCAGCGCAAAGGCTTGCCACTGCCTGCTATTAACGCAATTGGTGAAGTAGATGCTGATGACAGTTGGTGGCGAGAAATGCAAATTACTAAAGCAGAAGCCAATGCGCTAGAAGCCGACTAAGAACTAATGTACAAGTTTTGCTTTTACCGTCACCTTCATAGAGGCCAGCTTCAAAAACTGGCCTAAAGCGTACTCGCCAACCTCTCAACAATCCTTTACACTTCTTTTCTTATAACATGTTGAATAATACCAGCTTGTGCCTTTTTAAGGTTAAGTCATTTATGTTTCAAAAGAAGGATGTCGCTTGATGCAAGCACTGGCCACTACACCCATAACTGCGCTTAAAGGCGTGGGCGCAAAGGTGGCAGAAAAACTCAATAAAATAGGCTTGTTTACCCTTCAAGATATACTGTTTCACCTTCCTCATCGCTACGAAGATAGAACTCGTATTTATAGCGTGGCTGAGTGCCGCCCGTTTACCCATGTAAGCGTGCAGGGCGAGGTAATGAGCGCCGACATCCAGTACGGCAAAAAACGCATGCTGGTGGTAAAGCTAAGTGATGGCACAGGTACTATAACCCTAAGGTTTTTCCACTTTGGTGCCGTGCAGCGGTCAATTATGACGCCGGGAAATACGGTGCGCTGTTTCGGTGAAGTGCGTACTGGCAAGTGGGGCATTGAAATGATGCACCCCGAATTTAAGCTAGTGGACGAAGACGCGCCACCCACAGAAGAATCATTGACGCCGGTTTACCCCACCACCGACGGTGTAAAGCAGCTAACCCTTCGCAATTTAACCGATCAGGCTTTAAAACTTCTAGATAAAGGCGCGCTAGCTGACCTACTGCCCGACGGCATTTACGATGACCAAATTAGCCTTAATGAGGCGCTTCATTTGGTGCATCGCCCACCACCAGATGTCGACGTACACGAAATGGAAGAAGGGCTTCATCCTGCTCAATATCGATTAATTCTTGAAGAGCTGTTGTCACACCATTTAAGCGTGTTGAAAGTACGCAAACTATCTGACGCACAGCCCGGTATTCCAATTAGTGTGAACCAGCCGCTTATCGATAAGATGCTTGGACAATTGCCATTTTCACCTACCGGCGCGCAGGCTCGGGTAGTGGAAGATATTCAAAAAGATATGCACCACGCGCGGCCCATGATGCGGCTTGTACAAGGCGATGTAGGGTCGGGCAAAACCTTAGTTGCGGCACTGGCAGCGTTATCAGCCATTGGTGCAGGGCATCAGGTTGCGTTAATGGCCCCCACTGAGCTGTTGGCAGAACAGCACGCCAATAACTTTCGTGGCTGGCTAGAACCTTTAGGCATTGAAGTTGGCTGGCTTGCTGGAAAGCTTAAAGGCAAAGCCCGCAATGAAGTATTAGCGCGCTTAGAAGCTGGCGATATTCAGATGTTGGTAGGCACGCACGCCATCTTCCAGGAAAACGTGAACTACCAGCAGCTAGCGCTAGTTATTGTGGATGAACAACACCGCTTTGGCGTTCATCAGCGTTTGGCCCTGCGCGATAAAGGCGAGCAGCAAGGTCGCTATCCGCATCAATTGATCATGACGGCAACGCCTATTCCAAGAACGCTAGCCATGACAGCCTATGCCGACCTAGATACCTCGGTCATAGATGAGCTGCCACCGGGCAGAACGCCGGTTCAAACCGTTGTGCTACCAGATACACGCAGGGCCGATGTGATAGAACGCGTGCGTCAAGCGTGTAAAGAAAATGGCAGACAGGCTTATTGGGTATGTACGCTTATTGATGAGTCGGAAGTATTAGAGTGTCAGGCCGCCGAAGATGCTGCGGTTACCCTGCGTACAGCGTTGCCAGACTTACACGTTGGCTTGGTACACGGGCGCTTAAAACCTGCTGAAAAAGCGCAGGTTATGGCTGATTTTAAAGATGGCAAGCTAGACTTATTAGTGGCAACTACGGTTATTGAGGTAGGCGTAGACGTGCCTAACGCCAGCATTATGATTATTGAAAACCCTGAACGTTTGGGTTTAGCACAGCTTCACCAGCTACGTGGCCGAGTAGGGCGGGGTGCGGTGGAAAGTCAGTGCGTACTTATGTACCAGAGCCCACTATCCAAAACCGCTACTCAGCGCCTTGGCGTATTGCGAGAATCAAATGACGGATTCTATATAGCACAGCGGGATTTGGAAATTCGCGGCCCAGGTGAGTTTATGGGGACAAAACAAACCGGAATGGCAGAGCTTAAAATAGCAGATCTGGTTCGCGACGCTGCACTTATTCCAAAAGTTCAAGAAATCGCCTATACCCTTTGGGATAAATATCCTTCTCACGCCCAAGCAATTATCAATAGATGGATAGGGCATAAGGAGCAATACGGTCATGCTTAAGAGTGTGCCTTTGATTATTTGCGATAACGACAATAGCGAAGACGCTGCGCTAATTAGCGCAATTAGCGAAAAATGGGGCTTTCCTGTTATCAGTAGCAGTGAAAAGCCTATAGAAGGCTTGTATTTGCAGGTTCAAAACGGCGTGCTTGGCCTTGCCGACGCAGGCGAGAAAAAAGTGAACCCGGTTGAGGTTGATTTTGCTTCGCCTGCTAGTTTGTATCGCAAACAACATGGCGGTGGGCGCAAAGAGCCCATCGTGAAAGCGATTGGCCTTAAAGGCAATGAAGCGTGGCACGTAGTGGATGCGACGCCAGGACTAGGTCGTGATGCATTTGTGTTGGTAAGCGTGGGCTGCAAGGTCACTATGATTGAACGCTCGCCTGTGGTTGCCGCATTACTTGAAGACGGTATTCGCAGATTAGCACTTAGTTTTCCAGAACTTGCAGCTAAAATGTCGCTTCAACATGGAAATAGCGCTGAGGTAATGCAATACTTCACTGGTGAGGATGTGAACGCTATTTATCTAGACCCCATGTTCCCACATAAAAAGAAGTCAGCCTTGGTGAAAAAGGAAATGCGGCTGTTTCAGCAACTGCTTGGTCATGACCCAGACGCAGATGCGCTGTTACCGCCAGCACTAAAGCTAGCTACGCACCGGGTAGTGGTTAAACGCCCAAACAGTGCAGACGTGCTGGCAGGAACAAAAGCATCAATGGCTATTGAAAGCAAAAAACACAGATTTGATGTGTATTTGTGTCAAAAAAATCTAGGAGAGTAGCATGATACAAGTTGGGGGCACTTTGCCTGAAGTAGATTTTAGCCTTTTAGAAAATGGCGAAATAACTAACCCAGGAACGAACGAACTGTTTTCGGATAAACGCGTTGTATTGTTTGCGGTACCCGGTGCATTTACACCGACCTGTTCTCAAGCCCACTTGCCGGGCTATGTTGCGCTTGCTGATAAGCTTAAGGCAAAAGGTGTTGATAGCATTATTTGCCTGAGTGTGAACGATGCATTCGTTATGGATGCATGGGGCAAAGCGAGCAATGCTGAAGAGATCATAATGCTGGCAGACGGCAATGGTTTCTTTACCAAGCAAATTGGTTTAGACATGGGTACAGGTAACTTCGGTGGCTTGCGTTCGCTACGCTATTCTATGCTTGTAGAAGATGGCGAAGTCAAAAAGCTAAACGTTGAAGACCCAGGTCGTTTCGACGTAAGCGATGCGCAAACCATGTTAGATAGCCTTTAATTTTTAGAAAGGCGTTAAATACCTAAAGCCCGCAACAATTGTTGCGGGCTTTTTTCGTTTAGCTTTTTGTGAACATTCATTAATTCACATATGCGTATACTTGGTCGCTAATTTCATTAAAATGTAATCCAACTATGATCTAGCAGTTTACTAATTGCGTTGAATATCAATGTGTTCAGCGAGGGTTAATGAACTCATCTGCATTATTCTTGGTCGAAAACGTAGATAAATTAAGGGCTAGTACGCTGCGTTACTTAGCGTGTAGCCTCGTTTAGTTACCTTTACTTGATTAATGATAATAAGTATCATTTGCGTGAAAAGACAAACGTTTTAGGAAAAATTATGACAATAACACTGAAAAAAATAAGCGCCTTAGTACTGGCCTCGGCCGTTACTTTATCGATGTTTTCTTCACAAGCGCTTGCTAACGGTGCAATTGGTGACCACGTAAATAACCTACACGCGCATATTGGTGAGTACACCGAAGAAGTACATTGGTTAGAAAGTAAGTTTGGCAGTGTTGTTGATGCGTATGAAGCAAAAGATAAATCGCTTAAAACAAACGCGCTAATCGAGTACTGGGAAGAAGTAGATTTTCACTCGGCTATCGAAACCCAGTACGTGCCTATCTATGCTTCTATTTGGCAAGGAATTTATGGCGTGAAAGTCGCTATTGACGAAGGCAAGCCTGTTGCTGATGTGCGCGTAGAGCAAGAGAAGCTAAATCATGCCTTGTGGCAGGCGCTAGGCGCAGTTAAACTTGCGTCTCAATATCAGAAGAAAGGTTTGGTAGGCAAAGTTCAAACTACTGAAAAAGAGCCGACTACAGGTCCTGAAGTTATCGACGATATCAAAACACGTCTTGATCGTGTTGTTGCCAAGTACGCAGAACAGCTGCACGAAGTGGCAACAACATTAGTTCACGACACCTACCTTCAACGTTTTGAAGGTGTAGAAGGTGACTTGATCGCGAAAGACGCAGCCTTGGTTGAAGACCTAGAGAAAGATTTTAACGTAACGCTGCCACAAGCCATTTCGAAAGATACGGGCGTAGATGCCGTGCGTAAAGTTGTAGAATCTATGCAGACTAAACTTGATCGCGCTCGCGCACTTTTAGTTGAAGTAGAGAAAAGTCGTAAAGACGTTTTTTAAGGAAGGGGTATGCAACGTAGAACATTTTTGCAGGGTCTAGCCGCAGCTGGTGCATTAACTAGCCTGCCGTTTAGCTTTGCTCACGCCATGACCCAAACAGGCAGCGTGTCAGTAGAGTCTTTGCCTAAATTAGAGGGTGATCTCACCCTTTATTTAGGTCGTGGTGAAGGCGGTTTGTACGAAAATGTTCTTAAAGCCATCGAAAAACGAAACCCCAAACTGAACTTAAAGGTTAGACGTGGTGGCTCGGCAGCGCTGGCAAACACAATTGCTGCAGAAACGAAAGCTGGCGTTAAACGTGCTGACTTGTTTTGGGCCGTAGACACCGGCTCTATTGGTGTGGTTACTGATGCAGGTGCTGCAAAGCCGTTGCCTGACGATTTGCGCTCGCAGCTTCGCGAAGATTTTCAGTACCCTAGCTGGTCTCCGGTAACAGGTCGCGTGCGTACACTGCCTTACAATACCGAGCGCGTTAAGCCCGAACAAATTCCAGAAAGCGTTATGGCGTTAGCCGATAGCGATTTAAAAGTGGGCTGGGCGCCGGCTTATTCGTCGTTCCAGTCTTTTGTTACTGCTATGCGTATTTTGGAAGGCGATAAAGCGACCAAAGCGTGGCTTAAAGGCATTAATAAGCACTCGAAAAAGTACGCGGGCGAACTCGGCGTCGTAATGGGCGTTGAACGTGGCGAAGTAGATATAGGCTTTGCAAATCACTACTACACTCTTCGCCTTAAATCGGGTAAACCAAACGCAAACGTAGCCCTTGCTTACAGCAAAGGTGATGCGGGCTGCTTAGTTAATGCATCAGGTATTGTTGCATTGAGCGACGGTGATTTGCCGGTTAACTTTATACGCTATCTACTGTCGCAAGAAGTGCAGTCTTACCTTGCTCGCGAGGCATACGAAATACCATTGGTTCAAGGGGTTGAACCACCACAAGGCTTAGCGGATTTAAGTACGCTTTCGCCACCGGAAATGGACCTTCGTAAACTGGCTGATTTACGCCCAACACTTAACCTTATGAGGGAAGTCGGCGTACTGTGACAAACTGGCCAAAGTCGTATCCACTGGCACTTCTTATTGCGCTGATGGCTTTATTGCCCGTCGGCGTTTTATTTTCTTTAGCCCAAGATAGTGCGCAGCTTTTCGATACCCACAATCTCCGTGTTCTGGGCAACACAATTTCTCTTGTTGTACTAACTATCATTGGCTCGGTGCTTATTGGTGTGCCCCTTGCTTTTTTAACTGCCTATGTACAAATGCCATTTAAGCGGTTCTGGCTTATTTTGTTGGCCGCGCCGCTAGCACTGCCAAGCTATATTGGCGCATTCGCCATGTATTTTTCATTCGGTCGTGGCGGCGAAATAGAAAATGTATTGGGGTTTTCTACCCCGCCGATTAGCGGTTTGTGGGGCTCGGCTTTGGTCATGAGCCTGTACACCTATCCCTTTGTAATGATGACAACTCGTTCAAGCTTACTGAGTTTAGATGCAAGCTTGGTTAACGCGGCGCGTACACTAGGTCTATCGTTAGGCGCAAGTTTATGGCGTGTGGTGCTACCGCGCGTTGTTAATAGCGTTGCAGCAGGGGCATTGCTTGCTGCGCTTTACGCGTTATCTGATTTTGGCACACCCGCAATAATGGGCTTCGACACCTTTACCCGCGTTATTTTTGTTGAATATAACGCTTTTGGTTTGAGTCAGGCGGCTATGCTAAGCCTACAGCTGATGGTGATTGTTGGGCTCATTCTGTTTATAGAAAGCCGAATAGGTGGGGCACAAGAACGCCCAGGAAAGCACTTATCTTTATTTCCTGCGCGCTGGCAGCGCAATCTCATGTTGCTTGCGACCATGCCTGTTGTATTTATGGCTATTGTACTTCCCCTTGCTATCTTCACGCTGTGGTTAGTGCGAGAGGGCACAGGTGGCTTTGAATTAAGCTATGCCTGGAATTCAGCCCATGCGTCATTTATTGCCGCGATTGTGGCCGTGCTTCTTGCCATTCCGGTTGCTCACGCGGCTATTGCAGGCAAAGCTGGCCGCTTTATGGAGCGTATTACTTATTTCGGCTTTGGTGTACCAGGCATTGTGATGGGAACAGCGCTGGTATATGTAGGGCTTACGTATTTGCCTGCACTATATCAAACCTTAAGCTTATTGGTTATGGCCTATGTACTGCGTTTTATTCCTCTTGCGGTGGGCAGCGTAAGAAGTACAGCAGAGAATATAGATTCGGGGTTAGTGAAAGCTGCCCGTGTACTTGGTGCTAGCCCAAGAGAAGCCTTTATACGGGTTACGCTGCCCTTAACCCTTCGTGGTATGATAGCGGGCGCGGCACTTGTGTTCTTAGAAGCCATGCGCGAGTTACCGGCCACCTTAATGTTAGGGCCCACAGGTTTCGAAACCCTCGCGACCTATATGTGGCGTGTTTACGAAGCGGGTTACTTTGGCCGCGCTGCCGTACCTGGGCTTCTGCTTGTTTTATTATCTGGTGTGGGGCTGGTTCTCATGCTGTCGGGCGAGAGAAAAGCCCAGTTTACCGTAACCGAGGATGATCGTTCGTAATGCTTAGTGTAAGTAATTTGTCAGTGAATTATGGGTCTACCCGCGTTGTCGACAAGTTAAATCTTGAGCTGGGGCAAGACGAAATCCTGATGCTGGTAGGCCCAACCGGCTGCGGTAAAACTACTATTTTGCAAGCTTTGGCGGGGCTCATCCCTATTTCAGAAGGCGCTATGAGACTTGGTCATTGGGAAAGTACAGCAAGCAAACACGTACCGCCTGAAAAGCGCAACGTTGGCATGGTGTTCCAAGACTTTGCGCTATTTCCCCATCTTACCGTTCAGCAAAACGTATGTTTTCGTTTAAAAGACACTAAGCTTGCCGATCACTGGCTTAAACTGTTAGGTCTAGATAACTTCCGTGATGCAAAACCTGCACGCCTTTCTGGCGGTCAGAAGCAGCGTGTTGCATTGGCCCGCACCCTAGCGCATGAACCTTCTTACGTATTGCTAGACGAGCCCCTGTCTAACCTAGATGCAGCGTTAAAAGACAGCTTGCGCTGGGAAATCCGCGATGCGCTTAAAAAGGCTGGCGTTCCTGCAATTTGGGTAACCCATGACCAAGAAGAAGCGTTAAGTGTTGGTGATAGAGTGGGCATACTAAACAAAGGTGTGTTGGAACAATTAGACACCCCTGAAGCCTGTTACTCTTCGCCAGCAAGCCGCTTTGTAGCACGTTTTATGGGTGAGGCAAGCTTTTTAAGTGCCACATTTGATGCTAGCGCAGCAAATACAGACAAAACAGTAGTTACTGAAATTGGAAACGTGCCAGGTACACCGCTTCAAGGTGCTAACGGCGATGTAGATTTGCTCGTGCGCCCTGACGATTTAAGTTTAGATGCAACTCTCAGTGAAACAAACTGTACGGTGGAGTGGGTGCGCTATGAAGGCGAAAGTAGACTATATGCAGTTTTGCTAGACAGCGGCGATGAACTTAAAGTACGCGTAAGTCACGAAAATGCCATTAAGCCAAATACTCGTGCGTTCGTTCAGTTAATTACTACGCACCCCTTGGCCGTGTTTCCTAAAAAAGATAGAGCGTAATTCGTTTTTAGCTGACTTAAAATCAGAAAATAAAAAGGGCAGCCAATCGGCTGCCCTTTTGCTTACTAGGACGTTATTTTTTTACCTGCGCGCTATGCGTTTTCGTTTACCACAATCACTTTACGGTGCGGGAATGGAATTTCGATATTCGCTTCATCTAGCGCTTTCTTAACCTGCTCTGGCACTGAGAACAGAATGTCAAAGTAATGTTCGCCGTGACAGAATGGACGAACAATAAAGTCGACTGAGCTATCGTTAAGGGTAGATACCTCAACAAATGGTGCAGGGTCTTTAAGTACGTGCGGGTGGTCTGCCAACACTTTATCGATAACAGCGCGAGCGGCATCAATGTTCTCGTCGTAAGCAATACCAAAGGTCATATCTACACCGCGAATTTCATGGTGAGAGTGGTTAACAATTTGCTCGCCCCAAATTTGGCTATTTGGAATGATAATTTGCTTATTATCAAAGGTTTGCAAAATAGTAGTGAATAAGTCGATCTCGGTTACCTTACCGAACTTACCCGCTGCATCCACAAAGTCATTCACTTTATAAGGGCGGAAGATAAGTAGCATGACACCTGCAGCCAAGTTAGATAGTGTACCTTGAAGTGCTAGGCCAACCGCAAGCCCTGCAGCACCTAACAGCGCGATAATAGACGCGGTTTGTACACCAAAGCGATTAAGTACTGCTATACCCACAAATGCAAGAATGGTGTAGCGCGCTACACTACCAAAGAACTTAAAAAGGGTGTCATCAAGTTGAGGGTGGCTATTCGCAATGGCGACAATAGTGTTATACACCTTGCTTGCTACCCAAAGGCCAATAATTAGAATAGCTAGGGCTAGAAGTATATTGGTGGCCCAAGCTAATGCTGCAGGCAGATACTCGTTAATATCGAGCGATGCTAAGAACTCTTCCATGGATACAATCCTCTGTAATTTGTGAAGTAGTTACTGCTTGATTTGTTCGTTCAAATTGAGTTGCACCTCAATTCTGGTGCGTAGTTATAGGCGAATTAAAAGTCGTTTAGTATTGTTAAAAAGTATTAAAACCCATAATTTTTTACTAAAGAATTAGATTAAATTTACAGTAAGATTCGGCTTTGCATTGTGCGGTATAGCTTATTACGTATAATTCCGAACTCTTAACTTACGCTTGAAAGAGCGTGAGTATCTTTGGCTTGATGTAAGGTGAATACAGAGTGATTAAGCGCGATGTTATTGTAATTGGAGCAGGTGCAGCCGGGCTTTTCTGCGCGGCACAGGCAGGCGCGCGAGGCCGCAGTGTAGAAGTGCTCGATCATGCCAAAAAAGTAGGCCGCAAGATTCTAATGTCGGGTGGGGGGCGCTGTAACTTCACCAATATGTATGCAGAACCCGCTAATTTCTTATCGCAAAACCCTCACTTTTGTAAGTCGGCTTTAAGCCGCTACACCCAATGGGACTTTATTGGCTTGGTTGCCGAGCATGGTATTGCCTATCACGAAAAAACTTTGGGCCAATTGTTTTGTGATGACAGCGCAAAAGATATCGTCGATTTATTGCTTAACGAATGTAATAAAGCCGGCGTTACCATTACTACTCGTTGCGAGATTCTAAGTGTTGAAAAGGCTGAAAGTGGGTACTCACTTATAACCTCAAATGGTGAGTATGAATGCGAGTCTTTAGTGATTGCCACTGGCGGTTTAAGCATGCCAAAGCTAGGTGCCACGCCATTTGGCTATAAAATTGCGCAGCAATTTGGACTGAACATGTTACCCACCCGTGCAGCACTTGTGCCCTTTACCTTACACGATAAAGACAAAGAGACGCTGGCAGAGCTTAGCGGTATAGCCGTTGATGTATACGCTAGCTGTAACGACACTACGTTTAAAGAAGCGATGCTCTTTACTCATCGAGGTTTAAGCGGCCCGGCTATGCTGCAAATTTCAAGTTATTGGGAGGCGGGTGACAGCTTAAGCATTAACACGCTGCCAAATGACGATGCCACTGCACTCATACAAACTGCTCGCACCGATACGCCAGATGCACTGCTTGCTACCTGTTTAAATAAAGTATTCCCTAAGCGTATGGTGCAAAGCTTTATCGAATATCATAACTGGCGCAATGTGCCGGTAAAGCAACTTACACACGGCGAGTGTGACGTCATTGCTGACACGCTAGAGAATTGGCAAATAAAGCCAAACGGCACTGAAGGCTATCGAACAGCGGAAGTGACAATAGGTGGCGTAGACACCAACGAACTTTCATCAAAAACCATGATGGCCAAGAACGTCGAAGGCCTGTACTTCATTGGCGAAGTGGTTGACGTTACAGGCTGGCTCGGCGGCTTTAACTTCCAGTGGGCATGGAGCAGCGGCTGGGCAGCAGGGCAGGTGGTTTAAAATGTTTTCGCATAATAAAGTTTGTACACTGAATAAAAAGTTTGTACATAACTTCAATTTGGAATAATAAAGTTTGTACATTAAGCTATACTGGTTAAACAAAGATACAGCGGAACCAGCAACTTGCCTCGCTTCAGAGAAATAAAAACGTTTAATGATTTTCAAAGAGCGCTAAAGAACAAATACGGTATTGGCGAAGGTGAAAATTATAAGCCTTGGTTAAGAGTTCAGGATGTCCCCTCGCAAGGTAGCAGCGCGAAAATTCAAGGTATAAAGATAGATAGAGAGCACCACACCTTGTCGGAAGGTGAAACTTCGTTTTTATATCTGGCTGAATTTAGGGATAGCGTTGTTGATATACGAGAGCAATTTCCGCTATTGCCGATCGACCTCTCAATCAAGATTGCAAACACACTAGATTTGCGTCATCCGACCATTCCTGATTCTAAAGTTTTAAATGTTCTGACTACGGACTGCTTACTAACGTGCTATGACAAGCATAAAGGAGTTTGGTATGAAGCTGTGTCTGTGAAATCTAAGGCTGAGGACTTGGCAGACAAGCGTACAGCGGAAAAGCTCGATATAGAGAGAGTTTGGTGGGAGCTGTTGGGCATACCCTTTCGTGTTTATGTTAATACCCCCGAAAATCAAACTAAGTCGAAAAACATTCAATGGTTTACCGCTCCAGTAAGGCATGGTGAAACGTTCTCTGACTCATTGCTTTTCTCGGCTTGTGATTTACTTCATATCGGTCCTATGATTACAGAGCAAATCTGTTCTGACCTAGCAACAAATTTTAATATCGATGGTGCTCAGGCGCTAAGCGTACTAAAAACGCTTTTTGCCAAGAAAATCGTTGATGTGAAACTAGATAAGCCAATTCCTGAATCAGGAGTGTTTGAAGTTTTGAGTATCTCGCCGTTTAGGACTCAACAGTATGCAGGTTGAAGTTAACAGCGTTTGGCAGGTTAGTTCATTAGATGGCATTGCTGACGGCCTATATCGGGTGTTAGCAATTTATTCAGAAATAGATCTACTGATATTGTTCCGCATAACAGAAGACAAGAAACTTGAAAGACCTATCAGCGCTCCGTTGAGTTCGTACATTGACTTAGTAAATAAAAAATCTATTACTATGTCTGAGTATGAGCTCCCTGCATATTTGAACTGCAAAGAAGAAGATATACCCAAAACCCAACTTCTTAAACGGGATAATAGCTATCAGTTAATATTAGATTTGGTCTCTCTACCAGATTTCCTGTTAGATATAACGACTAACAACAGAAGTAAACTTGTAGTCGCCCAGGCTGACAGGCAAAAAACTTATGTTCAGAAGATTTATAGAGCTCTGAATTTGTACTGGAAGTATGGGCAAGAGCCCAATGCATTGCTGCCGGCCTACAAACTTTCTGGTGGTCTGGGAAAAGTACGAACTGCTGGCAAGGTGAAAAGAGGCAGACCAGTACAAATATCCACTCCTACCTTTTCTGTATTTGAAGGCGTTAATACTGAAGAGCAAGATAAGGCAATAATTCTAAAGGCAATGAAAAAGTTTGCTCTTAAGGGTAGGAAAGTACCTTTTACTAAAGTGTATGACCAAATGCTGAAGGAGTATTATTCTGATGAGCTACTTTCGGCTGAAAGTGAACAGCGGGAACCCAGTGTTCCTAATTACAGAAGCTTTCTGTATTGGGCGAGAAAGTTAATACCTCAAAATGAACTGATCAGGAAACAAACTAATAAAGGAGACTTCGAGCGAAATCGAAGAGGGCTGATTGGAAGCGCAACGGACCATACAGAAGTTCCTGGCAGTTGTTTTGAGCTAGATGCCACCGTTTTAGACGTTCATATTGTATCGGAGTTTCAGCGAAACCACGTGCTTGGTAGGCCCACTTTATATTGTGTGGTAGATAAAGAAAGTCGAATGATCGTAGGTCTGCATGTGTCGATGGAATACGCGTCGTGGAGAGCAGGCAGACAGGCTTTAGTAAATAGCTTTACATCAAAGAAACAATATTGTGACCGGTTCGGTATTACGATTGAAGAGGCAGAGTGGCCTTGTCACCATATACCCCAGCGATTGCTTTGTGACCGTGGCGAATTTATTTGTAAGGATGCAGAACAGCTAGCAGTGCCGTTAATCGGTCATTTGAGTATTGCTCCGCCCTATAGAGCTGACTGGAAAGGAATTGTTGAAAGACGATTTAAAATACTAAACGATACCTTAGTCCATCAATTGATGGGGACAACCAGAGGTAGGCATTACATTCGTGGTGACAAAGACCCTCGGTTAGAAGCCGCGTTAACATTAAACGAAGTTACTAAGATGCTTATTGATGCCGTTCTCGAGCACAATAGTGCTATTTTTGAATCACTGGCTGCCCAAAGCACACTTCTTGTTGAATCAGATCTGAAACCTACACCTCTCAATTATTGGATGATTCATCTTCAAAAGCATAGACATGCTTTAATCAAAGCAAATGAAGCAGACATTCGAGCTCGATTACTACCGCCTGTTACCGTATCGATGACAAGTAAGGGGATTCGTCTAAATAAAGATATGTATTATCAGTGTGAACGAGAGGAATTTGACACTTGGAAAACCATTGCACGAAACACAGGAAGTTGGAAACTAGAGGCAAGAATTGATCAAGATAATTCATCATTTATCTATGTGCGATTGCAAAGTGATGAAAATTTTACGCGTTGCGAACTAATGAAACGCTCATCCATTTTCGAGGAAAGGCACGTCGCTGATGTTGTCTTCTTTGAAGATTGGAAAAAACTACAGCTTAAGAATGATAAGCCTGGGAAAGCATCACTGGAACGCTATGACCGTAAAAACGAAACGATTAAAAATGCCAAAGAGTCTTTGAAATCAGAATTACCTCTAGCCAGCAAAGCAGAGAGAACTAGAGACATGAAGGAGCGCAGAAGACAAATGATCCTCGATAATAGGTTGGCTCCCGACGACTTCGAACATGCGGGGGAACTCTCAAATCCAATCACTGAGACCTCGAATGGTATCGGCAATAAAAAAAATAAAGTCATTTCTTTGTTAAAGCGTAACAAGGATGAAAAGTAGTGAGAGTTCGTTATGCTGAATATCGGGAGGCGATTCTTCCTGAATACAGAGGAAATCCGTTAATCGAAGCTCTCCCTCAAAAGCCAAGAGACGAAGAGTTGTTAGATAAACTTGGTTTTTTCCCACCTCATAACGAGGAAGAAAGGGAGTTGGATGCTTTCGACAGAATAGAATACCTCGTTCGCTTAGAGCATTTAAGGCAGCCTCTCCCTGTATATGTAGACGTATATAGGTATATTGAATCTGCACTTAAAAAAGGGTACTCGGCGAAGAATCCATTATCCCCCACGACAGCTAATTACCTGCACTACCCGTTGGATAAACGTCCCAAGATCGAACCGAGAACTGGCTTCTTTAAACCGAAAGGTAGTGGGATAACTGTGATTGGGGAAAGCGGCGTCGGCAAAACCAGTATGTTGGAGCAAATTCTGAGTTGTTATGACGACGTAATCGAGCACGTTAAATATCAAGGTAAATCGCTTCCGCTAAAACAGGTCGTCTGGATAAAAGTAGATTGTCCAGAAGATTCAAGTGTAAGAGCCCTTTGTCATAAAATTTTGGCTGAAATTGGTCGTAAGCTAGGGCATAAGCCAGAGAAGCCAGCCACAACAATCCCTGGGCTGCTTGAGCAAATTGAAGCAAAAATTAAGTCAGGATTCTTAGGCATTTTAGTTATTGACGAAATGCAAAACCTTAACTTAGCGAAGACTGGTGGTGCCGATCGATTAATAGCATTTCTTCATAACCTTGTTAATAACCTCGGGATTCCTTTACTTTTCTGTGCAAACCCTCCCTTTAATGAATTGTTGGAACAAACATTAAAAATTGCGAGGAGAGCAGAAAGTAGTGGCTATGTAGATGTTGAACTATTAAAAAATGATGAAGAGTGGGAGCTTTTCGTTGATGAGTTATGGGGACTCCAGTGGACCAATATCAGAACTCCCTTAACAAAGTCGTTAAGCGACAAGTTATACGACCTTTCCGTTGGCAATTTAGATTTGGCCATGCGCGTATACAAGGAGGCTCAACGCCAAGTAATTGGTAGCGGAGATGAGCGAATTAACGAAAGTGTATTGGAACATGCCGCAAACATTACTATACGTGCATCGAAAAAATCAGTAGATAAAATTAAACGTGATAAAAAGGTAACCCTTCTGAAGCGGAAAAAAGTCAAAAAATCTGCGCCAAACACGTCTAAAGTGATAACCGAAAAGCCAGAGCTTACTCACCATAATAAAAAGCTAATAACTATACCTGGCGACTTAAGCCGCCCTCATCATCCTGAATTTGCTGACAAAATCAATGAACTCAGAGAGTCGGGTATCTTTGTCGAGCAAATTTCAGATCCAGACACGATTCAACGAGCTGCAAAACAAAAAGATGCACTTAACTACCTTAAAGCACAGGGGCTTCTGTGCGATGAGCCTTTAGAAGACCTGTTCTAGGTGTGGCGGCTTTGGAGAATGTATCAATTACCCAAAGCTTTACCAGATGAGTTGCTACTCAGCAGATTAATTAGATTCATCACCATTTCTGGCATTTCTAGTAGTGAATTTCTGCAAACTTGTTTTGGTTCGAATAGAATTTCACTCCATCCGTTTTTGACATCGGGGCTAAGTTCAATCGCTAAGGTGTGCAACGGAGACACAGATTTATTGCTTAATGAGCAGACCTTAACACCGCTATTCTGTTTTTTCTTGCCAGTGCATGCTCGTAACCTACAAAAAATGATAGTTACTAATAATGGTGCAAGAGCTTTTAGATCTAGCCAACTGGTATCCTTTGAGAGCGGCCAGTCACTTGGCTTAAAATCGTGTCCACTATGCGTAGAGCATGATTTACTAAAGTACGGGATCTCGTATTGGCACGTTAGCCACCAAATTCCAGGAGTTGATACCTGTGGCTATCATGGCGCGGGATTGTCCTTTCTTAAATTGACTCAACGGCAAAGACTAATCAAGTGGTTACTCCCTCAACCTGAAACTGATATACGATACTCGCCCTTGATTGAATACAAAGTGGCTAACTTTTCGACTCAACTTTTGAGTTTGTTAGCTTCAAGACAGCATCTGAATCAGATTACGGAAGTTTACCGCCACTATCTGAAGGAAAATGACTATTTAACCCCAAATGGAAGAGTTCGAAGAAAGGCTGTGATGCAAGAGTTTTCCAAATATATAAAGAATCACAGTCAAACTAATCCGGCAATAGTGCCTAGAACACAGCAGGATTATCGTTATGTAAGCCAACTACTAGAAGCAGGCGGTAGCCATCACCCCTACAGACATCTGTTATTTGGAACGTGGTTACTTGGTGAGGCTTCCCAAGTCTTTTCTAACCTCCCTGAAGCAGATTTTTCGAATATGAAAAATACTCCCGAAATCGTGAACAATATTAGTAATAAGTGCCTAAAATTTCTTAAAGCTGGGAAGTCACTGGCACATACAAGTAGAGAAACGGGAAAGAGTAGGTGTTATTTAAAGCGAATAGCGTTACTGAATGGTATATCCTTAAACCTAAAGCCAAAAACTCTTACACAGCAGGTCATCGATGCGATATGCACTCTTGCCTATTCTGGATTCCATCGGCGTGAAATTGCGAGACGATGCGGCGTGGGGATTGGGTCAGTAGAGCAAATAATATCAAGTCATTCAGGGCTTGTTGAAAGACGAAAACAATGCCACTTTCAATCTGCTAGAAGAAAAAACCGATTGGATATATTGAGATATTTAGCCAGTCATCCGGAATCAATAAGAAATGATATTAAGCAGCAATGTAGTTCTGCTTTCTATTGGTTATACCTTAACGATAGAACTTGGCTGGAAAAGCAGTTACCTAAAGCTTGTAAACCAAAAGGTAGATACTAAGTCAGATTTTACGGACGTATTTTTTCAGGTCGAAAATGGCTAGCGAGATGAATTATGCAAACAACTATTTGTAAATTAGGTAACTAGAAAGGGGTTATCCTTCCTGATTTCGTAGTGAGAGAGTTGAACTTAGCTATTAATCAGAGATTGGCTATTAAGATTGAGGCAGGTTCAATTATTCTTGAACCCTTTTATAAACAACAATACTCGTTAGATGAATTGAGGTGAGACGCTGATCATAATGATATCATTTTTACTTCAATCACAGAGTAAGTAGTTTGGTCAAAGTATGATGTTCCTCCCAGGTGAATCGCTACAAAGTTTCATTTTTAGACAAATGGCAATTGCAGGAAGCTTAGATTTTTCATGTGTAGTTGACGATACCGGCTCTTGGGTAACTAGGCCTAGAATACCAGCGAAGTATCAACACATATTTCACATGTTTGACGAAGAATTACTTCTGGAAATTACGAGAAATTCCGGACTAGCGCCAGGACCGAAGTCTCTATTTGGTAACCCTACTTCCGCTGTAGTTGCCTTATCGGATATATTCGCCGGCGAAAATAGCGGGATGACGATTACAAACGGTATTCAAATAGCATTTTGCGAAAAGTGTATGGAGTCCTCTTTAATAGAAAATGGTTTTGCATACTTTAAGGCATGCTGGCTCTTCGCCAGAGATTGTGATGAACACAATAATAGGCTCTCAATTCTTAAGCCTAGAAGAAGAGGAGGGGCAATCAGCGCTATTAAGGATATCTTAACGGGCGGCTCTCCGGTGGAAACAACTTCCATTAGAAAACCGTTTGAAAAAGAAAAGTATATAGGACTGTCATTCAATAAAGAGCAAAGACCTGAAAATCCGACCCACTATATGCCATGTGTAATTAAGCCTCTGTTGTGCTGGATAACCGATAATATTGAAAAATTTCAAAACAACAAACGCCTAAAAAAAAGGTATTGGATGGACAACTTAATTAATTCTAACTTAATAATGCCTCATGATTTAGAAAAAATCTTTGTGGAGTTGGTTGACGAAGAACCTGCGCTATTTAGAGATTTTTTGAAGGAAAAAATATCAAATAAAGCTATTAGCTTCGGAGTCTGGGATGAGACTAAATTTTCTGCTGATATTTACAAAATGAAGGCAAAAAAATGTTCAAGCTGTGTTGAGTCGATGGGGCTAGGAATATGCCCTGCAAGTCCAGACTATATCCATGGGGATAATAAGTTAAAAAGTTCATTAGACATTGAGTGTCTAAATGTCAATAACTTAACTTATGTTCATAGAGTAGAGCTCGGCAATTGCAGAGTATCTTTCGACAGAAAAGCCGACTAAAAAGCTTTTAGGGCTTTGCTCCTTGGTGGTGATTCAATCCAGAAATTTGGAGAGTGCTTCTCTTTTATCTTTACTTAGCGAATTTATCTTACCCATGAGTTCCTCGCTATATTCATCTTTACCTCGTCCTTCTATCAGGTGTGGCAATCCATCTCCTGTGATGATCCAATGAACATTTACCTTATGTCCAAATTTGCCAGTTATTTTGGATAATAGATATAACTTTTCTGGATCAACAAAAGCGTCGCCAGTGAAAGCTTTTCTCAGCGAAGATGAGTTCGCATAACCAAGCTTTCTTGAGCATTCCTCAATTGTCAAACCTAACACATGATCTACGACATGCTTCAGTCTAACTGACATTGATAATCTGAGCTGGGGGTTGGTACTTAATCTTGCCAAGCGATATTGATATTATGACTAAATTATTCATATTATCATTTATGGTTGATGCATTTGCAAAAGTTTTTCCTTATAATTCGAGTTTAAGCGTACGTATTAAAGATGTGAAGCATGAAGAGCACCAGACCTGTATCTATTTTTGTTAAAAAACAAGAACCTAAGTATTCAGTAGTGTTTAACACCTATTGGAAGTTTGCGTTTTTAAGACAAGAAAGCTTTTTCAATAGGCTTCATGAACCTCAAGGTCCCTGGAGTGATGATAAAATTCTTAGTGAATACAAGTTCACTAATGCTTACAGAGCTTCTGATAGGGTAAGCCAATATCTAATAAAGAACGTAATTTATAGCAAAGAATGGTCTATCCAAAATACTGTGCTGAGAATTCTGTTATTTAAATTCTTTAATAAGATAGAAACATGGCAGTTGCTCGA
>JAXHTT010000159.1:0-8096 GCA_034190055.1 Pseudomonadota bacterium | reverse complement strand
CTGATGCGCTTCAACGCGTGCATCGAAAGCCTCTACCTGCGCTTCCTGCTCTGGGTATGACTGTTTTGCGCCATACTTGGCTGCAAGCGCAGTATATACCGCAATAGTAAAGAACCAGGTTGGTATAAACAGGTAATAGAATGAAATTACATCTAAGGCGTTTAAACCAAAGCCGAACACAAGTCCTAAGCCCCAGCTTGCAACAGCTGGCGTGCTATGAGTAAGACTTTGATAATGTGCCCAGTAGCGTGTATACCCAATTCGAGGGAAAATCATATGCTCAGCGAATACTATTGCACCCACTGGAACAACAAGTAGCCCAGCATAAGTTAGCAGCGGTAGTAACTTGGTAAATACAAATGGGAAGCAAGCAATGGCCACCGTAATCATACCAACAACGGCAGTGGTTTTGGTACGTGACTTATCTTTGAAAATGGCTTGTGCAGCAAGCCCGGCACGATAAAGATTAGCATTTGCGGTAGTCCAACCTGCAACGATAACAATAACAAGACCTGATAGACCTAGCGCGTGGAAAGCAACATCGCCAGGGTCGAGTTCAACAATAGATTTTTGAACGATAACCGCAGTTCCAGCGCCCATAATACCCGCTGAAATCCATGCGATATAATGACCGAACAACATACCTGCCGATGTGCAAAGGCCGTAGCGCTTACGCTTTGCAAATCGAAGTAGCGCCATATCAATAAGACCAAAATGCGTAATGGTATTTGCTGCCCAAGAGAAGCCAATAACTTCTAATAAACCAATCCCTGGCTCACCGCTTTGTGTTAACCCCGTCCATACCGACGTGCTCCCGATGTGCATAAAGTCGTTCCACGACGTTAAAAACGTTTGCCCTATTACAGATTCTGCTAGTGCAGGCATAAGAATAAGTGGACCACAGATGAACATAGTGAACAGCCAAGGTGCACAAATGCGGGAGAAGTTAGATACGGCGTTAAACCCGTACATGGCGACAAACACAACGATAACCCCTACTGCTAGCACTACAGTAACAAAGGCTAAATTAGTTGGGTACCAGTTCAACTGTGCAGGAATATTTAATGCAAAGCGCACCGCCGTTGCCGATACAGTGATCATCGCAGCAGATATTACAGTGAATATGATGACATTCGCCCAGTTATAGAGCTTTGTCATTGAATCACCCGCTATCTTCTGAAGATAGGAGTACAAGCTTAGACGGGTTTCAACAGCTATAGGTGTAGTGATAAGCGTCCAGCTTAAAACAGCTAGTAGGTTACCAATAAGTAAGCCTAACAAGATGTCGGTCATGGTAGCGCCTAAGGCGACAAACGTTGCACCGAAAACAAATTCTGTTGCGGCAACATGTTCACCGGCATACAAGCCCATGAAATGTTTCCATCCCTTTAATTTATGTTTAGCGACAGGGAGTTGCTCATCGCTTACTTGTGAAATATCAATATCGCTCGACGTTGACTTCATCTTCAAATCTCTTGTTGTAGGTGGCCGTCCCTTATTGAAAATTACCTTTTTGAGCATTCGCTCACTACATGGGACATATCTCATTTCGATAGATATTTGCACATGGAAGTGGAATTGTAAATACCTATTAACAAAACAAAGTGCGATGTGAGTACAAATTTAACACAATATTATTTGCTATTTTTTCGCCAAACTAGCACTGATGAAACGCTAATCTTTTGAACTTAGGAGAAAAAGGCGAGGCAGCAATTGTTAATGAATTGCATATTAAAAATACGCTTTAGACATGCGCTTTACTAAAGTGTTTTAAAAGGTAGAAAGCAAAGCACCAATTACTTTACACTTAGGCAATTGTACAAGCAGTTTTATTATGTCATTACCAACTTGATGGTATGTTCTTTTCCTTTTGGTAGTGAAGTCTTCGTATAACTGGTGTTTTTGATATGAGGAAAAGTAACCTTTGCAAACAACTACCGTAAAGTTAGTGATCTTTGATTGTGACGGTGTACTCATTGATAGCGAAGTGCTGTCTATGGAAGCTTGGCAGGAAACTCTAGCGGACTATAACATTTCTTTATCGAAGCAGTTCTTTATCGCTCACTTTCTTGGTAAAAGCGTAGAACACGTAGAGAAGATACTAAAAACGGACTTTTGCTATGAGTTAACTGACGTGGTTAAAAAGGACTTTCACGCTCTGCTATATGAAAAGTTTGAGCACTCATTGCGAAGGACACCCGGCATCAATAACGTATTAACAAACCTTGATGCCCGCCACATTCCCTATTGTGTTGCCACAAGCAGTTCTCCCGAAAGAACGACTAAAGCGTTAAAAAGCACCAACCTTTTCTCTTATTTTGAGGGACGGATTTTCACGCGCTCTATGGTAGAGAAAGGTAAACCAGCACCAGATTTGTTTTTACATGCTGCGGCAACGATGGGTATAAAACCTGAAAACTGCTTAGTTATTGAAGACTCCCAACCCGGTTTGGCCGCAGCAGTAGCCGGCAAGATGCCCTACCTACACTACAGGGGTGGTGCACACCTTTTTAACGATACAAAAACTGATATTTCGAATAACAGTAAATCATTCAATTCATGGGACGAATTTTATTCTCTTCTCCCTGACATTTTCGACGCGAGAAAAATAAATGAGTAAGAAAGCACAAAACGAACTCAACAAACTAGACGAAGCCGCTAGAGCAGGATGGATGTATTACGTTGGGGGCAAAACACAAGACGAAATTGCAAAGACCCTTAACACATCACGCCAGAGCGCTCAGCGCCTTGTAGCGTTATCTATGTCAGAAGGCTTAGTTAAAGTGCGTTTAGAGCACCCCATAGCCAGATGCATGGAATTGGCACAAAGCATTAAAGAAAAGTTTGGGCTCACGTTTTGCGAGGTGGTGCCCAACGTCGACGACGATCCTAATTCCACACAGGGACTCGGCCAAGCTGGTGCTGCCGCCATAGAGCGTGCTCTTAAATTTGATGCACCACAAACTATTGCGTTTGGTACAGGGCGCGTTCTTCGAGCATGTGCCGATGAACTATCTATTTTGCATTGCCCTCAACACAAAATAGTGTCTTTGGTTGGCAATATCGCAGAAAACGGCGAAGCAACTCGTTATGACGTTGCCGTTCACGTCGCTGATAGAGTAAAAGCACAGCATTACCCTATGCCGACACCAGTTATAGCGGCAAGCAACTCAGAACGCGAGGTTTGGCAGCAACAACAGCACATATCACGCATTCATTCACTTGCTGAGCAGGCGGATATTAGTTTTGTTGGTATCGGCAATTTGGGTAGCGTATCTCCGCTTTACAAAGACGGCTTTATCGGTGATGACGAATTAGGCATTTTGGCTGATTCTGGCGCTTGTGGCGAAATAATAAGTTGGATATTCAATGAGGAAGGTGCGCTCATAAAATGCGATATTAACGAGAGAGTGACGAGCTTTAAATTGAAAGCAACGCCAGAAAAGCCTGTTATTGGTGTTGCAGCTGGCGATAATAAATTCAAAGCTATAAGAGGCGCGCTTCGCTCTAAGTTTTTAAATGGCCTTATAACAACGGAACGCACAGCATCAGCTTTACTCGGCAACTAATATTATGTTCCGTAGAGTAAACAACAGATTTTGGTCTACTTTTTGCTCCTACTCACTACGGCAAAATGTGCGCGACTTTCTTTTAAGATTATCAAAATGTAAAAAAAACGGCATATTCGCCGTTTTTTTGCATTTTATTTGATGACTAACAGGCGCTACTTTAACCGACCCTTATTATCTCCAATGCCTTTTATACTAAAGGCTAAAGCCTCCTTCTCTCCCTTTACACCTTTAGTATAAGGTATTTATCAACATACTCTGTTATTCGAGTGGGTATTTTTTAAACGGTCTGGTTATTTTTTAATTAATACCGAACAGACAAACCGATTAATAATACGAACGAAGGAAATTTAACCATGTTGAAAATTGTTAAAACTTCTCTAATCATCGCCGCTTCTACATTAGCTTTTTCAAACGCAGCTCATGCTAACGATGTAAACGAGGCGTTGGCAAATATTTGCACTATCGTTCAAGCTGACGATAAAGGTGAACTACGTAAAAAAATGCGCCGAGTACAGTCAGACTTCAAACTAAAATTACGTGACTATTACTCTGGTGTCTCGTGCGGTGGTCAAAGCCTTATTCGTACAGCCCTTACTAATGATGCAGTAGAAGTAGGCACGTTGCTTGTGAAAAAAATGCCTAGCAAAGACCTTACGCAGCCAGAGTCTGACGGTAAAACCCTACAAGCATGGATTGCGGAACAAGGACTACAAAGCTCGCCAATTTCAGCAGAGCTTAATGACAGAATTTAATAACCACTTTCACATTACCATGTGAGCCAATTCAACATGGTAGCAGCACATGCTGCGCTGAAGGCCCCTCTGCTACGGGGCCTTTTTTATTGCCTTTTACTAAATAGCTTCCCCTACAAAATTAAACACGACTGCTTTGGTATTAAAATATTGAGCGAGATACGTAGCTCGGAGCATGTTTATATTCTATAGGTATACTTTGGTATACCCTGTTATTTTACAATATGTTTTTCAGTTACTTAGATTCAGGTTTAATACATCTCAACGAACAAACATAATTTTAAAAACAACAACCGAAGGAATTTAACCATGTTGAAAATCGTTAAAACTTCTCTAGTAATTGCGGCATCTACTTTAGCAATCTCTAACGCTGCTCAGGCTAATGACATCAACGAAGCGCTAGCAAACATTTGCACAATTGTTCAAGCCGATGACAAAGGCGAACTTCGCAAGAAAATGCGTAGCGTGCAGTCAGACTACAAACTAAAGCTTCGCGACTACTACTCTGGCATTTCTTGTAACGGCCAAAGCCTTATTCGCACCGCCCTAACTAACAATGCGGTTGAAGTGGGTACGCTTCTTGTGAAGAAAATGCCAAGTAAAGATTTGGCTCAGCCAGAGTCAGACGGCAAAACCCTACAAGCTTGGATTGCTGAGCAAGGTCTACAAAGTTCACCTATTTCAGCTGAGCTTGACGGCAGAATTTAATACAACAATTTAGTCACACCATGTGATACACCGGTTCAACATGGTAGCGGCAGGACGCCGCACTAGAGGCCCCTTTTAGGGGCCTCACCCCTTTCTAGGCCTCTATAAAATCTATCATTTCTTTTTGTACCCATTCAGGCTTTTCCCTGTGTAACCAATGCGACCCACTCAGATTAAACCGCTTTGTAATCAGCGAAACATAGTCTTCAATTTTATCTATTACGCTTAAATCAAATGCGTCATCCTGCTCTCCCCATAATAGTAGCGTTGGGCAGTGAATAAATATCTCGGGTATACGAATACTATCTAACACCTTTTTAGATTCATTTTTTTGAGGCACATGTTGTGGCATTTGCCGATAATAGTTGAGCATTGCATTGAGAATTTCAGGCTGGCGCCAATCGTTAAGTAACGCTTTAGAGTAGCTTGTTTCTCGTTCAAAAAGGCAGTTCCCTATCATGTCTTTCAATAGTTGAAAGTCCGTTTTTAAAAGCATGCGCTCTGCGTTCTTACCAATAAGCGTAGAGATATACTGGCTCTTTTCTCTTTGCATAGAAGAGCTCTTAATAGCATGTGTAAAACAAGATGGATGCGCAGCATTTACAATAACGAGCTTGCTTATCAATTTTTGGTGAAAAGCGGCTAATGGCCACGCTATTGCCCCACCCCAATCGTGCCCCATCAAAATAACCTGACGACCTTTTCTAACTTTCTCGATAAACGCGGCCATTCGGCTAATAAGCGATGGCACTTGGTAGTCTTTTTCTTTACGCAGCGGGGTCGATAAATGATAACCGGGCAAATCTGGAGCAACGATGTCTAGTGATGTCGGCAGCAACGCTATTAACGCTTCCCACGTGCTCGCGTTCTCAGGGAAGCCATGAAGCATTATAATTAAAGGGTTCTTTGCGCCCTCTTCTTCTCGGGATAAATAATGAATGGAGGCTCCATCAACCATTGCGTATTTGGAATCAACCAATGTGCTCACTCCCTCTATGTGATTTTAAGAAACAAAAAAGCCGAGCAAAATAAGGTATCCGATGATTACTGTTTAAATCATTTTCCCGGCTACATTATTTTCTCGGCCTTAAGTGCGCCTTTTCTTAACGCACGTGTCTGGCTTTTATGTCACTATTCGATAGCGAACATGTTCTCTGGCATAGACATTAAGTTGTCAGCACCTGACTGCATAGCTGAAACAAGCGAGCGAGTGCGGGTTAACAAACGGTCAAAGTAGAAGCCCGTTGTTAAAATTTTACTCTTATAAAACTCGGTTTCAGTGCTACCTGCATCAAGCTGCTCTTGTGCCTTCACTGCCATTTTAAGCCAGAAGTAAGCAACGGTGACATAACCTGAGTACATTAGGTAATCGACAGACGCTGCGCCAATTTCGTCTGGGTTCGACGCCGCAGCTTTACCGATATCCATGGTAATTTGTTGCCACTCATCAAGGTGAGAGTTCAGAGCATTCGTCCAAGCGCTAAACTGCGCGTTGTCGCGAAGTGAGTTACAGTAGTCACGTACTTCTTGTACAAATACGTTTAGAAGCTCGCCGTTAGAGCCCATTACTTTGCGACCCAACAAGTCTACCGCTTGAATACCAGTAGTTCCTTCGTACATAGTGCAAATGCGTGTATCCCGCGCAAGCTGCTCCATGCCCCACTCTTTGATGAAGCCATGACCGCCGTACACCTGCATGCCATAACTCGTTGACTCTTGTGCGGTTTCGGTCAAAAACGCTTTAACGATAGGCGTTAAGAAAGCAAGTTTAGCTTCTGCAACCTGCTTTTCGGCAGCATCATCGCCGTAAAGCGTAACGTCTACCATTTGCATACAGTACGCCGCTAACGCTCTGTTGCCTTCAGCAAACGCCTTTTGCGTTAACAGCATACGGCGCACATCAGGGTGCACAATGATAGGGTCAGCGGGGCCGTCAGGGTTCTTTCGCCCCGTCAACGAACGAAACTGGATACGATCTTTTGCATAGCGTAACGCACCTTGGAAAGCCGCCTCAGACGCAGCTAAGCCTTCAAGGCCTGTGCCAATACGCGCTGTGTTCATAAAGGTGAACATACAGTTTAGACCACGGTTAGGTGGGCCTATCAAATAACCTTTTGCGCCATCGAAATTGATCACACAGGTTGCGCTGGCTTTGATACCCATTTTGTGTTCTATGCTTCCGCAGCTTACCGCATTTCTATCTTGTTTTTCACCGTCTTCGGATACGTTGAACTTTGGTACAACGAACAAAGAAATACCTTTAGTCCCCTCAGGCGCATCAGGTAAGCGCGCCAACACGATGTGTACGATATTCTCAGACATATCGTGCTCACCGGCAGAGATAAATATTTTTGTACCTGTTAAACTGTAGCTGCCATCTTCTTGAGGCTCGGCACGGCACTTAAGCATACCTAAGTCTGAGCCACAGTGTGCTTCAGTTAAACACATTGTGCCTGTCCACTCACCGCTAACCAATTTTTCAAGAAACATTTTTTGCTGCAATTCAGTTCCGTGAGCTTTAAGCGTTTCCATACAGCCCTGACTGAGACCAGGGTACATTGCCCACGAGTGGTTAGCACCAGAGAACCACTCAGCGATAATAGAAGACAACGAATAAGGAAGCGCTTGGCCACCGAACTCTTCTGGGTGCGACATACTTGGCCAACCACCCTCAACATAGGTTTGATAAGCTTCTTTAAACCCTTTTGGCGTAGTGACTTCACCGTCAACCCACTTACACCCTTCTTCATCGCCAGACGCGTTGATAGGTGCAAGCGTATTTTCAGAAAACTTAGCCGCTTCAGCGAAAATCGCCGAAACTAGGTCTTCCGAGGCTTCATCGAAACCCAGTTTTTGATAGTGATTTTGATAATCTAGTAACTCATGTGTTACAAACATGGCGTCACGTTGTGGAGCTTTATAACCTTCCATACCCAATACCTATATTACTTCAAATAGACCAGCAGCGCCCATGCCGCCACCGATACACATGGTGCAAACAACATATTTCGCACCGCGTCGTTTACCTTCGATGAGTGCGTGACCCACCATGCGAGCACCGCTC
>JAXHTT010000158.1:0-8106 GCA_034190055.1 Pseudomonadota bacterium | reverse complement strand
CCCAGATTGGAATACGCTCTTTATTGCGGCGAAGATTATCTTTCCACACTTCCTCATACACGCAGTTGTGGAAATAAAAGTACTCTAAGTACTTAAACTCGGTTTGCACTGCTGAAAAAAGCTCTTGGGTGCTCTTAACGTGAGGGTCCATTGAGCCACCCACATCAAAAAACATTAGCACCTTTACCGCGTTATGACGTTCCGGCGCCATATGAATATCGAGCAAGCCACCTTTTTTCGCGGTTTCGCCTATCGTCGTAGGCACATCTAAATGCTCGCTTGCGCCGGTGCGAGCAAACTTGCGCAGCTTTCTAAGGGCAACTTTAATGTTACGCGTACCCAACTCAACATCTGAACTTAAGTTTTTAAACTCGCGCTTATCCCACACTTTAGCGGCCGAGAACTTTCTATTGCCTTTTTGCCCTATTCGCACGCCTTCTGGATTGTCGCCATACGCGCCAAAGGGCGAAGTACCGCCCGTGCCAACCCACTTGTTTCCACCTTGGTGACGTTTTTCTTGTTCTTCTAAGCGCTTCTTCAAGGTTTCCATTAGTTCGTCGAGGCCGCCCGCTTTACGCAGTGCTTCGCGCTCTTCAGGACTTAAGTTTTTCTCGATTTCCTTACGAAGCCATTCTTCAGGAATGTCCTTACCAAACAAGTCGATAGACTCTACGCCTTCGAAATACTCAGCAAACGCCCTATCAAACTTATCGTATTGGGTTTCGTCTTTCACCATAATGGTACGAGACAAGCTGTAGAAAGCTTCGATGTCGGCGTACACCACGTGATGCTCTAACGCTTTGAGCAAATCAAGCAACTCGCGCAACGTGGTTTTGACCTGATATTTTCGCAGCGTATAAAAAAACTGAATAAGCATTAGCGACGCGCCATAAAGACCAGTTTTTCAAACAAATGAATGTCTTGCTCATTTTTAAGCAATGCGCCGTATAGTGGCGGTATTGCTGCTTTACCGTCTTTTGAATGCAGTGCCTCAGGTGGAATATCTTCAGCAACTAATAGCTTCAACCAGTCGATAAGTTCAGACGTAGAAGGCTTTTTCTTAAGCCCTGGAACATCACGAATTTCAAAGAAGGCCTTTAACGCTTCATCAAGCAGCTTTTTCTTTAAATCTGGGAAATGCACGTTAACGATTTCTTGCATGTCCTCTGGATTTGGGAATTGAATGTAGTGGAAAAAACAGCGGCGCAAGAAAGCATCTGGCAGCTCTTTTTCGTTGTTCGATGTAATAATAACAATAGGACGTTGCTTCGCGACTACACGTTCTTGTGTTTCGTATACGAAAAACTCCATTTTATCGAGCTCTAGTAGTAAATCGTTGGGAAACTCAATGTCTGCTTTGTCGATTTCGTCAATCAGTAGTACCGGGCGCTTTTCTGCGCTAAACGCTTCCCACAACTTTCCTTTTACTATGTAGTTGCCTATATCGTGAACACGGTCATCGCCAAGTTGAGAGTCGCGAAGGCGCGATACTGCATCATATTCGTACAGACCCTGCTGCGCTTTGGTGGTTGATTTAATGTGCCACTGAATTAATTCGGTGCCTAAACTCTCTGCCAACTCTTCAGCTAGCATAGTTTTGCCTGTGCCTGGCTCGCCTTTAATTAGAAGCGGGCGCTCTAGCGTAATAGCAGCGTTAACCGCCAGCTGTAAGTCTTTGGTTGCGATATAATTAGACGTGCCACTAAAAGCCATTATTGTTGTACTCCGTATAATTTTTCGTCTTTTCAATTTTAACTATAATATCAAGGCCTTCTCATGATTGCCCATAGATATAACATATAGCTAAAAAGCACTTTGCATTTTACTGATTGGGACCAATGATATAAGGGTATGACGAATTCCCCTAATTCAGGCTGTGAATTATTAACTATCACATTCGTTGAATTATTAACTACTAAAAAGGTCGTACAGATCACGACAGACGGGGTTTCCTATAAAATAAGGAACGAGGTAAGGATTTATAATGAACGTATTTGACGACAATTCCCTATCTATTGGCCGCACGCCACTAGTTAAGCTAAATCGCGTAACATCAGGTAATGTATACGCAAAAATTGAATCGCGTAACCCAAGCTTCAGCGTTAAGTGCCGCATTGGCGCTAACATGATTTGGGATGCTGAAAAACGCGGTGTCCTTACCGAAGGTAAAGAAATTGTAGAGCCTACCAGTGGTAATACTGGTATTGCCTTAGCATTTGTTGCAGCGTCTCGCGGTTACAAGCTAACGCTAACCATGCCTAGCAGCATGAGCCTTGAGCGTCGCAAACTTCTAAAAGCGCTGGGCGCAAACCTTGTTCTTACTGAAGCGCCAAAAGGCATGAAAGGTGCCGTTGCTGCTGCACAAGAAATTGTTGCGTCAGACCCAGACAAATATGTGTTGCTCCAACAATTCGACAACCCGGCTAACCCCGCTATTCACGAAAAAACGACGGGCCCTGAAATTTGGGAAGATACCGACGGTAAAGTTGACGCGTTTGTAGCAGGTGTAGGTACGGGTGGTACTATTACGGGTGTAAGTCGCTACCTTAAGAACACAAAAGGTAAAGCGATTACTTCTATTGCCGTTGAGCCAACAGACTCACCAGTAATTACTCAAGCGCTTGCGGGTGAAGAACTTACGCCTGGACCTCATAAAATCCAGGGTATTGGCGCAGGTTTCATTCCAGGTAACCTCGACTTGGACCTAATTGACGAAGTTGAACAAGTAACCAACGACGAATGTATGGACATGGCGCGCAAGCTAATGACCGACGAAGGTATTCTTGCGGGTATTTCTTCTGGTGCTGCCGTTGTTGCCGCTAAGCGTTTTGCTGAACGCCCAGAAAACAAAGATAAAGTGGTTGTAGTACTTCTAGCAAGCGGTACAGAACGTTACTTAAGCAGCCCACTATTTGCCGGTGCGTTTGACGAGCAAGAAGAAGTGCAATAACTGCCTTTCAATTTCAATAATGCTAAAACGAGGCCCGGTGCCTCGTTTTTTTATGCTTCAAATAAAACCTTGTTATAACAACAATTTGTAAAACCCTATCGTCACTTTGCTTTTATACAGTTTTTTGTGAATAATCCGCTTAGCAAACTTCTTGACAGTCGTTACATTGACTTAGTTAAGATATGAAACTATCAATAAGAAACGGACCTCTTTATATTAAGGTAACCCAAATGAAAACGCGTATGTGGTACGCCCTATTAGGGCTTTTTACAGTTTTGATTTTATCGGCTTGTGGTGAGAAAAAAGAAGGTATTGGGCGGTATGGCATGCTTGACGAAAGCACACCTGAATACACCACAGTTATGTTCCTAAAAAGTGTTTACGAAGACGACAATCTTGACACAGCAATACGCCTATCCAGTGAAAAAATGTCGCGCATACTCACGCGATACCACACCAATAGCAACGTTCAACGACATCTGCTTAATTTAAAGTACGACACTGTGACCGTAACCCCGCAAAGTGCAGGTAAAATTGGCAGAAACGAATTTGCAGAGAAATCCACTATTACCGTATTTTTGAGCGGAAACTACAACGGTGACAAAGTAGAAGACCTTCGAAGCTTAGATTTGATAAAAGAAGATGGCGAATGGAAGGTCAATAAGATTCACCCAGACGCTTATTTATGACGCGCAGAATGGCAACTGTTTTTATATACAATTAATCGATAATTTTATTATACGAAAAATAAAAAGGATTTTTTCTGACTTTCCTGCTCAAGAGTGATGCTTTTTTATTTAAAGGTTTGTTTTAGGGTGATAACTTGAAACAACATCAAACTGATATACGGATATTTTCCATCTTGCAAAAAGGATTTTTTCCGTACACTAAATTGTTAGGTACTCAAAAGGAATAATATGAAAACTTTTGTTGTTTCATTCTTGTCTTTTATAGCAGGTATCGCGGTTATGTTTATGCTTCACTTGGAAGACACTGTAAGAGATTCAAAAATCAAAGTAACTCAAGACCTTGAGTCATTTTCTTACATTACTGAAAGTCTTAACCAAAATGACTTAGAGGCCGCTTCTACGTTAAGCTGTAATATGCTAAATGGTGCAATTTTGGCAGCAAATACGATTACAGAAACCCCTCATAGAAACCTGGGCGCCTCTGACGAAAAAAGGTTTATTGCTTTCCAAGAAAAAGCTCAGAAACTTCTTAAAAACAAGGATGTGTGTGCACGTACCTAACGAAAAAATCAAGCTCGCCCGCTACGCGGGCTGGGACGCAAACATGTGGGCTGCTCACTTCGTTCGGATTTTAGCCCACATGCCTGCGCCCCTTATGTAAAAGTTATAAGCCTCAACAGAGTTGAGCTATGAAAATTGAAATCTCGTCTGATAAAACGAAGCTCGACGTTGAGTTCATTCATCGTTTCTTGTCTCAAGAGTCGTAATGGGCGAAAGGCCGTTCTCTAGAAACAGTGGTTAACACTATCCAAAACTCCTTTTGTATTGCAGCCTATTCAAAGGTGGAAATAGAAAAAGCTACGCTAAGAAAAGTTGAATTAATAATTACTGAAGAAAAAAGGTTGCTGTTGCTAACAAATTGATAAAACAACATCCTTTTCTGGCTGACTCTTATCCGAACGAGAACAGCAAAATACAGCAGTGTTTGGCAGGTTTGTTAGAACAGCGTAAGGCTCAGGGCGTTGCATAAGCACTTCTCAACCGTAATGATATCGGCACAGACATCAAGCTTTCTAAACAATCACTCGCTAACTGTGTGCGATTGACCATTAGAATTGAATCAGAGCCAGAGAATGAAAAAATTTTCTTTGTTGGCAATGCCAACGTTGGTTAGCAGCGCATAACAATTACATTAAGCCGCTCGCAGGCTCGCTGGGGCAGTAACAAGTGGGCTCTATCGCTTCGCTCAGATTTTAGCCCTCGTGTCACTGCCCCTTATGTGGAAGATATTTGCTTCAATGAAAAGGTTTATATCAATTTGAATAAAGAAATAAAACGAAGCACAATTTACCTAGTGATTACTACTATCGTGTCGTTACTAATTTTAAAAAATGTAGGTAACGGGATAGAATTTGTCTCTAGCCGTCGCGGTTCGGAGATACATATTTTTGTTATATATGTTTTATCTCTCTTTTTTGTTGGCTATTCGTTGTTTTCTTTAGTGAGGGCTGTCGCTTTTACTACAATTGGCCCTGACTCGTTTTGGCGTAAAAACATATGGGATATCATACTTGGCCCTGTCACAAATAACAGTGAGACCCAATGATAGGATGTTTTTCAATCGCACATAAAGCGCATTAAGCCGCTCGCAGGCTCGCTCGGACACAAAAACGTAGCGGGCGTTATGTTTTACGTAATTTTTAGGTTATTTTGTTTTAATAACCGCCGAAAAGTCTTGTAAAGTAAAGTTCGAGAATAGCGAGCTTAATCAGGAAAGCAATTTGGCTCAACAGAATGAATCAACACCAAAAACATAACAAGGCGCTCAAGAGGGACACACCCATGCAGCGGCTTGCGCCATTATTGCTGCATGTATGTGCCCCTTAGCTAAGTGCAACGTGACTTTTTTCGTGTTTAATTCTATAGGGTATTAATGAATGCAGAATCCAGAAGAAATATTCCACCATCTCAAAGAAATATTGGTTCCGTATTCAACTGATATGGTTGTTGCAATAGATAAGTCAGACAACTTTTACTTAGACACAAAGCATGTCATGAAGAACAAAAAGCCAATGAACTTTGGCTCAGTAAAAATCAATAAAAATTACGTAAGTTTTCACATCATGCCTGTCTATGTATTTCCAGAGTTATTGGAAGCCATATCACCAGATCTCAAAAAACGCATGCAAGGCAAATCATGCTTCAACTTTAAAGTAACTGATGCCAAACTATTTCAAGAACTAAAGGAGTTAACTCTCGCAGGTTATGGAAAATATAAACAAGCGGATTACTTGTAGTATCAGCAGGTTACATAACAAGGCGCTAAACTCGTTCCCTGCGGTCACTGGGACACAAACGCAGGCCGGCTTCGCCATTGTCCCCACATGTCTGCGCCCGTTATTGGAAAGTTACCTGCTAATCTGCGTAATGAAAAATAAAAGGACCTATTAAGTGAAATCACTAGTATTCTTAATTCTAAGTATACCTCTGCTAAGCGCCTGTATAGTAGTTCCAGAAACCGATACGGCTAAAGTGAACAAGTGTGAGATATCCTCGGACCGCAAAACACTCAAAGTTGTCAATGGTTTTGAGGGTACAAATACCTTCTATTCAATCAGTGGGCTTCTGTTAATACCAATATCAGGTGTTGTTTCCGGCACATACGTAGCAATCAATAATGTCTACCATCTTGGGGAGGAAACACTTGTCTGTGGGTCTGAAAATGCACGCACATTACAACCCAATTAATTTGCTCACTACGTTCGCTGGGACGCATACACGCGGTGCGGTTTCGTAATTGTGCTATGCTAATGGCACCTCATTTAAACGTAATAAGTAATTATGAATAATAGGAAGTATTAATGAATATAAATGCTACGTTTCTTGGGCAAATCATACTCGTGTTCGCTTTATTTATGGCTATTGCTGGCTTTTACTTTGGAAAGCGCAAGACTACATCGCCTATAGCTACCTCTGTGATTGCTTTTTTAACAGCTTTTCTCCCGCCACTAGCATTAGTATTTTTAATTGTCTTGGTTTCAAAGAAGGATATAAAAACGAGCACGGAGGTTTAATGAGCGAAATAACAACGCGAAGAATAATAAACGCTATTTCAGAGTTAATCAGCAAGCATCGTAGTGACAGCGAAACATAAAGATGAAAATGAAGCGTTAGAATACTATTTAAGCGCATCTTATAAACTAGTATCGTTGGGATTAACCAAGAAAATGCAAAAAGAGCTTGGTTTTAATCAAGCTTAAAAACACAGTGGGTGTGCGTTCTAATGAAAATTAAAATAAACGTTGTTGATGCATTTACTAATGTAAGGTTTAAAGGCAATCCTGCTGCAGTAGTTATAACGGCTAAATGGCTTAGCGATGAAAAAATGCAAGAAATCGCTGCTGAAAATAATCTTTCAGAAACCGCATTTTTAGTTGAAGACGATAACGGTGTATTCGCTATCCGCTGGTTTTCCCCTGTGACGGAAATCGATTTTTGTGGTCATGCTACTTTAGCTTCTGCGTTTGTTATTTTTAGCGAAAACTACCAACTGCCGCACATTTCGCTTTTCGCCAAGTCGGTGGGGATGATGAAAGTTGTTAAGAAAGACGACGGATTCATTCAAATGGATTTCCCTAATAGAATACCCAGCCCTGTCGGTGAAGTGCCTGAAGCGTTACTAAAAGGGCTTTCCATCAAACCCCAAAGCATTCTAAAAAATAACCAGGCTTATTTTGCTGTTTATTCAAATGAAGATGATGTTTTAAGCGTAATTCAAGATAGCGAGCAACTTAAATCACTCGCGCCTTATGATGTGGTAGTGACAGCTCCGGGTACTCAATTTGACTTCGTATCTCGTTATTTTTGGCCTGCGAACGGCGGTGATGAAGACCCGGTTACCGGTTCAATCCACACAGGATTGGCGCCCTATTGGGCAAGAGTGTTTGGACGGTCAAAGCTTATGGCTTATCAAGCATCTAAACGAGGCGGCACATTAAAATGTGAGATGGCAGGTGACCGCGTGCTTATTTCTGGCCAAGCAGTGTCTTACCTTGAAGGTTACATTAATATTTGATGGTTGATTGCCTTACACGAACTAATCGATAAAAGAGAACTCTTCTCTCGAGTGTTACTGCCCGCCTCAAACAAAAAAGCGGAAGATATCTAACCTTCCGCTTTCACTCACGCAACAGCGCATTGCTTCATCTAGTTTTAACTAGGCAAATGTAATATTAGCGCCCTACTGCAATGCCTTCTCTGCGAGGATCTGCTCCGCCAATTAATTTACCTGATTTAAACTGAATACCATGAAGACCGCTGTTCAAATCCACTACTTTGACGTTATGGCCGAGTGCCTTTAACGACTCTTCAAGCTCAGCTATTGGTGTACCCTTCTCTAACGCCGTATAGTCGTTTCGATTAGTGATTTTAGGAAGATTGATGGCCTGCTGAATATCCATGCCAAAG
>JAXHTT010000157.1:0-8297 GCA_034190055.1 Pseudomonadota bacterium | reverse complement strand
GGCAACAGCCAATGTTTTACTGTATGACCGTCTATCAAAGTCTGAGTACGTAAGTGGGGATGCACTTATCAGACAAAGCCGAGATACGAATAATAAAACAAAGATTAAATAACAACTTAATTACTAATTTAGAAAAATATACCTAAGGCTACTGCTGCTAACAGGAAGTTACCCACGAGCCAAACAATAATTTAAAATTAGGGGACTTTTGCGTTGAAAACTACAATAAGCGCTGCTCGTGCGCTAAATAGTGCAGTGACTAATAAGTTAAACCTGTTACCGCAACAACTACTAAAAGCATTTCCACGTCGGTTGTCGCTTGAAGAAAGTATTTCCAACTTCTTTTTTAGTCGTTATGAACTTGTTATAGCAAACGAAGACAATGACAAACAAGTGAGCTATAAAACTCGTCACAAAGTCTATTGCGAGGAAATGAACTTCGAGCAACAAAATGCCGCTGCCATTGAAAAAGATAAGTACGATGATCGCGCAATCAATTGTTATATCAAACACCGGCCTACCGGTGAATGCGCAGGTACAATTCGGCTGGTATTGCCAACAGAAGCTGGATTGTCGTTACCTTTAGAGGAAAAGTGCGCTGAAGCATTTGAGGATAGTGCTCTTCTACCTTCTAACTGCGACCCGTTAAGCGTGTGTGAAATATCAAGATTGGCAATCCCAAGAGAATTCAGAGTTCGTCAAATGCGTGCTAAAATTCTGCCATCGAAGAAGCTTGAAAAAATAAAGCGAAAGAAGAGTACGCCATTTAATGTAGAGCACTTTCCCTACCTTTCTATTGCGCTGTATTTAATGGCAACCAGCATTTGCCAACATCTAAATGTTAAGCACGCATACGTTTTGATGGAGCCAAAGTTAGCACGAAGAATGAAAGCATTTGGTATTCATTTTAATTCAGTAGGCGACGCAGTAGAGTTTAACGGTAAGCGTGTGCCTTACAGGCTATCGCCACAAGTGTTATTAGAGGACTTAGCAAAGCCTCTTAAAAATTTTCACACGAAGATCAATAACGAGCTTAATAGTGCCTTAAAAGCTATTGAAACTCTTCCATCACATACCGCTCTTCCAACGCAGAAACCATTGCGAGTTGCGCAAGCTGCCTAAATTTTAACGTCACATTCTTAATTAGCCGTCCCCTTGGACGGCTTTTTCGTTTCTGAATACGTATGCATGTTTTTTAACATACCTTTAACGCGTATCCTGTTGGCATCATTTACAATTTTGTCACGAGTACTATGGTTAATAAAAAGTCAGGTTTTTCTCTTAAGGCATTAACTGTTGCTATGCTTTCATTGGGTTTAATGGCGTGTTCTGGTCCAGCGCCTTCAACAAATAACCAAACGCAAGGTAGCGAAGGGAGTAAGCCTTCGACGCCAAGTCAACAGAGTGATATGTCAACGCATTCTCAAAAAAGTGAAAGACAAGGGAAACCTGTGGTCTATCAGGTATTTACTCGACTATTTGGAAATACTAATTCTACCAATCAGCCTTGGGGTACGATTGAGCAAAATGGCGTAGGCAAATTCAGCGACTTTACCCCTAAAGCCCTTGAAGCCATAAAGTCTTTAGGCACCAGCCACATTTGGTATACCGGTGTGCCGCATCACGCCGTAATCAACGATTATACTGACTTCGGTATATCAAATGACGACCCAGATGTAGTGAAAGGACGTGCAGGTTCCCCATACGCTGTAAAAGATTATTACAATGTTAATCCTGACCTGGCTGATAACCCAGAGAAGCGGCTAGAAGAATTCGAAGCTCTGATTGAAAGAACACATGCTGCGGGAATGAAAGTTATTATCGACATTGTTCCTAATCATGTTGCCCGTGATTATCATTCGCTCTCAGCCCCTGAAGGGGTAAGTGATTTTGGTGCGATGGACGATACGTCTGTTGAATATGCCAGAGATAACAATTTCTATTATGTTGTTGGAGAGTCGTTTAAAGTGCCCACCGCCGACAACTACCAAGTTCTAGGTGGCGAACCTCACCCATTGTCTGACGGTTCGTTCGATGAGTTTCCTGCAAAGTGGACAGGGAACGGTGCAAGGGCAGCGCAGCCAGATATTAACGACTGGTATGAAACAGTAAAGGTAAATTATGGCGTTAAGCCAGACGGCACCTATGATTTTCCAATACTACCTGACGAATATAGTGAAAAACCTATCGAAGAACACGCTGCATTTTGGGAAGACAAAGATCTTCCAGACTCGTGGTACAAATTTAGAGATATTGCTCACTATTGGGTTGACAAAGGTGTCGATGGATTCCGTTTTGATATGGCCGAAATGGTACCAGTAGAGTTCTGGTCTTTTCTCAACAGCAGCATTAAGCAAAAAGCACCTGATGCATTCTTGCTGGCAGAAGTTTATCAGCCTGACAAATATCGCGATTACCTTCATAAAGGCAAGATGGACTATTTATACGACAAGGTAGGCTTTTACGATACGCTAAAAGCAATTATGCAAGGAAAGAGCAAGGTTAGTGACCTGGTCGCTGTCCACAAAGAAGTTAGCGATATCGCACCACACATGCTGCACTTTTTAGAGAACCATGATGAGCAGCGTATTGCTAGCCCTGATTTCGCAGGTAGCGCTGAAAAAGGTAAGCCAGCGCTTGCCGTGAGTGCGCTTATCAGTAGTTCACCAACGCTCCTTTATTTTGGCCAAGATGTGGGCGAAGACGGTAGCGAAGAGACAGGGTTTGGCGATCCAACGCGTACGTCTATTTTCGATTACGTTGGCGTTCCTGCTCATCAGCGGTTTATGAATGATGGAAAATTTGATGGTGGTCAATCCACAAAGGAAGAAAAAGAACTGCACAAGTTTTACAAACGCGTGATGTCTATCGCCGCTACTAACCCGGCCATTACTGGTAATTACGAAAGTCTCCATACGCTCAATCTTGGCGTCGAAAATTCAGCGTATTCAGAGCAGCAATTTACATTTGCTCGCGTGCAAGACGATCATGGTTTTGTGGTTATCGCAAACTTTAGTGATGCACCAGTAGGGGAAATAGAATTTACAGTACCGGCAAGCGTATTAGGTGCAAATAACAAAACTATTAGCCTTGAGCCACTTCTTTCTCACGACGGCATTAGCTTAGAAAAAGATGATGTTAACTACAGTGCTTCGTTATCACTAGATGGGCTAGAGACAAAAGTCTTTGCCTTCTAGATAGTGAGCAAAGCTATAAACGAAATCTAATGCTAGAGATTTTATTTAAACGAGACACCCTGTGTATTGACTTGGTGTCTCGTGAATACGTATGCAGAGCATTGGTCAGTTTGCCTATGCAATGTAGTATCTCGGTATTATCTTGCACTTAACGTATTTTTAACATCGGTGTTTCTATGTTTAATCGTAACCGCGTAACTAATGGTATTTTTCCATCACGCTGTGTTTCGCTCTCACTTTTTGTCGGCGCTGCTACACTTTTGCCTGCATTTTCTGCTTTTTCTTCACAAGAAAATAACCTAGAGGTTTATCCTCCTAACTGGTGGGCAGGCATGCAACACGCTGAAGTAGAACTGATGATATTTGGTAACGACGTTGCCGATGACAAGGTTTCTGTGTCCAAAGGTAGTGTGCAAATAAAACAAAGCAGGGCACTTGATAGTGAAAACTATCTTTTTGTAACGTTAGATGCTTCCGACGCGAATCCCCAAGAATTGGTGTTGACGCTAAAAGACGAAGACGGTAGTTCACGGGACATCCACTATTCATTAGAAAAACGTGCTGAAGGTAGTTCACGGGACATCCACTATTCATTAGAAAAACGTGCTGAAGGTTCGTCAGCGAGAGAAGGCTTTGGGCCAGAAGATGCCATATACCTAATTGCTCCCGACCGGTTTGCCAATGGCAGTTTGGAAAATGACAACATTGATGGTTATCAGGATAAGGTCGATAGAACTTTTAAAGGTGGGCGTCACGGTGGTGATATCGAGGGCATTGCTAATAACCTCGATTATATAAAAGAGATGGGCTTCACCCAAATATGGACGATGCCCATGCTTGAAAACGCAATGGAAAAGTACAGCTACCATGGCTACTCTACCACCGATTACTACAACATTGACCCGCGCTTTGGCTCTAATGAGACGTTTATTGAACTAAGTAACAAAGCAAACGAAAACGGCATCGGCGTTATTATGGATATGGTGCTTAATCATATCGGTAGTGAGCATGTATGGATTAAAGATACACCGTCTTCTGATTGGATAAACAATAACGGACAGTTTGTCGGTACTACTCACAAGCGTGAATCGCTTCACGACCCTCACGCCATAGCGAGCGATATCAAAGGGTTTAGCGACGGTTGGTTTGTACCAACAATGCCAGATCTCAACCAGCGCAACCCACATTTAGCAAATTACTTAATTCAAAATGCCATTTGGTGGGTAGAAACCGCAAATCTGAGCGGCATACGAGTAGACACTTATTCATACCCCGATAAAGGTTTTTTAAGTCAGTGGACCAACCGTATTATGAAGGAATACCCTAACTTCAATATTGTTGGGGAAGAGTGGTCGGTAAACCCTGCTATCACAGCCTATTGGCAAGCGGGCAGTCAGCGACACGATGATTATGATAGCGCGTTGCCTTCTGTGATGGATTTTCCTCTTCAAACTGCTGTTGTTGAAGCGCTTAATAGCGATGAAAGCTGGAATTCTGGGTTTATGACAGTATACGAAACGTTAGCTACTGATTTCTTGTATGGTGACCCGAATAATCTGGTTATCTTTCCGGATAATCACGATATGAGCAGAATATTCACCCAGTTAAACAACGACAAAGCTAAATGGAATATGGCAATGACGCTGTTTTTAACAACACGCGGTATACCTCAAGTATTCTACGGTACTGAGATTTTGATGGGCAATGAAGGGACAGAAGACCATGGTATTATTCGCTCTGACTTTCCTGGCGGGTGGCCATCAGATAGCGAAAAAAGTGCGTTTAGCGGTAAAGGCCTTTCTGGTGACGAGCTGTGGGCGCAAGAGCGTATAAAAACCTTATTAGCGCTGCGCCAAACTCATCCTCAATTATTTAAAGGTGAGCTTAAACATTATGCGCCTGTAGACGGGGTTTACACATATTTTCGAGTAGCCGAGGATACAGCACAGAAGCTTATGGTTATCCTTAATAAAAAACCGGTAGATTTGCCTTTAGCAAAGTACGCAGAGGTATTGGGTACGGATGTATCAATAACGCGCGTGAGTGACGGCCAAACATTTAACGTCTCTGAAACCATAAGCCTTCCTGCGATGTCGGCTAATGTTTTCTTAGTGCAATAATCGTATCAATTAAAGTAAAACAATAAATAGAGCAAAATATGCAAGCAACTCAACCACGCCTTTCTTTTTGGCAAATATGGAATGTCAGCTTTGGCTTTCTGGGTGTTCAATTTGGTTTTGCACTGCAAAACGCAAACGTTAGTCGAATACTATCTGACCTTGGCGCAGATCTTCATTCATTATCGCTATTTTGGCTTGTAGCGCCCATTATGGGCTTGATAGTACAGCCTATTGTTGGTTCAGCATCGGATAGAACGTGGAATCGATTAGGTCGCCGTCGACCATTTATACTTGCTGGTGCGCTCGCCGCGGTGGTAGGCATGATCTTATTACCCAATGCACCCATCTTCGTTGCCTTCTTAGCACCTATGCTTATGGGTGCTTTAATGGTTGCACTGATGGATGCATCATTTAATGTGTGTTTCCAGCCGTTCCGCTCTTTGGTATCAGATATGGTTCCAGCGTCACAGCGCAACATAGGTTATTCAATTCAGTCGCTTCTTATTAATATCGGTGCGGTAATTGGTTCTATATTGCCATTCGTTCTAACCAATGTGGTAGGGCTGGAAAATACCGCGCAAATGGGAGAAGTTGCGCCTTCGGTAATGTGGGCATTCTATATCGGTGCCACTGTACTATTAGGTACCGTCATTTGGACCGTTATACGCACCAAAGAGTATGCGCCAGAAGAATATAATCACTACAAGGGCCTTACCGATGAAGCACCTGCAAATGAAGGTGAACCTAAAGCGCCGCTTGGTCAGCGTTTAGGTGAGTTTTTTGCTCTAGTAAAAGACATGCCTACTACCATGAAACAACTGGCTGTTGTTCAGTTTTTTTCGTGGTTTGCGCTTTTTATTATGTGGGTTTACACCACGCCGGCTATTACTCAACATATTTGGAACGTTGACAAGCAATGGTTTGACCCTGCTTATATCGCCGCTGCGCCTATGGTGCCTGAGACTATTGTTATGGCCAAAGGTGCTGCTGGTGACTGGGTGGGTATACTTTTCGCAGCTTATTCTGTGTTCGCTGCTATCTTTTCTATTTTCTTGGCAAAACTAGCTGACAAATTTGGTCGCAAGACTGTGTACGCATCATCTCTCGCATTAGGTGGCTTGAGTTACGTAAGCTTCTTACTATTCCAAGACCTTACGATGGTGAACGTAAACCTGCTCATTACTGAAGTGACAGTGCCACTAGGTGCAGTAAAGCTTCTTATTCCGATGGTAGGCGTGGGTATTGCGTGGGCGGCAATTTTAGCTATGCCTTACGCCATGTTAGCCGGCGCATTGCCAGCGAATAAAACTGGGGTTTACATGGGGATATTCAACTTCACCGTGGCTGCACCGCAAATTGTTTCAGGTCTAACGGCTGGGTGGATCTTAAGCAGTGTGTTCGATAACGATGCCAAGTACATTATTGTTGTTGCGGGTGTTTCTATGCTAATTGGTGCGGTGTCGGTCTTCTTTGTGAAAGAGACAGATAAACAAGAACTTGAAGCAGAACAGGGAGCTTAATATGTTATTTAAACGTTCAGCAATTGCATTAACGTTGGCTGGTTTGTTTTGCACGGCATGCAGCAGCACGGCGACATCGTCTTCAGACGAGAAAGAGGTGCATACTTCACAGGCTATTGTAGGTACCAGCACGCCCTTTGCCAGCGAAGCGGTGTACTTTGTAGTAACAGATCGCTTTGTCGACGGTGACCCTAAGAATAACCACGAGGATCAGGGTGGTGAACATCCTACTTGGCAGTTGCCGCTAGAAGGGCCTGACGGTAAAAAAGCCTATGTGGGTTATATGGGCGGTGATTTACAAGGCATCTTAAATAACGCGGATTATATCAAAGATATGGGGTTCACCGCGGTTTGGATGACACCTGTACATGATAACCCTGACTATGCGTTTAACGGCGACGAGCCTATTACGTACGGCGGTGCATTTAAAGACGGCGGTAAAACTGGCTATCATGGTTACTGGGCAACTAACTTTTATAAAGCGGATGAACATCTGATTAGCGACGATTTGAGCGTAAGTGACTATACCGCACGGATGCGTCAGCACGGTCTTAAATCAGTGTTTGATATCGTTGCAAATCACGGCACCCCAAGCTTTACCATGAAAGAAGATTTGCCAGGTTATGGTGAGCTTTACGATAAAGACGGAAACTTAGTTGCTGACCATCAAAACCTAGCGCCTGAAGAATTGGATCCTGAAAACAATCCGCTACATAGCTTTTTCCATAATTATCCAGACTTAGTAAAGCTTTCAAACCTAGATGATGAGAACCCAGAAGTTCGGGATTATTTAATTAACAGTTACCTTTATTGGATATCACAAGGCGCTGATGCATTTAGGATAGATACCATAAGGCACGTGCCGCATTCATTTTGGCGTGAAGCGTCTGACCGTATTCGTAAACAAAACCCAGACTTCTTTATGTTTGGTGAAGCGTTCGACTACGAAGCTAACAATATTGCGCAGCATACGTTACCTAAAAATGGTGGTGTAAGCGTTCTAGACTTTCCTATGCAAAAAGCCATGGTAAGCGTGTTTGAAAAGCCGCTAGAAAGTGATTTTGCAGACTTAGAAAAGGTGCTACACCTTACTCACGGCCCTTACAATAACCCCTATGAACTCACCACCTTCTATGACAACCATGATATGGCGCGCATTAATGCAACAGATGAAGGGTTTATTAATGCACACAACTGGCTCTTTACTGTTCGAGGTATACCGGTTGTTTATATGGGCTCAGAAATCGGTTTCATGCGCGGTACGGCTGAGCATGCTGGTAATCGTAACTACCTTGGCCAGCAACGTATCGATAAGGCTAAGGGCCATCCTATTCAACAATTCGTCCTGGGATTCGGACTTCCGACGGCTGTCAGACTCGGCAGAACGACGCGGACGGTCTTCGCCACCTGAACGACGGTCCTCACGGGACTCGGCGGCTTTCATCGGGGACATGTCGGTC
>JAXHTT010000156.1:0-8384 GCA_034190055.1 Pseudomonadota bacterium | reverse complement strand
ATGAATTGCGTCTGCGCCTGGTTTGACGTTCACCGCTAGCGAATGGGAGGGCTGAATAAAATCAATAGATTTTTGTGCATCTTCTTCATCAGCTTGCGTATCATAAGGCAATCGAACCGCAATAAACTGGTAATTTTCATGATGTTCGTCATTTAATTCGTTTACTGCTAACTGCGCTAACCGACCCAACGTACATGAATCAATTCCCCCACTAATACCTAGTACCAGCGAATTCAAACCTGAGGTAAGCAACTGCTTCTTGATAAAAGATACTCGACGTGCAACTTCATATTCGACGTCAATTTCAGGCAGCACTTTCATTTCATCAATAACTGCTTGTTTTTGCATTGTAATATCCACGTATTTTTGAGGCGTCCTGGAACTCGATTCTACGACAATATCACTTCAGATGTTAGTGATATCCTCGCATCTCTTTGATTTACATTGCACTTACTGTTCAAAAGAAAGTGCAAAAGGTCTTTATTTTATTGTTGTTGGGCGTAGGCATCGGTGGTGCGAAATAGTTAACCGTAAGGCGTATGGTCAACTATGCGATATCACGGTAAAACATACCTTTGCGACCGTATTTTAGTTTACCCTAAAAAATAAGCGAGTAGTGCATATTTATCGCGTGGTATTATTACATCGAAGATAGAATAAAAAATAAATTGAAGGTGAAGAAGGTTTTTCTTCTAGGTAAGCCCTAGTGACTGAGGCACCTATTGAGCATTGGCTTTACCTACTGTTTGTTCAGTGCAACTCATGAGTTAAAATTCAGTAAAGCTTGGAAATTAGCAACCTCACAATGATAAGAACAGAATTAAAAAAATATCCAAAAGTCTTTATCAATCAAAAAGGCCTTACGCTGTTGGAGATGCTGGTCGCTGTTGCTGTGTTGGCGATTATTCTTACTACTGTCGCGCCAAGTATACAAAGCGTTCTTATCAAAAATAAAATAACATCAGATATAAATAATTTAAGTGCCGTGGTGCAGCGGGCAAGATTTACCGCGGTAGACGAACAAGCCAGTGTCGTTTTATGTCCGACAGAAAATTACACAGCCTGCACAAGCAGCTGGAAAAAAGCGAAAATGGTGTTTGTGGACACAAACGGTAACGGTAGTCGTGACAATAGCGAGGCGCTTATTGTCGCGAGCGATCCACTCAACTCGGCGAATACTATCTACGGTGTAACAGGAAGCTTAACCTTTGATCAGCAAGGCGCAATAAGCACGGCAGCCACAATTACGCTGTGCCCCAAGGACAATGATGCTGACTATGCCTCTGCACTTTTACTCTCGTTGTACGGCAGAATTTCAGTAGCTGTAGACAGTGACGGTGATGGTAAAAAAGAAGACTTAGATGGAAATGCGCTTTCTTGTAGTTAATAGTCGCAGTTAATTCTCACAATTTCCAGTCGTGACTGGTATGCGCAGTTTATAGACTAGGCCCATTACTTTGTTACCAACATTCTCTTGGGGCCAACGACGTTTCGCTGATTCTTATAATTCTACAACTGTCACTCTGCTTCTTAAATAAGAGCGTAGCTGCCATTTCATATTCACCGCTTTGACTCATGGTTTGCGCGATGCTGACCTTGTCTATATTGGCTTGAGGGAGTGCGGTTAACGGCAGATAAACACCAGATTCTAACCAACTTCTCGACTGCATAGACTGTATTGATAACAAGTACGCTTTTACTTGATTTACTCGGCTTGATTGCCAAGTTGAAATAACCGCTGTAGTCGTTGCTAAGCTCAGTACACCAACGATAGCCAGCACAGCTAGAGCCTCAACAAGTGTAAATCCAGCCCTAAAATTTTGCCTATCTAATCTAATGTCATTCCCTTCCATGGTACAGCTTTCTCTCAGTAAGTTTTTCAGTAAATTAAGCCTAACAATTTACCGTTAGCACTTTTACTGGACTTGCGTATGGCTTTTCCTGAAGGAAGAAATAAAAACAGAGAAAAGAATGGGTATGGGCACGCAATAGGCATGTCGCTCATTGAATTACTTATCGTAATATGTATTGCAAGTATATTGTCGGTAAGCGCGGTTCCGTCATTTCAAGCGTGGTTAGAACGAAACGATTTCAAATATTTTGCGTCGCAGTTAGCCAACGCCGCCAAGCAAGCGCGTATTTATGCACTAACCCGTAAAAGGCCTTTTTACCTAATCACAAAATTTGAAAATGCGAACTGTGTAATAATCAGTGACGATGAAGACTGTACCTGTTCAACATACCAGCACTGCGCGCAAAATGATGCCGCGTATTGGGAGCTTCCAGCAAAGTGGAATGCGAAGCTAACAACACTGAATGAAAAAGACAAAACCGTAGCTTTCAATCGACAAGGTACGCTTAATTTCGGCAGCGCCACAACATTTAAGCTATCCAGTGACCATTTTGCAGCAAAAATAACCATTAGCTCTCTGGGGCGTGTGAAATTATGTAGCGAACAGCACATTATAGGCATTCCGCCATGCTAATCTTCTCAAAGACGTTAAACAGCTCAAATACAAATAAAATTGGCGGCCATAGCATTACAGAGATTATGGTGGCCTGCGCTCTGTCAGGCATACTAGTAACAGCGATAGCAACATACAGTGTACAGTCTTACGTTAGTTTATCGTCGCTACAACACGCCATCGCTATAGAAGAAGACGCCCGAGCACTAAAGGATACTATTTCGGGGCATTTAAGCAGGGCAGGATTTGTTGAAAATAACCGCACGCTTGCGCCGTTTTTATCTCTAGCAAGTAACGGCGTTTCACTGTCAAACGTGACTCTTGGTCACCGCGCTGGTGAAACGCCAAATAGCTGCATCACGTTTTCCTATGACAAAAATCGCAGCGGCGCCATTTCTGCGGCGCAAGATGAAATGTTTGGATATCGACTACACGATAAGTCAATTGAATACAGAGTTGGAGGAAAAACCTGTGAACAAGGGGGTTGGTTTGACTTGACCGACCCGAAGACTATCGAAGTGACTCAATTCGCTGCAAATGTATTGCACAAAAGCAGCTGGGGTGCCGCTTATGAAATTAACTTCAGCCTACAAAGTGTGATAGACCCCAGCTTTGTGACAAGCAAAACGTTTGTGGTGGAGGTAGTTAATGAGAAATAAAGCATTATTAGAAAAGAAGAATACCACCACATACAGACAAAGCTTCATGTGCACGCCTTACTTTTTAAAAGGGAAACAACAAGGTATGGCGGTCCTCGCAATTGTCGCCATACTTCTGAGTGTAGTAACGTTTACTACCATTACCACATCGCAAAACGTTCAGCAGTACTATGCCATTCAGAAAATCAGACAAGATAGTGTAAGCTCTCACGAAATATTAAAGAAACACCTTAAAAGTGTGGCAACGGCGCTTAGAACGCAGAGCATTTCAACGGCACTAAGCACTACAAACAAGCCTTTTCTATCGACTACAGTGCATAAAGAAAGCCTAAAGGGTGATGAACAGCAGTCGCTCACGCACTACGAAGTAAGGGTTTCTCACAGTACCGAAAGCATTAAATATAAAGCTAACTTTCTTCGTTACCCTGCCCTTCTAAGACTGCCAACCATAGCGCAGCTATTTTCATGGGATAGCCAACTGACTCTTTGGTTGTTCAATCGAAGTGTGGCCGAGCTAAGTTCAGCATTTTTTCCAAATAGCGTGACAGCTTCTGATTGCCACAACTTGCTGGATGCCACCGTCTATTGGATAAATGGAGACTGCGCTTTAACGTATAGTGACCTAACACATACATCGAGTTCAGCGCCTACCTTGCTAATCGTGGTAGATGGAAATCTTACTATAAGTGCGAATACTCACTTTTTTGGACTCATCGTCATGCTTTCGACTTCTGCTGCTACCCATGAACTTCACCTTGCCCATTCCAGCTCAATTGAAGGCGCATTCGTATCTAATGCTCAGTTGCAACAGCAGATTAGTGGCCTGTTGATACCCTCAGCGCAGGTTCTTAGAAACCTACAGACAGATACTCAGTTGGCGAAAATAATCCCTGTTCCGGGGACTTGGTATGACATCGATTAAAAAACCACATTAAAAAGAGTTCAAAAGCATATTGCCAGCTAAAAAAGTGATTGCGCCTAAAAATGATAGCTTACGATCTCTCCGTTGCAATATATGCAACGGCGGAGTATTAATAGAGGTACTCATCGCGCTTTTTATTTTTATGAGTTCTAGTGTTTATTTACTCTCTAGCGAGATTAAAACGCGGGTGCTTTGGCAGGCAACATTAAGGTCGCAAGACGAGCGGACACAACAATTAAATACTACGAGATTAGCCCACACGCAAGATAATGTAGAGCAACGCTGGGAGGATATAGCCGTGTTTGGTATTCCGGTAATCACACCTTAGCGCATTATTGTTCGCCAAGGTGTAGTAGAAAGATGCATCAGTTCAGCGTTAGCAAGACCAGCAATATTCACCGGTTTCAAGCGAGCCGTTATTGTTTTTGTCCCACCCTTTTCTACCATCGCTAAAGTAGTAAAGGGTACCATCTGCCCCTTGTCCAGAGCCCGACACAGGAGTTGCTCTCAACTCAAAATCCGTCGCACTTGCAGATTGAATAGTCAAATTGTAGCGACGGTTAGCTATTGGCTCTGAAGAAGGTGAGTGTGATGCAAAAATAGAAGGAGCCCCTGTATCCCCTCCACTTGCTCCAGCACCTTTGTAACTGAAAGAGCCACTATGATGACGCTCCATCGCGGACGCTAGACCCAATAAATCGGCCTGACCCGTACCACGATATCCGTCAGCGATCACCCCCTGATACGACGGATAGGCAATGGCAGCGATTATGCCAACAATAGCCACTACTATCATGAGTTCGATAAGTGAAAAGCCCTGTACGTTTCTTTTTAATTTCATGATTATTCCCTTTCGGTTTCTGAATGCCAGCTGCCGCGCTGAATACGTTCAAACCGTCCGTAGATGTTTTCAGCTAAACATTCAAATGCGCTGGTACAGGCTTCGTCATTACCGTCCTCGTCAACCTCGATTACTGCAGACACGCACTCGGTGCCTAGGCAGACAACCGGGCTAACAATATCTTCGATGAGTATTTTGGTTTCAGGTGCAATACCAGTTTGCTTCAAGTCAGCAACGCGATCATCGCCATTTACCTCACCGTCATTGTTCACGTCTGTGACAGCATTGCCGTTGAACATACTAACCAGGTAGGCGCGACTACTTCCAGTAGGCGGTGCACAGGCGCTTGTGCTACTTACAGCCGGAACATACGTAGTAAAGAACACTTTGTAGTCAATAATAAGGGGAGAAGACAGTACTTTCTCGCCATTCGTTGTTAAGTTCAAATACCACCCGTCTTTATTGGCAAAAGCTGCGGCTGCTAATGCACGCTCATTCTCATCGCTACTGTTTAATGCATGGCTAGTTGCATTATACATTTTACTTTCGGTCACAGTAGTCATGTACGTGTATTTGCCGTTCTCATCGCGTTTGAATACACCGCTATCTTTCAGCATGTAGAAGTTATCATCCACTACAGTATCAAGTGGAGATGCACGCCACCCGCTTCCAAGCGCAACGGCATAATATAGTTCATCACCTAACGCGATTTCCGTTACATCCGGGCCATAGTAAAAACGGCGATTGGTTTCTTCAGTATCGCCACCGAAATCGGCAATACGCGCACCTTTTATAAAGTCAGCGCCAGACTCACCGTTATAGATGTCCAGACGGAACAGTTGACCACCTGTATCAGCCACATACATGTGGTCGGCTTCACCATCATTATCTCTATCGATGACAGAAATACGCCCAGGAATACTGTAGGTCATATTGGACAAGTCAAGATTAGAATTTTCGTTACTAGCGTGCCAAAGCAGGCTTCCAGTGTCAGCATCAAACATGTAGACGGCATTGCCAACTACATCGTTAGCTCTTAACGAGCGGTCATCTTGAGCATCGTCATAACCGCCCCCAACAATCATCACATTTCTTACCACACCGCCCATATTTACTTTTGTGATAGTAGGTTTCGACCATGTTTGACCAAGCTTAGTCAACGCTCCCTCGCCACCGGTAAGTTGAAACTTAAGCTTAGGTGAATCTTTTGTTGTAACGTCAAAGACATAATAGTTACGGCCGCCTCTACGCATGCCCACATAAAGATACTTCTTGCCTTCTACCGTTCGAAGAACCATATCGCCATCTATTCCATATTCATGGTCTAGCGATGGAGTATCCTGGTAGAAATGATGTAAGTTTTGCAGCAGCTCCTTTGGCATAATGGCAAAGTTTTCTTCGCCAGTAGCGGTGTCAAATGAATGAAGCATGCCTTGATTAGTCGCCACGAAAATAGCCGAATCATTAATGCCGTAGTTCACGATAATAGGCTGTGAATGAATAGGATCACCCATTTGGGTTCTGTAATCGCTTGTACTGCCATCTCCATTGCTATCTTTTACATCAACACCACGCGCCCACTTTAATATTGCCTCTCTCAGGTCATCGGCATCAGTTTCATTTTGAATCGCGAGGTCTTCAGTCGTGATTGAAGAGTTATCTTCATGAAGCGCGTTATCCTCGCTCACGATAGTGCCCACACCGTCAAACACATATATGTTGCGGTTCACCCCCAAACGACTTGCGGCGCCACCTTCGCTCACCTCACTGCCGTCAGCAAGTGTCGACCAATAGCTATGAGAATTCTCGGCAAAGAACCCGGTTTCGCTATCAACTGCACCGTGGCTGTTCTTATCCAGAATTTCGTCTCCACTCAATCTATAGCGTTTTAAATTACCCGGCCAAATTGCCCCTTCGCTGGGCTTAAATAGTGCGAAATACAGCTCGTCTCTGTGGGTAAGACGGTTTAACTGGTTCACCGCAACACCAGGAGAAACAAACGTGGCGTTCACGTCTTTCACAGAACGTAGAATAGTATTGAAAGCTTCAAGCAAATCAGTGCTGTTGTCTGCTTGGTAGAAACCTCCGCCACTTTGCAGCGCAAGTTGGTTAAGGAAGTTATTAGCCGTATTATTCGCTGCGAAACCTATCGTGTGCGTTATGACTCTTGGCCCAATAACCGATGTAGAGGTATCGCTGATGTTTTTGACCAAGTCAAGGCCACACTTTTCGCCGCCACTACCCGTACAGTTTTTACCTAGCAGCGTTTGAATTTTAGACACACTGTGGTTGTTATTTGCTTCACCGTCAGAAAGCAATACTATGTGGTTGTTGGTTTGACACTGTAAGTCAGATACCGGCGAAATATAGGTCGCTGGAGTGGGAATTTGTTCTGTAACGCAATCATTGTCAGATAAATTATCTTCTGTACATCCTGACGGTAAAATGGAGTCCGCACCAATATAGGAACTACGGTGACTTACCCTAGTGCTTCTTCTAACGGAGTTATTGACACCACTCTCACCACGTTTACGGCCATAATCCACACTTCGGCCTCCATAGTAATTTGTGGCTTCTAACAAGGTATCTACGATAGGTGTAAAGCCGTTAGCACTTAGCTCGTCAATTTTACTTATTAAGTGTTCGCGTACTGATGCAGTAGCGCCAGGCGTAGCAGCACCATTGTATTTAACAATCAATCTTGGCGCTTTAGATGGCGAGTTGTAGGTATGCGCTCCTCGATATGACACGAAATCGTCCATTACAAAAGCCATATCATTGCCTGACTGCCAACCAGAACGGTCGACGATTTGCTTGACGATACTGCTTATATCGGGCGTTCGATAATCGTTATTGTTGTAGAAGTTGGGCATTGACCACGTAATGCCAGAGGTCTTTGGCAGATTTCTCAATCGATAACGACGGTTAGGATGAAAATCTGATGCATCATCGTCAGCTACCCCTCTTATACGCATACTTGCATTTCCATAAGTTCTAGTACTGTATGCCGTAAACTCTAAATATGCTTCTGTAACCTCTGCGCCCTGTGGAATATTGACATTTCTAAAGCGCACGCCGATATAGTCATTGTAATAAGAACTAAAAGTAAGCTCGCCACCGGTGTTAGGGTAGCCATTATAATCCTCTTCAGAGTTATCTTTAGCGTTACCAACCTGGTAAATACCCTCACCTTGTACACACCCTGTCGCCGTAGAGTCGTCATATGACACGACTAATTGCGGCGCGCCGCTTTGCCCTACATCGCTCGCCCTCGCCTCTCGACCACTAGCGGCATCCGAACTTGAACCTTCGATCAGAATATTTAAGTCTTTTCCTCCACACCAAGTAGACAAATCCACAACCTCTTGTACCACAGCACTTATATCTGGCGTGGTAATAATCTCGCCTGAAGCCGGAAAGCTGTTATCAGTCAACCATTCTACATTGGCGGCTGTTTTGGTCCGGTCGCTTAGATTATTTCTACTTGAAGAAAATTC
>JAXHTT010000155.1:0-8390 GCA_034190055.1 Pseudomonadota bacterium | reverse complement strand
TAAATAGCACATCATCAATGGTAGATTCATAAGCGCTAAGGCGCGCATTTAGGTTATTAGCACTGTATTCGATTGAGGCTTCGATATTGGTGACTGTTTCAGGCACAACGTCGCTACCAACAACAGGAATGTCTTCACCATCGTATAAGTACTCATCTAGCGTGAAACCATCACCAATTTGCTTGCCTCGAGCTGCTTCTGCGTAGCCAAGGCCAAGGGTCCAAGCTTCGGCAAGCTGATATTCAAGACCGACGTTAAAGCTAAGCTCATCATCGTCTAGTCCAGATGGCTCATCGGTAACTGGTGTGCCGTAATAGTCATCAATAAGAATTTCTTGCTGGAAGTCAAAATTGTCGTAACGAACGCCATAGCTTAACAACAACTCTGGCGTAATATTGCTATGAGCCTGTGCATAGATACCTAAGACACTACCTTCTTCTGCATTTTGAACAGGGCCTGTTCCAGGGCCGCTCTCAACTTCATCTTTGCGATAATCGATACCATAGGTAAATACATGATTGGTAACGTCGCTCGTATTTCTAATATCAAACCCATAGGTGTCAATCTCAGACAGCCAGTCAAAACGTCCGCCACGGAATGACGATGAAGTTTGATATGCTGTAGCTTCTAAAAACACCATCGCACTGTGGTCAAAACGGTAGTTCGCAACATAAGTATCACGCTCTGCTTCACTAGGGTAAAGCGGAGCACCTTCCAGTACTACCCAGTTTGGTCTTGCCGAGAATTCACCTTCTTCATCGCGCTGCTCTGCACTTATCGAAAGATACTGATTATCCGCAATGTAGCCGCTGGCTTTGAGGAACATGAGATCTTGATCTGCGGCAGTACCTAGTACTTCATTGCCGTCGCCGTCTTCAAAGTTATCTCTATCTACCGTGCTGTAGTAACCCAATAAGCCCCAAGTGTCGCTTAGCTTTCCATAAAGGCTGCCGCTATATCGGGTACCGTCGTTTGAGAAATAACTTGCTTTTACTCGACCGCCAAATTGTTCGTCGTCTTTTAATAAATCCTGTGCATCTTTGGTCTTAAAGCGAATTGAACCGCCTATAGCACCTGGACCGCTTGTCGCTTCGCCGGCGCCAGCCTGCACATCAATTTGCTTTAAAAGATCAGGGTCTAAAGTAACGCGGCCAATGTGGTGAAATAGCGTTGAGGTTTGCTGCGCACCATCTACGGTTACATTTAAGTACGCATCTTCCAGTCCACGAATAAAGATTTTCTGTGCTACACCTACGGAACCGCCAACGCTGACCGACGGCGACTCTCTAAAAACGTCAGCTAGGTCATTTGCCTGAAACTGATCAATATCTTCAGCAGTAATGCTTAAGTTAGTTGCTGCGCCTACCACAGCAACTCGCTCTATAGACTTGTCTTCTTCACTCTGGTTTTCTAAGGATTGCGCGAATACTACTGGGCTGGATAGTGTGCACACTGCACCAGCTAAGACTAACTTTTTCAAGGGTGACTCCATTTGACAATCAACAATTACAAATAAGAAACATTCTCATTAAGTTTTGCCTAAATGGATAGCACTTTTACAATTGTTACACTTCTTTGAGTGGTTGTGGCTTGCGACTATAAACGTAACTGCCTTTCGTGCTTAATACTTAAAACAACAATACGGCCTTTTAAAGGTTAATTTTAGCCAAAAAAAAGCCGCTCTAGGAGCGGCTTTTTTCAAATACGTCAGCGATTACGCTTCAGCAATGATGATCACTTTGATTGAAGTGATAACGTCAGAGTGAAGTTGTAAGTCGATGTCATACTCACCAGTCTCACGAAGAGTACCAGTAGGTAGTTTAACTTCTGCTTTTTGTACTTCAACGCCAGCTGCAGTGATTGCATCAGCGATGTCACGAGTACCAACAGAGCCAAACAGTTTACCTTCGTCACCAGCAGGTGCTGCGATTGTAACTTCAGCAAGCTCAGCAACTTTTTCAGCGCGTGCGTTAGCAGCAGCTAGTTGCTCAGCAATTTTCGCTTCAAGCTCAGCACGACGTGCTTCGAACTTTTCAACGTTGTCTTTAGTTGCAGGAACCGCTTTACCCTGTGGGAAAAGGAAGTTACGAGCGTAACCAGACTTAACAGTCACTTGGTCGCCCAGGCCGCCAAGGTTGGCGATTTTATCTAGTAGGATGATATTCATCTTAGCTAACCCTTATATTCGCCAAATTACTTGTGTGAATCAGTGTACGGAAGCAACGCAAGGAAACGTGCGCGCTTGATCGCAGAAGACAGCTGACGCTGATATTTTGCGCTTGTACCAGTAATACGGCTAGGGACAATTTTACCGCTCTCAGTGATGTAGTTCTTAAGAGTAGCGATATCTTTGTAATCAATCTCAGTCACACCTTCTGCAGTGAAACGGCAGAACTTACGACGTCTGAAAAAACGAGCCATGGGTGATCTCCTTAAGCGTTGTCTTCAGTGGTTTCAGTTTTCTTTTCCGCGCGCTCTTGGCGAGGTGCAGAATCGTCACGACGCTCACGACGAGGCTCTTCTTTCATCATTGGAGAAGGCTCAGTCACAGCAGTCTTAGTGCGCATAACCATGTTACGTAGGATCACGTCGTTGAAACGGAAAGCATTTTCCAGTTCGTCAACAGCTTCTGCAGACGCTTCAGCATTGATTAGTACGTAGTGGGCTTTGTGCAGCTTTTCAATTGGGTAAGCCAGTTGACGACGGCCCCAATCTTCTAAACGATGAATCTGACCACCGTCTTGCTTTAGGATAGTAGTATAACGCTCGATCATACCAGGTACTTGTTCACTCTGATCAGGGTGAACCATAAATACGATTTCGTAATGACGCATTATAGCTCCTTACGGTTGTAGCCTCGACAGTACAGCCGACTGTATGGAGACAAGGAACGAATTGGGATGGCTGTAAGGGCGCGCATTATACGCAGCAGTTGCTAATTGCACAAGCATTAATCATCTTTAAAACGGCTTACTACTCTTCTCTCGCCGACCAAATTCAAACATTTAAACAAAATACTGTTTATTTATACAGTAAATTATTGTACAGTTTTTGTGTCTTTAATAAACAGGGGACCTACCATGGCCATTACCACACAGTATGTTGTTACGCACAAAGGGGTAGAAAAATTGGTAACTACCGACAAAAAAGAAGCTGATCAGTATGACAAAATGCTCGATGCGGCAGATAACCTTGCTGACTACATTCATGCGAAGGGCATCAAGCTAGACGATAGCGTAGTTGAAGAGCTCACCATTATGCTGTCTAAGAACAAAGATAAAATTAGCAAGATTTTCAAAGGCGCTACTGCAGAAAGCGTATTAGAAGACGAGAGCGCTGAAGTGGTAAAGCTACAAGCTAACGGCTGATAGTGAAAGCTCAACTCGCCTTTTATGTCGTTATGATGAGCAATTAATAAGAGCAATTGCCGCTTTAGGCTGATGAGATCTGATAGCATAGCTATACGCAATAATGTTATTTGATAACATTACCTCAACGCGGCAATGTGTTTTCTTTGGTTTTTAACCGGGTGAACAGACGTGTCGCTTTTGCTAATGTGAACTTAAGACGTAAATACAGGTCGAGCTTAGCGTGAATACCATCAATAAAAACAATAGCACTTCCCCCCAGCGCAACGCAGTAATTGAAGGGCGCAGCGCAGTGATTAAAGAGTGCAATACAGCGATTGAAGTTAGCAATTTACAGTTTTCGTACACTAAAGAAAGCCCCCCTGTCATTGATATCAAAGCATGGAGGGTGTCACAAGGTGAGCACGTTTTTCTCTCAGGGCCTTCGGGTAGCGGAAAGAGCACATTACTCAATTTGCTCTGCGGAACGTTGGCACCCACCCAAGGTGACATAACTTTGTTATCGCAGCCATTCTCTTCCTTATCAAACCGTCAGCGAGACAAGTTTAGGGCGCGCAATATCGGCGTCGTCTTTCAGCAATTTAACCTTATTCCTTATCTTTCTGTGGCACAAAATATTAACGCCGCAGTATATTTTGCGAATAAAAAAATAAGCAAAACGGTGGAAGATGCGAAGCTTCTTCATTTACTCGACAAGCTACAGCTGCCTTCACAAGTACTACACGCAAAGGCCGATGCCCTAAGTATTGGCCAACAGCAGCGTGTAGCAATAGCCCGAGCACTCATTAATGACCCACAGTTATTAATTGTCGATGAGCCAACTTCGGCGTTAGATAGCGACGCGCGAGATAGCTTCATGTCGCTGTTAAAAGATGTTGCAGGTGAGAGCACCATGATTTTCGTTAGTCATGATAAAGCAATGGAGAGCTACTTTGACCGTCATTGTAGTATGAGTGAATTGAGCCCAAGTACAAACCATGCAGTGTCTTCACTCGATGGCATCGAGCAAGTACAGGAGCGTGCATAATGCTAAGTACCATTGCTATTGAAAGTTTGAAGCGCAGAAAAACCACGGCAATTCTCACGCTTCTAAGCATTACCATCAGCATAAGTTTACTTTTGTGCGTGGACATTATTCGAAGCCAAGTAAAAACCAGCTTTACGCGCACAGTGTCCGGCGTCGACCTTATCGTTGGTGCACCGAGCGGTCAGCTTAATCTACTATTGTCGTCGGTGTTTAATATAGGAACACCCACTAAGGGCATTGAATATAAGAGTGTTGCATCGCTTAAAACTAACAAAAAGGTGTCGTGGCTCATTCCTCTCTCTTTAGGCGATACTCACCGAGGTTTTAGGGTGGTAGGTACGACCAACAGCTTTTTTGATCACTTTAAATACGGTGACATGCAGTCACTACAGCTATCTGATGGAGCGACATTTACACAGCCGCTATCTACGGTAATTGGTGCTGATATAGCCGAATCATTGGGATATGAAGTAGGCGATAAGATTATTATTTCTCACGGCTTAGGCAGTGTTTCATTCAATAACCATGACGATCACCCTTTTACTATTACCGGAATCTTAGATAAAACAGGCACCCCCGTGGATAAGGCTGTTTATGTCACTTTGCAGGGCCTTGAAGAGGCCCACACAGGGCCCAAGCATTCACCCACCTCAATGTTAGGACGTAAATCTGCTGACGAGGCGAACGAACACGAGCACGAGCACGAGCACGAGCACGAGCACGAGCACGAGCACGAGCACGGCGAGCATACCGGTGAACATGAGACGTACAACAGCGAAGCCTTTGCCCCTGAGTCAGTATCAGTTGTGATGCTTGGGCTAAAACATCGCGTGACAGCGCTACAGCTGCAGTATCAAATTAACCAAAGTAAAAAAGAGCCGCTTATGGCTATACTACCGGGAATGGCGCTCGCTGAGCTTTGGCAAATTATGGGAAATGTAGAGTCGCTATTGCTTGGGTTATCTGGCCTTATCGTTATATGCGCGCTTATTGGGCTTGCGACTATGCTACTTGCAACTATGCGTGAACGTTACCAAGAGATAGCGGTTTTACGTACCATTGGAGCAGGACCTTTCACCCTACTTCTACTTATTCAAATTGAAGCTATGCTGCTTTCCATTTTGAGTGCTGCGCTAAGTTTGGGCTTAGTTGCCGGATTAATGAGTGTACTAAAGCCTTGGTTAAGCAGCACTTATGGACTGTTTTTAAGTAGCCCTCTGTTTGGGCAAAGCAGCGTTATTATCATTTTACTTATATTAGGGTGCACCTATTTAGTGTCGCTGTTCCCGGCCGTTGCAGCCTATAAACGCGGCCTGCATGCTGGGCTGAATACAAACTAGACAAAACCAACGCTTAGGAGAGTGTTACTCTCCTACACGCTTGTTGGTGCTAAAACGCAAAATAAGTTCATGTACCTGATTCACCGTGGCGCGCAAATCATTACTGGCCGCGAGCGATGCCTCAGAGGAACGCTGGGTTTCAGATGCGCCATCAGCCACTTCTACTAACTGTTGATTAATGTGTTCCGCAACCGTGCTTTGTTCTTCTACAGCTGAAGACATCTCCACAGTAGCATCCGCGATACCTTTCACCGCATTATTAATTTCAAACAAGGCTCCTCGGGTTTCTTCTACTATCGCGCTGCCGTGCTCTGCTGAGGCTAACCCTTCTGTTGAAACTCGCACCGCGCGGTCAGAGCGCTCAGCCAGTTCTGAAATAATGTTGTGGATTTTGTCGGTCGATTCGCGAGTTTTCGAAGCTAAGGTACGCACCTCATCAGCAACAACCGCAAAACCTCTTCCTTGCTCACCCGCCCTTGCAGCCTCAATCGCGGCGTTAAGTGCCAGCAGGTTTGTTTGCTCGGCAATGGTAGAAATAATGTTGGCCGCTTCACCAATATCACTAGTTGACTGAGCTAATTCAGTTACCGTTGTCGAAATTGACTCAACAGCTTCGCGTAAAGCAACAATGGCCTGCATGGCTTCTTCTGCTTTTTGGTTACCTGTTTCTACGTTGGCCGCTGCTGTTTTTGCACTTATCGCATTACCTTCAACCCGCTCAGCAACTTCTTGGATAGCTTGGCTCATTTGTGTAACCGCGGAGGCGATTTGCTGAGTAGCCTGGTTTTGTTGAACGACGGCAGCGCTTGTGCTTTCAGCCTGATGATGCGTTGCGTGAGCTATAGACTCAAGACCCGCTGACGCGTCTTGTATTCGAGTTAATGCTGTGCGGTTTCTAGCAAGTTCACAGCCTAACACGAGTTTGGCTTGGCTAATATGAGGTGGGTCTGGGAAGTAAGTTTGCGCCACCGTTTCATCGGCATAGCTTTCAGGGCTGAGTGTAATCAGCTCCCGCCAATCTTTTTTGACTTTTGCTTGTTGAGTCACCATTAAAATAACGGCACCTAGAAGAGCAATGCCAGCCGCAGCTGCGCCATGTGTAAAACCAAGAGCCAACACCATTAAAGCGCTTAACACTAATGATGGAGCTAAATGCGAAAGTGTCTGCACAGCTCTAGTTAATGGCGATACCGGCGACTTGCCTTCTTGCATTCTTGCGTAAACGCTGGTCGCTCTGGCAATTTCATCATTTAATGCAGGCACGCGGACAGATTCATACCCCACGATTGTTTTGCCGTCATATACAGGCGTAACGAATGCTGAAACCCAGTAGTGATCGCCATTTTTTCTTCGGTTTTTAACTAGTCCCAGCCAGCTTTGCCCAGATTCTAATGTACGCCACATTTCCTTAAAAACAGGCGCTGGCATATCGGGGTGACGAATCAAGTTATGGTTTTTTCCTATTAGTTCTTCGCGGGAAAAACCACTCGCTTCCACAAACTCACTGTTGCAGTGTTGGATGACCCCACGCTTGTCGGTTGATGAAATAAGGCGGTGGTGAGATGGAAACTTATACTCTTTTTGGGTAACAGGCTGGTTATTTCTCATTAAATACTTTCTCCATTTTGCAAAGTACTCAACCGTAGAGCATAAAACCTTTGCTATCTCATAAGACTAGAACATAAACAGCTGCTGTCTAGTTTGAGAAAAAATTTTGAGAAATTTTATATTTTATCAGTGAGTTAGGAAAGTACTTTATACTTTAGGCCAATGGTAATACAACTGACACTTTTGTGCCTCTGCCTTCAGCACTGACAATATCGATCCTGCCATTATGCTCTTCGACAATGGTCATAGAAATTGACATACCCAGCCCAGTACCCTCACCTGGCGGTTTGGTGGTAAAAAATGGCGTAAAAACTTTACTGAGTGTTTCTTTAGACATGCCTACGCCCTCGTCCTCAACGATTAAACGGACATTGTCCGCCTCCTTCTCTACTTTGAGCGTTATTTCTTTCCCTTCAGGAGTGGCATATATCGCATTGGTGAGAAAGTTTACAAGCACCTGCTGAATTTGCCCTGAGTTACCGTTGAAGAAAGCGTCTTCTTCAGGCACTTCAAAGTGCACCACATTGCGATAACGGTGTAAATTGTTCGTAAGCTTAATCGCTGTATTCATAGCTTCGATAGCACTAATTTCAGAGTGCTTGCCTGAGCCTGGATAAGAAAAACTTCTTAACGCTTTCACGATTTCAATTATACGTTCAATACCTTCATGAGACTCATCAAACATTTCTGCAATTTCCGCTGCGCTGTCTTTGAGCGAAAAGCGCTTTTCTAATGCCACGAACTGCGATTCAATTTCTCCACCGGCTTCTTTACAAAGGCTACCAATTTCCTCGAGAGCGCGTTGATAATCATTAAAGATATCTCTTGCAACGACAGTGTTACTTCGCACATAACCGATTGGGTTGTTAATTTCATGGGCGATACCAGCAGCTAACTGACCTAGCATGGCCATTTTGTCAGCACTGACTAACCTTTCTTCAAGGAAATCCCGATCCTTTTTTGGGACAAGTCGTAAGGTTCCGAGTCAGAGGTCAGGCGTTAATGGGGTTCGATTTCTAGAGACCTTGCTGGGGGTGGTTTGATGTT
>JAXHTT010000154.1:0-8665 GCA_034190055.1 Pseudomonadota bacterium | reverse complement strand
GCGCGCTGTAGAAAACACCAGCGCACTGACTACAAACGCAATAACCGGCCCGAGTACTACCATAAATAGGGTTGCGGCGGTTAACATGTGCACTCTCCTTATGCGTCGTTATCGTTTGAGCTAATAGGCTTAATTGGGGTAACGGTAATCTCTGCAACCAATGAATGTGCTTCTTCTACTTCTGGTTCAAATGTGTGACTGGCAGTTAACACGTCATAGGTCACATCCAGCGCTAAGTTCTGCTTTACGTCATTCATGGCGCTTTCAACGATAAAATCTGTATGTGAAACAATGTTACTCTGAGGTTCATCAGCGAATGCTGCTGCGCTCAATACGCTAGTTGCTAAAGTTAATGCAGTGAAAGTTTTGCGACCGATAAACATAGTAATCTCCTAAAAAGTAAGTTAGACACTGCACTTGAACATACTGCGTGGCAGCTATCATGTTGCTAAAGGTTTCGATATTAAGTCGTTATCAATTAACAATTAGTTTATAGCGAGGGATGTGCCAACTCGTAAAAATTAACTATGTATCTGAAATTGTTGATTTTTATTTTTCATTAGGAAATACGTGAAAAATTTCTATATCAAGAATGTACTAAAATTTGGGGTTTTTCATATGGAGGTGGTCAAATTGACCAACTCAATTTTTCTGATCGGTTGTAAAGGCACTGATTGCCAGAAGAAGAGCTAAAAAGAGGGGGCGTCGGTGCTAAAAGCAGCGACGCTCTCGTTTAAAAGAAAGTGTGAGAAAGGTTGAGCAAAAGGAACAAAACCTTGAGCTCGTCGAGCTTTGTAGTACATTAATGAGAAATGAGTCTTAAGGCGTTTTGCTCTTAAATTTCGCGGTCATTGTAACCACTAGCGCAATAATTACTCCTGCAGCAATACCTACTACGCCATCCGCAAGTATCGACATGATCAGTGAAGCGCTGGGGATAAGTGCAGTAAACCAGTCGGTAACGACGTGCAGAAAGCCTATGCTGTGAGTAAGGATCCCGCCGCCTACTAAGAACATAGCCACCGTACCCACTACCGCCAGCGTTTTCATTAACGCTGGCGCGGCAACTAATAGCGCTCTTCCAATAAATCTCTGAATGGTGTTCATTGAGCCCGTTAGCGACTTGCGGAGCATGTAAAGGCCCACATCATCCATTTTAACCAAGCCCGCGACTAGTCCATATACGCCAAGTGTAATGGCTAAGCTTAGTGCCACTAACACACCAATTTGCGTTGTAAGCGTTGCATCTGTCACGGTACCTAACGCAATAACAATGATTTCAGCAGATAATATGAAGTCGGTGCGTATAGCGCCTTTAATTTTATCTTGTTCAAAAGCCACCATATCTACATCGTCTTTAGAGAGCGCTTCAATTCGAGCTTCTCTTATTTCTTCCTCACCTTCATGGGGAAGGTATTTATGCAGCAGTTTTTCTGCACCTTCAAAACATAAATATAATCCACCCAGCACTAATAACACGGTAATGAGGGAAGGAACAAAGGCACTTATGGCTAATGCAGCGGGAACCAAAATGGCCTTATTGATAAGCGAGCCTTTTGCGACAGCCCATACAACAGGCAATTCCCTATCTGCTTTAACCCCTTGGACCTGATCAGCATTTACCGCTAAATCGTCACCTAAAACGCCCGCAGTTTTTTGCGCTGCGACTTTCGACATGGTTGCGATGTCATCCATTAACGTTGCAATATCATCAAGTAAGGCAAGTAAGTTAGCTGCTGCCACAGTGATTTTCCTTGTATTAGTTGTTATTAAATGTGCCTTTTTTATGTTTCACTAACATAGCTAATCGGCAAGCGATAAGTAGTTGCGGCTTACAAAGGATACGCGCAGCCTCTTGCCTTTGGCAACTTATGAATCTTGTGGCATCAGAGAAAAAGGTTGGAATCAATGTGAGTAACGACAGAGAAATAGTTGAAGCAACAGAATTACCCTCGCTGTCAGTTCGTTCTTATGCCAGAAAAGCACGTAGTCACGCTCACCCTTTTTATCAGTTAGTATTGCCTGTAAATGGGCATATAGAAATAGCGCAAGACTGTTTTACTGGCAGCGTAGGTGTAGGTGAGGGAGTGTGTATAGCGCCGCTTGAAGTACACAATTTTAGTGCGAACGAAAACGCAAGGTTTGTGGTTGCTGACTTACTTTCAGTACCTGAGCAGTTAAAAGACAAACGAAGCCCTATCTTTCAGGTTAATAACGCCCTTCAAGCTTTCTTAAGTTTTATCGAAGTGCAATTAACGAATTACGCGGTTGACGGACAGGATGAAATGACCGCCTTATTTCAGGTGCTTCTGGCTAAAAGTGAAGTGGGTGCGGGAACAGATAAGCGGATAACTCAAGTAATAAGCCACATACACGGTGATTTAGGGGCATCACATTCGTTGCAGTTGCTTTCAGAGATGGCGTGTATGGGAACTACGCAGTTTAAAAATCGGTTTAAACAAGCCACTGGTCTTAGCTTACGTGATTACCTAGTGAAGATAAGAATGGAGAAAGCCAAAGCATTGCTTAGGAATACCGACACACCAATGTCTAGCATAGCTCAGATAACGGGATATGAAGATGTTGCAGCATTTAGCCGGCGATTCAAAGCGTATTTTGGGCAACCACCCAAGTTCTTTAAAAGGAAATAACCGAGCTAGTTTCCGCGTTCGTTTTTGGAAGTTTTATTGACTCTGGCATCAATAAAGCGGTCGTGATCGCCCATTTTGGTGCATTCTAAGGTACCGCCGGCAATACCGCTTAAAAAAGCGAGTGTTCTATTAGCAGTCCCGCTGCAATTAACGCGTTTAGATGGGCGTTTATTTTCAACGGCCTGCATTTGCGCTGTACTTGGGCCTTCTAGTCTAGGGCTATTTTTACGCTCTTGAAATTCTCTTGATGCTTGTTCAGCTTCTTCAGCTACTTTGTTGTTGTTATAGTTTTCAAAATAGCGTGCAGCTCCGTCTTTGACCGATAGGTTTAATGTGCCTGCACGTCGATTTGCATCGTTCGAAATAGTAGGGGACGGTGACGTATCGTTCGGCTTAGTTTTTATCGGTTCTCGCTGTGTTTCAGGTTCTGCGTTTGCCTTTTGTAGGATTTCATCTTTTTCTAGTGATTCAGCTTTACTATCAGTAACTTGCATGCTTTGAGATACGTCTGGTTTAAGCGCGGTGTTCAGTGTTTCATTCAGGCGTTCAATCTGCTTATTTTCTTTAGCTTGAGGTTGGGGCATTGGAGGATAATACAGGCGAGCTTTTATCTCTGAACTTCGCTCTAAAACGTTTATACGCTCTTTTTGGTTATCAATACTTAACTGAGAAAGTATGACAACCAAAATCACTCCAAATATATGTACACAGCCTGAAATTAGTAGCGATCGCCACCCCGTTTTTTTAGCAACGGAATGGTGTTCAATATTGCGCTCAGGCGCAAAGAAAGATGGGGTGATAGTCGTCATAGTAAACAACAGACCATGGTCTCTATCGAATAGTTCCATCCTAATTTCATCTCACTTTTTAGTCTTCTCACCTTACCTCAGCCTCATACCGCTTCAAAATTGGGCAAATTTTTAACGGTGCACCATTAGTGTGCATTATTTGTGTGCGTTAATGAAGCGTTTGCTCATATGTGTATGATTTTTATAGCTAATCATTTGTGGCATGGCTCTTGGTTTACCTTTCCGTAGTTGGAAACACGACCATAAATCACAGAATAACCAAAATAAACTGGGAGCAACTCATGAAACTAGTTACAGCGATCATCAAGCCGTTCAAGCTAGATGACGTTCGTGAAGCCATTTCAGAAATCGGTATCGACGGATTGACCGTTACCGAAGTGAAAGGTTTTGGACGTCAAAAAGGACACACTGAACTTTACCGCGGAGCGGAATATCAGGTGGATTTTCTACCTAAAGTCAAACTGGAAATTGCTGTTCAGGATGATCAAGTAGAGCGCCTGGTAGAAGCCATCGTTGGCGCTGCCAAAACAGGCAAGATTGGAGACGGCAAGGTGTTTGTTTACGACCTTGAACACGCCGTTCGTATTCGAACTGGTGAGTCGGATAGCGACGCGCTGTAAGCCACAACGATATTTTTGCGGAGAAAACCATAATGGAAATCACTTTTGAACTTGGGTATGCGCTAGATACCTTTTATTTTCTAATCTGCGGTGCACTGGTTATGTGGATGGCTGCAGGTTTTGCGATGCTTGAAGCAGGTCTTGTTCGAGCGAAAAACACCACAGAAATTCTAACTAAAAACGTGGCACTATTTGCAATTGCTTGCACAATGTACATGATTTGCGGCTACGGTATTATGTATGGCGGTGGCGACTGGGGTCCATTCCTAAGCGGTATCATGGGGGACGGCGCAACAGGTGTAGCTGAAGATCCAGCAACATACGCACCTTCTGCTGACTTCTTCTTCCAAGTAGTTTTTGTTGCTACAGCAATGTCTATCGTATCTGGTGCGGTTGCTGAGCGTATGAAGCTTTGGGCATTCCTAGCATTCGCAGTTGTTATGACGGGTTTCATCTATCCAATGGAAGGTGCTTGGACATGGGGCGGCGAAGCAGTATTCGGTATGTATACCCTTGGCGACCTAGGTTTCTCTGACTTTGCTGGTTCTGGTATTGTTCACATGGCTGGTGCAGCTGCTGCCCTTGCTGGTGTACTTGTACTTGGTGCCCGTAAAGGTAAATACACTGCAGACGGCAAAGTAAATGCTATCCCTGGTGCTAACCTGCCGCTAGCGACTCTAGGTACATTTATCCTTTGGATGGGTTGGTTCGGTTTTAACGGTGGTTCAGTACTGGCCACTGCAACTGTTGAAAGCGCAAACGCCGTTGCTATCGTATTTATGAACACAAATGCTGCAGCTGCCGGTGGTGCTATTGCTGCACTTATCGTAGCACGCATTCTATTCGGTAAAGCTGACCTAACTATGGTGCTTAACGGTGCGCTAGCTGGTCTTGTTGCTATCACTGCAGAGCCATCTACACCAACGCCTCTTCAGGCAACTTTATTTGGTGGTCTAGGCGGTATCCTAGTAGTGCTTAGCATTGTTGCCCTAGATAAACTTAAGATTGACGATCCAGTGGGCGCTATCTCAGTTCACGGTGTTGTTGGTCTACTAGGTCTAATCCTTGTACCTTTCACAAATGATGGTTCAAGCATCTCTGGTCAGCTAATCGGCGCCGCGACTATCTTTGTATGGGTATTTGTAGTAAGCCTAGTAGTATGGCTAGTGATTAAAGCGGTAATGGGTGTACGTGTGAGCGAAGAAGAAGAGTTCGACGGCGTAGACATGAGCGAGTGTGGTCTGGAAGCATACCCAGACTTTACAAGCGGCCGCTCGTAAGAGAGTCTCGATTAGGCAAATGAAATAACAATAATAATGCCTTATTACTTCGTTTAAGCCCCGCAACTGCGGGGCTTTTTTCGTTTAAAGTCATGTGCTTTTCAGTTTCTATAAGACTGAAGAAAAGGCCCTAGGCGTAATGTGACAATAAGGCTACACTATGTTTTAAACGGCTTAGGCTAGATTTATCAACGGCAACATTTTTGTAAAAGGATAGTTATGACTGTAAGTGTGCGACTCCTACCTTTGATATTGGCTTTTTTCAGTATTAATTGTTTGGGCTATGACAGAATAACGGGGCAACCCTTTGCAAGTCGCTCAGAAGTTATCGCAAAAAACGGCATGGCGGCCACTAGCCAACCTTTAGCTACGCAAGTGGCTCTGGATATTTTAAAACAAGGTGGCAGCGCGGTTGATGCAGCCATTGCGGCCAACGCCATGTTGGGGTTGGTTGAGCCTACAGGTAGCGGTATTGGTGGCGACCTATTTGCCATTGTATGGGACGCAAAAGAAGAAAAGTTGGTGGGTTTAAACGCTTCTGGCCGTTCACCTAGACAGCTAACAAAAAAAGTCTTTGCCGAACGTGGTCTTCATCAAATCCCCAAATTTGGACCTCTGCCCGTATCTGTCCCTGGTGCTGTAGATGGTTGGTTTGCTCTGCACGAAAAATTTGGCAAACTACCCATGTCAGCCTTGCTCACGCCATCTATCAAATATGCTCGTGAAGGCTTTCCGGTTTCCGAGGTCATTGCTTACTACTGGAAAATGAATCAAGAACGAATTGGTCATTACGACGGGTTTGCAGAAACCTTCCTGATCGACGGCAAGGTACCTCAAAAAGGTGATATTTTTAAAAACCCCGGGTTAGCCGTGACCTATGAAAAGATAGCAACTGGGGGGCGTGATGCCTTTTATAAAGGTGATATCGCTCGTACCATCGATGCTTATATGAAGTCCCAAGGGGGCTTTTTGTCATACCAGGATTTATCTTCACATACCTCTGAGTGGGTAGAGCCCGTTTCCGCTAACTACCGCGGCTACGATGTATGGGAGCTTCCGCCAAACGGACAAGGCATCGCAGCACTACAGATTCTTAATGTGCTAGAACGTTACGATATCGAAGGCATGGGGTTTAATTCAGCTGACTACATACATACCTTTGTTGAAGCCAAAAAGCTTGCCTTTGAAGACCGCGCTAAGTTCTACGCTGATCCAGATTTTAATGAGATTCCCGTCGATTGGTTGATTTCAAAAGAATATGCCGCTGAGCGCCAAAAGCTGATTGACAGCGAACGCGCCGCAAATCGTGTTGATGCGGGCATTTATGAAGGAGATACCATTTACCTTACCGTTGCTGATAAAGAGGGTAACATGGTGTCTTTGATTCAAAGCAATTATCGCGGTATGGGGTCAGGAATGACGCCGCCTGGACTTGGTTTTATTCTTCAAAATAGAGGCGAGATGTTTACGCTTGAAGAAGGGCATTTTAACGAGTACCGCCCAGGCAAGCGTCCGTTTCACACTATTATTCCTGCTTTTGTAACAAGAAACGGCAACCCCGTGATGAGCTTTGGGGTGATGGGCGGCGGGACACAGCCACAAATGCACGCGCAAATAATTGTGAATATTCTCGATTTCGGTATGAACTTGCAAGAAGCCGGAGATGCTCCCCGCATACTGCACAGTGGTTCTAGTAGCCCAACTGGGGCGCTCATGACCGATGGCGGCTATGTGAGCTTAGAATCTGGCTTTAGTGAGGCCGTCCAGCGAGAGCTCATGGAACGAGGGCATAAGCTACAGCGCGTTGTAGGCGCATTTGGCGGTTACCAAGCCATTGCTTGGGATGAGCAAAAAGGGGTTTATTTTGGTGCTTCAGAAACGCGAAAAGATGGACAAGCTGCGGGCTATTAAGCACACTAGGGTAAATATTGAGCGATAGAAGGTCTGCTCAATAAAGCTCGTCTTCACTTGAAAAGGTTTTAAGTTTGAGGCAGTTGCTACAATTAAAAAAGTTCGCAATACAAAGGGTGGCGAATATTCGTCAGCAGTGAAACGTCAGAACAAGGCGTGAATAACAAAAAGAGCGGCAATGACACAACCACAAAAAGGCCTCTGCGCTGAGCCTAATTTACATGCACAGTATTTATTACTGAACGTAATCGACGATGATAGCCAAGCCGTGCGAGCAAAATTATCTCGTGTCTTGGACATTTTTGAGCACTTCGAGAATGAGCATTATGAGGCTATGGTTACGGGTGTGGTGGCCATAGGTACTGGTTATTGGGCAGAAGTCTATCCGGGTTTGATACCCGTTGAACTTGCTCCTTTTCCTGATATGCAGTGTGAAGACAGAAGCGCGCCCACCATGCCCTGTGACCTTTTTATTCAAATTCGCGCTGATAGGTTGGATATCTGCCACGCCGTTGGCATTGAAGTGATGGACTTGCTGCGCATTCACGTAGAGCTTGTCGAACAGATAAGAGGCTTCAGGTATTTAGACGGTCGGGATCTCAACGGGTATCTTTATGGCGCGGATAACCCTCGTGGAATGAAGCGCAGAAAAGTGGGTATTATAGGGGAAGATGACCCAGATTTTAGCGGTGGCAGCTATGTTCATGTTCAGCGCTACCGCCACGATTTAAGACGTTGGAATAGCCTTTCTAGCCGTCAACAAGAGCAGATAATGGGCACAACGCAAGAGCATAACTTAGTTAGTAGTGAGCAGTCAGAGTCGTCACATAATGTGAGAGCAAGTACGGTCGCCCCAGATGGCGATGAACCTAGGCTGATAAAGCAGGGTATGCCCTACGGGGATATGGCTTCTCAAGGCTTATTTTTTGTGAGTTGTAGCGCGAGTGCGCGGCCTTTTAAACAAATGCTGCAGAGTCAGATTTATGGCAACGGTGAAGGCGACTACGACCGCTGGCTAGACTTTACCAGTGCTGAAACTGGCGCTGCGTTCTTTGCACCCTCGGTGACCTTCATTCGTCAGCAGGCGAAGCTGTCGGAAAACTGAGAGCGTTAAACCAATGTCGATTTTTATTTGGTAATTGGATTTGTATCAACAAGTAAAAACCGTTTCAAAATGTCAGGTAGTTAAATACTAAAGAACCAAAGCGCCGTCCCAGTCAGGGGCTAGATCTAGGCTTCGGTAAATACGACACACGTCGAGGTGGTGATGTACGAGTGAATCATTGGGGCTTATTGCTAGGGCCGTTTCAAAGTATGCAATAGACTCATCCCACTGCTGATTAATTCTACATGCCAAACCTGCTGCTATTTTCGTTTGCACCGCAAGCTTCTTC
>JAXHTT010000153.1:0-8705 GCA_034190055.1 Pseudomonadota bacterium | reverse complement strand
CTTAGAAAGCTAGCAGAAGATGCGGGGGTTTCACGTACTGCACCGTATCACCATTTTAAAGATAAGAGTGCGCTATTAAGCGCCATTGCGGCAAAAGGCTTTAGCGACTGGCATAGCGCAGCAAAGCGCATTTTTGAGCAAGAAGACAAAACGCCAAAGGCGCGCTTCCGTGAGTTTGTGCACGAATACATTGGCTACGCCGCCGATAATCCAGAGATGTATGAACTGATGTTTGGCCGCACTATTTGGCAAAATCAAGCGGCAACCAACGACTTAAAAAGCGTTGCGTTCCCTTGCTTTCAATTTCAGGTAACCATGACCCGCTATTGGCAAGACAAAGGGCTGCTTCCAAACAATCAGGATGCACTGAGACTCGCACAGGTGACATGGGGCACGTTACACGGTATTGCGCGTTTACTTATTGACGGCATATACGCTGACAGCAGTCATATCGATGAGATGTGTGATTGTGCAGCGGATTTATTTATGCAAAAGCAGGTGTAAACGTCTTATCAACACAACTACTTGAATATAGCGTTGCGCTTGTACGCCGCGAAAAGCGTTTAACTGCTTAAAACGGATGAAATGCCAGAGCGAGACGAAGGCTCGCTCGTAGCACTTTTTCAGTTACGCCGATTCTGCTTTAGCCAAAGATACTGGCTGACCTTCGTGCGTCGCTTTAATAAACTCAGCAGCACGTTCGGCAATCATGACGGTGGGTGCGTTAGTATTGCCACCTATTAAACTTGGCATCACCGAAGCATCTACCACTCTAAGACCTGCTATGCCCCTTACCCGTAACTGAGTATCAACCACCGCCATCTCATCGTCATCACTGCCCATTTTACAGGTACCAATCGGGTGATAGATGGTTTCAGCGCGCTCACGCAAAAACTCTAATATTTCTTCATCTGTTTGCGCGTCATCTCCAGGGTATAGTTCACTGCCTTGGAACTTGTCGAAGTCAGGAGCCGATAGTAGCTTACGAGCAATACGAACACCTTCAATCATAACTTGCTGGTCTTCTTTGGCAGACAAGTAGTTCGGGTCAATAAACGCTTGATCAGCAGGATGGTTACTTTGAAGCGATATAGTACCTCGGCTTTTGGGGTATAGGCAGCATACGTGAACGCCATAACCGTAACCAAAGGCTAACTGTCTTCCATGGTCGCTCAAAATTGCAGGTAAAAAGTGGAACTGGATATCAGGTCCGTGCGTCGCTAAGCTTGAACTAACAAAGCCACCGGCTTCGGCTATGTTGGACGAAAAAATACCTTTACGTTTAAACGCATAGTCTGCGGTGGCTTTCACGTAGGAAGGCAATGCTCCAAATGCAACGGCATAGCCTTCTCTGGCTTTACAGGTATATTGCACGATGGCATCTAGGTGATCTTGTAGATTTTGGCCTACGCCAGGCAAGTCTTGCTGTACAAAAATACCTTTATCTTCTAACTCTGCTCTTGGTCCAATACCTGATAGCATGAGAAGTTGTGGTGAGTTTATCGCGCCGCCACAAAGAATGACTTCGCTTCTAGCGAAGTAGCGATTCACTGCCCCTTTTTCACGCACTTGAACCCCAATTGCACGCCCTTCTTTTAAGAGCACTTTTTCGGCAGCAACTTTTGTTAAAACAGTTAAGTTATTGCGATGCTTTGCCTGCGTTAAGTAGCCTTTTGCTGTTGAGCAGCGCTGGCCGTTGGCTTGTGTAACATGATAGTAGCCAAGCCCTTCCCTATCGTCTCGGTTAAAGTCGTTAAGCTGTTGATAGCCGGCAAATGACGCAGAGTTCACAAATGCGTCTGACAGCACGCTGGTATGCCTTAACTTGCTAACATTTAATGGGCCGCCTGTGCCGTGGTATTCATCAGCACCTTCTTCAAAGTTTTCTGAGCGCTTGAAATAAGGCAACACATCTTCAAATGACCAGCCCTCGGCACCCTCTTCATTGGACCAGCGGTCGTAGTCTTCTTGTTGTCCGCGAATATAGCACATGGCGTTAACTGAACTGCTGCCGCCTAAAGTTTTGCCGCGAGGCCAAAACATCTCTCTGTCATACATCTCTTTTTGTGGCGCCGTATGATAACCCCAACCTATACCCTCAAACCTACTAAGCAAAGATAAACCAAAAGGAATATGAATAAGTGGGTTGGTATCTTTCGAGCCAGCTTCCAATAGCAAAATATTTAATGCAGGATTTTCTGATAATCGTGTGGCAAGCACCGCCCCGGCAGAACCGCCGCCTACAATGATGTAATCGTATTTGCTGAGTACTTCGCTCATTTCGCCAACTCCTTGAGGGCAAGACTTTTAAATGTTAATAAAACGTTGTGGTATGACCAGATTAGCAAACAATACTTCATCAATAAAAGAATTAAATTGTAAGATTTAAAAATTCTAATAATCCTGATAACTTAAGTGCTATATCAGTATATAAGTTACGTTAGACTATCTAGCTTCAAGCCACTGCCTAGCAACATTAGGCTAAGAATACACCTTGACCAATAACTTATCCTTCAAAGACAAATGCAAAGTGTACCTGGCACAATGGCTTGTGAAATGGGGTAAGCTGACGCACGACGACTTTACCAAAGCTGAGCTCCAAGACCTTATCAACGATAGCTTTCCTTACGCGTTCACCATCAACATCCCTATGGGAAGGGGCACTGTTACCGTGCTTGAAGGCAACATAACATTAGATAATGCAAACAACCGTATTGGTCTTCAGTGCCTTGCGGCACTTAATATTGTGGTAGCTTCTACAACTATTTACCGCGCTCACGTGGTGTTCACTGTGTCAGCATCGCCTCATTACGACAAAAATATGAGCACGCTTTATTTAACCGGCCTTTCCACTGATAGTGTCAGTTTAGTTAACGATGATTACGCGCTTATTAAAGACACTCAGTTTTTAGTTTCGCGCTTCTTTCCTAAAAGTGTAAATACTTTGCTTGGCGGCTCGTTAAAGTCAGCCCTATCGCTTTTTAGCGCCGGAACGTCTGATATTGCAGCGGACTATTTACAGGTCTATTTAACGGGTTCGAACCAAGCTGTTTTGGAATACCACATTCCTCATATTGATAACGCGATCAAAAAACAAATTACCCAAGAAAACTTAAGCCATACTATGCGTGGTGACCACTGGCGCGAGGTACTCTTCTCGAAACTAGGTCAAAACGTACGTGTAGAAGACGACGTACTGCGCTTCTATCTCATAGAATAGCACTTAGTCTGCAAATTACGCATGCTAGTGATCTGACACAATAGAGACTGGTACGGTATCCACCTGCTCACCAATATCATCAATATTTAGCCTAGGGTTGTCCACGCTCGCTTCTAGCATGTCAAACGCCTCTTTAACATAGCGTGCTAAAGGTTGTAACGACTCGATATTTTTATTGCAGCACACCAATCCGACATTCGCAGTGCCCGCGTAGGTCATAAGCGTAATATTTACCCCGCCCCCAGGCGTCATGGTAGAAATGGGATAGCAAGCCAATAACTCCGCATCTTTTAAATATCTTGTATCTTTGGGGCCAGGGACGTTTGAAATTAGAATGTTTGCAATAGGCTTAACTACGCTAGATAGTTTCAACCATTCGAAGACCAGTGCAAGAGATTGAATTGCAATGGTATAGCCACTAAATGCCGCAGGGCGCGCATGCTGCGCTGCGTTTTTAACAATACGATGATTCACCACAATCTGACGCAACCTAAGATAGGGGTCATTTTCGCCATGTGCTAACTCCACCGGCACAATAGCTATTTTATTACCTGTGGTCTTCTCGCCTGGTTTGCGCAAGTTAATCGGCATATTGGTGAACAAGGCTTTTTTAAATACCTGCCCATGATCTTGCAGCAATTTATGCACGCCAATATCAAAGGCGCATAGCAACACCTCGTTCGCAGTAGAGCGCGTGCGTCTTGCAAGTTTTTTTACTCGCTTGAAGTCCAAGTCCATAGTTGCCACGGCCCTTCCCGCTTTAACTTGCCCGGTCAGCACTGTTTTCGTACCCGTGAAAGGAATAGGCATATAATGTGGGTTCACTCGCAGCGCTTTCATGAATATGCGAATAAAGATGATGAGTAAATCGAACGCGGTTTTTAACGCATACCCCACCCCAACTAAGCGCTTATAAAAACTCACCGAGTCTCTGCGCTTATGGCGAAGCCGCTTTACTGCCCAAACAGGTGTAAATTTTGTTTCGTGGGAATTGGAAACATACCCAGCCTGAAACCAGCGTACCAAAGTCGCACCATCACCATACATATGATGAACGCGAGCATAAATGGCAAATGTTTCGCTATTATCGTCAAAAATAAAATGGTATTGCCACAAAGGTTTGTCAGGGTCTAACCGCGACGCATGCAATCTTGCAACGAAGGCGTCCAGCGCTTCTCGGTTTGTAATATCTGCCACTCGATGAATTTGCACATGATAATCCATGTTTAGCTTTTTCACCGGCGAAAACCCAACAGGGTAACCTAACACCGTTTTTACCGAACAGTTGAACGGAGAAGTAGCGCGAGCAAAGCTTCTTATTTCTTGGAATAACTGAGGCACATATTCAGTACTTTTTGCCCCTTTTGGAATTGCGAGTAGCTGCAAGCAAGCAACATGTTTGGGGTTCTCGTCTGACTCTGTTATCCAAAATGACTTATCTAAGAAACTGAGCGTTTTTGCCATTACTATTCCTTTACGCGAAGTCTAAGGGTGACGGGGTTGAGGCATTTCTCACAAAGTCATGTGAGTTCAGCATCTGTTCTAGCTCGTGCTTTTGTTCATCAGGCAGCGTCAGCCTTGGCAATACACTCACCATCATGAGTGATAGAGCATGATAACGCTGCATTGTGCTATCCATATGACTGTTTAGCTCATCAAACTGACAAGACTGGGTAATAATTAAAGATATCAAATCTACTAAGAGCGCCCTATCTGCATTTGAGGCAATAAGAATATCTCGTTTCGATAGTGACTCAAAAAGAAACGCTAATTGTTTATTTAAGCTAGATAGTATGTGCTGCCTAGGCCGCACAATACTCGGGTATTTTTCCGCCAAGTCAGCTGGACTGCGATAGAAGAAGCGAAATACATGGATGCTATCGATAAGAAGATACAGGTAGTACATGATTTCTTCAGGGTGAAGCGTGTCGAGCTTTTCTCGATTTAGCACCTTCTGCATTTGTTGTTCATGCATTTTCATCAGCGCACTAACTAGGCTGTCTTTACCTTTAAAGTGGTAATAAAGGTTTCCCGGACTAATATCCATTTCGACGGCGATATCCACACTGGTTACCGTGTTTTCGCCGTGCTCATTAAATAATGTTAGCGCGGTGAGTAGTATTTTCTGCGCGGTTTTCATAGTTCAGTTCGCCCCTTTGCCAACCCTATGCGTTAGTTTTTGCTAATGGAACACCTTACATAAACACCAAATAAAGTTGGGCAACACCAGCTACCATACCTAGAATAGCGCCGGTTACGATGAGCTTCCACTCATCCTGTTGATAAGCTGGGCGCAAAACGCCTTCAAATTCTTCAACACTTAACGCCTGCATGCGCTCACTTAAATCGTGCCCAATCTGCATAGCATTATTAGCGTAATCAAACGCATAAAGCAGATACTTATCAGAATTATCAAATATCTGTCGCACCGCTAGTGCCTTCATTTTATGGTAATTTTCTGAGCCCACACCCAACGCAAAATACGGTTGCGCTATTGCCACATAGCGTTCAATAGCGTCATTGACATGAAGCTCAATGAGTTCTAAAAGCTGGGCTGAGCCTGAACCATGCAAGATTACGTGGGTGATGTTTTTAGGTGTTATAAGCTTTTCTTCAATAATGTTTGAATAGACTTCGGACACTTCTTTTTGGCGTTTTAAAAACATGCCTTGAATGGTAATCGGCCCCAGTTTTCTTGGGCGTTTGGGTTCGAATATGATTTTGATAGCAATCCAATTAGTGGCATAACCCACAAGCAAGCCGCCTAGGGGTAATATCCACCATGCTTGAAAGAAGTACCAAAGCAGCATGGTTGGTAAGCCGAACAGGAAGCCGAAATAAAAGCCAGAACGCACTATAAACGGAAATTCTTTGCTGCCGGCGGTTAAGAAAATCTCATTGACAAGTTCTGGGGTGTTAACTAGTTGTTCAACCACCAACTCTTTAATATCTAAAATTTCTGAAACGTTATGCTGAAAGTCGTCCACCATTTTGTGGACCACATTGGGGATGTCGTTTTCGATACGCTGGTAAACTAGATTTTTGCCTTGCACAGGCAAAGCAGCCCAAAGTTGAGGCGCTGACTGGGCCATTACGTCATTAACAACTTTGCGAATAACCTGACCTAAGCGGCGCTCAATAGCCTTCGTTAGCTCATCTGCATCTAAACGCTGGGCTAATTCTTCAACACTTAGCAATTTGCCTAAAACTAGCTCAACCTCAATCTCTGCCATTTGGCGACGTTTAGCGGGAATAAGCCCTTGCCATCCAAAGAAAGGTTTAATACCAACAAACTGTATGGGGTAAAACATCATTTTTACCGCCAAATAGTTAGTCAGCCACCCGACAATGGCGCTAATTAAAGGAATTGATAGCAGGCTTAGCGTTTGAAAATTCCATTCCATACTACAAAGAAGAGGTCCACATTATTATTTTCTCTCTCAGGCTACTGAGTGCTTATGAAATGGTCAATCTAAAAAACAAAATTACTGCTAATTGTTGATTGAAAAACAATCCTCTGAAAGTCTATCAATTAAAAGGTACCGGCTTGAGTCACATGCAAAAAGCACCAAGCGGTTGATTTAGCATAAAGGTTTAGGTAGTGGATTCTAAATTTACACCATACACTCAAGTTAGCGTATAGACAGCTGTTGGTGCGCAGAGGCTTACCACATGCTTTCTAGCAAATGTCGAGAAACTCGCCACTTAGTAAACAGCGTCCAAAATACGTATTTATCCTTTTGCTGGTGTTACCCGCGCTTGTTCGCTTGTCATGTAAGAAAAGGCAGCAGCGCTCATCAACTTAAATAGGTTATCGTTATGGCAGTATTCGATTTGCGTTTAAAAAAGCTTGAGCATGAGATTGAGCATGCGAGCAGTTACGATGAATATGAGGCCGCATGCCTGGCGCACGATGCGCTGTCTGGCGCTGAAGAATGGAAAACAAAAGATGCTAGCGATGACTATGACTACAAGCTTATCCGAAAGCGGGTTCAGCGCTTACAACTTGCTAGAGGTAAAGGTGATTTACCTGCACTGATGTCAATACTGCACGAAGGATTGCACGGCAATCTAGGCAATATCGCCAACCCTATTCTGTTAACCCATTGCAAAATCGGCACTAAATACCTTATTGAACAGTTTATTGATGAAGTCATATTGGCGCTAGATCAGATCTATAACGCCGATGAGCGCGACGTTGATTTTTATGAAAAACTGTCGTTTTTTGATGAAACCGCCCATGCCTTCGGGCGGAGTTGCCTTATGCTTTCAGGTGGCGCAGGCTTAGGTTTTTTCCATGCTGGCGTGGTTAAGTCGTTAAACGAAAAGAATTTACTACCCACCGTAGTATCTGGCTCTAGCGCAGGGTCAATTATTGCAGCTATGTTAGGTACGCGAACACACGACCAGTTGCTTGAAGCACTCAGCGCCGAATTTATTTACGAAACCTTTAAGCATTGGCGAAGTTTCGCAGGGCTTGGGAAAAAAGGGTTATTCGATAGCTCAGTACTTGAAAATGCACTGATTGAACTGTTCGACCTTACAACCTTTGAAGAAGCTTTTAAAAAGACAGGGCGGCACATAACTGTCACCGTGTCCCCCGCTGACTTGCATCAGCATTCACGACTGTTAAATGCCAAAACATCGCCCAATGCAATTATTACCCAAGCGGTACGTGCATCATGTGCTGTACCTGTTATTTTTAGCCCAGTGCAGCTAAGAGCGAAAACCCCGGCTGGAGAGATTGTCCCCTACATACCTAACCGTCGTTTTGCCGACGGTTCGTTAATGGCAGATCTCCCCTTCGATCGCTTGGCTCGGTTATATGGCGTGAACCATAGTATTGTAAGCCAAACAAACCCTTTGGCGGTGCCATTCATTTCATCAAATCGCATCGATCCTAACTCGATATGGGATATGTCGGCCCGTCACCTTGGGCAACTTGCGAAAACCAATAGTATTTTCGCTATTGATATCATTGAGCGTTTAACAGGAAATAAGAGCGCCAAGCTAGCAATTCACAAAGTACGTTCTATTATTGATCAGCAGTACGTAGGCAATATCAATATTTTACCCAAGCGCCAAATAAGGAATTTATCCCAAGTATTGGCTAACCCAACCCGCGAAAGCATTAGCCAGCTAATTGTAAGTGGAGAGCGAGCATCATGGCCGCAACTGCATGTTATTAAAAGAAATACCAAAATTAGTGAAAATTTACGGTATCATTTAGGTCAATTGAAAAAACGTGAGGCAGTAGAGCTTGGGCACGAGATTAGATAATCTGTGTAATGCTTGGTCTGTCGTGAATTGCTTCAAGCAAAGTAATAGCAATTCGCAGCATCATTTGAAAGGAAGACGGTGAGCGCACAAAGCCAAAACCCCGATAGCATTTACACGCAGCAGGTAAAACAACTTATCAATATGATTTATCCCAAAGATACGGGCTATGGCTCAATTTTTGAGGATGCCAGCCATTATTTTTCCG
>JAXHTT010000152.1:0-8719 GCA_034190055.1 Pseudomonadota bacterium | reverse complement strand
GGCGATGGCACAAAAACCTTCAACGCTGACGGTTCAATTAAAGACATTTACATTGGTGATCAAGTAGATGGAGCTTTCTGCGCGAACTGTGACTCTTTCAATCTTCGCCAGTTCACACAGTTACAGCCAGAGTTTGACCGCACTAACCTAAACGTTAAAGGTAACTACGAGCTTAACGACGATACTACGGTTTATGCGCAAGCAAAATATGCACGTACTCGTGCTATCTCTATGGCGCAGCCGGCATTTTTCTTTTACAGCGATGAAACTGACATCAGCATCGATAATGCCTTTCTAGACGATAGCGTTCGTGACTATATGCAAACGAATGGCTTAGATACAATTCAGCTAAACCGTATGATGACTGACCTAGGTCGCCGTACTGAAGCGGATGAGCGCGAAACTTATCGCTATGTATTGGGTATCGAGGGCTACATCAATGATGAATGGAGCTACGAGGCGTTCGTAAATTACGGTAAAACAGAGTTAGAGCGTGAAAACCGCAACAATCTGATTTTGCAAAACTTCTATAACGCATTAGACGCTGTCACAGATGAGAACACCGGCGAGATCGTTTGTGCATCAGGTAGCGAAGATGGCTGTGTGCCGCTTAACATTATGGGTTATGGTCAGCCGTCACAAGAAGCTATCGACTATGTGAATACCACGTCTGTAGGTACTAGCAAAATTGAGCAGTACAACGCAGGTGCAACAATCGCAAACTCAGGTATCTACGAGCTGCCAGCGGGCTACGTTGGTTTCGCAGCAGGTGTTGAATACCGCAAAGAAAAAAGTGAAATTGATGAGCCAGACAACGCTGCAGGCACCTTCTTCAATGCGCTAGGCGAAGACAAGGGCGAATACGACGTCTCTGAGGTATTTACTGAAGTTACTATCCCGCTTCTTGAAGGTTTACCAGGCGTAGATATGCTTACGTTCGACACAGCGGCGCGCATTGCTAATTACTCATCTATTGGCAACGCGAAAAGCTGGAAGCTTGGTTTAGATTGGCAGGTTTTTGAAGACTTACGTGTTAGAGCAACTAAGTCATCTGCCCTTCGCGCACCGAACATTAGCGAGCTTTACGGTGAAGCCAGCCAGACGTTCTTTACCGTTGACGATCCATGCCGTACCGATAACCTAGAAAACCTAGCTAATGCCGACCAGCGTATTGCTAACTGCGCAGCACTTGGCGTTCCGGCAGACTTCAACTCTGACTATGATGCAGCAACGTTGGAAGGCGTAAACGGTGGTAACATCGACCTTCAAGCAGAACAGTCTATCTCTAAAACCCTAGGTTTAGTTTATACTCCAGCTTGGTTTGAAGGCTTTACTGCGACAGTCGATTACTGGGAAATTGAGCTTACTGACGCGATCACCAACATTGATGGTCAAACTATTCTGGACCGTTGTGTTGACTCTGAAACAGGCATCGATAATCCGTACTGTGGTCTTATCGACCGTGATTCAGAATCAGGCGAAATTACCGAAATTCGCAGCTATGCGCTGAACATTGCAGGGCAAGAAGCAAAAGGTGTAGATTTCGAATTAGGTTACGACTTTGATGCACTTGAAGGTGCATTCCGCACAAGCCTAATTGCGACTTATCTAAAAGATCGTAAAGAGTTTCCATTCCAGGACAACCCAGAGCTATTTTATCAAAACGCTGGCACTGCTGGTGAGTCTGACTGGCAAGGTGTATTCACGGTTAACTACAGCCGTGGCGATTGGGAAGCAAGCTGGAAAACGCGCTACATTGAGCGCGCAAGCATTTACGACAATCAAGAGCTAGCACGTAACCCTAACCCAAGTAACCGTATGGAACTGCCTTCATACGCAGTAACTGATGTAACTGCAGGTTATAACTTTAAAAATGGTATAAGCCTAACCGTGGGTATTGATAACCTGTTCAACCGCGCATTACCTACAGGTACAACAGGTACTGGCTCAACTGACGCTGCATACGACAACATCGGGCGTTTTGGCTATGTAACTGTAGCGTACAAAATGTAATTTACGATTTAGTACGTAAACCAAAAACCGGCGTTTTTACGCCGGTTTTTTAAGCATATCTGACAATGGCATAAGCTTTACTTCTGCACAAAAAAGCGGAGATTCATTATCCCCCCCCACGCAGGTAAGATGGTTGGGATCTGTGTCAACAGGCGCAACCAGTATATTTAAACAATCATTACTTCTAACTCTATGCCTATTATTACAAGTTCGCTAAAAAGCATTACTTTATCGCTATGTATACATCAATGTGATTGCCGTTTACATAGTGCTCGAAATCCACCGTGAATGTCCTTTCATACCCCGCATTTTCTTGGGTAAAGTATTTCCAAACATCGGTCCATGCATCAATAGCAATTTGCGGCATTTCCCCTTGTTTAGTAAAAACGAGATACTTTCCTTGTGGAATCGTAATGTTTTCGACTTCTGCATTTTCTGGCACTTTCTTACCATCATAGCCTGCTAGCACGGAAAAGCTTCCAGCATGATCACTTTCATAGTTAAAGTACACCCCATACACGCGCTCGCCGCCCACATAATCTACAGAAATCGTGTTGTCAAAGCGCTGCCATAGACCAGGAATTTTTCCATGCTGAGAAAACTCTGCTTTGTTATTCGTTTCCACCGAAAAGCCTCTAACACTTATAGTGTTAGAGATATGTCTAATTTCCATTTTGATTCGCCTTTCTCAATCGGGTTGGCTTATTGATTGTAAATATTGATTGCTGAAAGTGAAGCTAACACCACCTTTAAGGTAAGGCAAAACTGTTATCAAACTTAATATTTCAGTACTTCCCGATTATCAACAAGCAATTCGCCTTCAGAACAAATATAATCCTGTTTTTTCTCTTTGAAGCTGAAATACATTGTGAATCAACATTTTTTACTTGCCATACTCGCAGCGCTTTTGGCCATGATAACGATCCAATCGGGTGCATCATTTGCCAAACAACTCTTTCCTATCGTGGGGCCTGAAGGTACAAGCGCCCTGCGTGCATTCTTCGCGGCCTTGGTGTTGACAATAATCTTCAAACCTTGGAAAGCTAGCTTAAGTGCGAAAGGATGGCGAAACGTCATTATTTATGGCACCTGTTTAGGGGCAATGAATATCATCTTCTACCTTGCCATTGCGCGTATTCCATTAGGTATAGGCGTTGCGCTTGAATTTACAGGTCCATTAGCGGTGGCCTTTTTTAGCGCAAGAAAAAAACGTGATTTTGCGTGGGCCATTTTAGCGGTTGCTGGCGTTTGTTTACTGCTTCCAGATATTTTCGGTGCATCAACAAAAGGACTAGATCCTATTGGCGTAATGCTAGCGCTAACCGCGGGCGCTTTTTGGGCCGGCTACATTGTATTTGGTAACAAAACAGGCAATGAAGGTTCCGGCGGTGTTACGGTTACCTTAGGAATGCTAGTAGCCGCCATTTGTGTGGTCCCCATTGGTATAGTAAGTCAAGGTAGTGCGTTGCTATCTTCAGAAGCGATGCTCATTGGCTGCGCAGTTGGTATTTTCTCATCCGCTATTCCCTACACTTTAGAAATGAGCGCCATGCGTAATATGCCCAAGCAGACTTTCAGCATAATGATGAGCGTAGAGCCTGCCGTAGCAGCTGTAGCGGCCTTTATCATTATTGATGAAACCCTTACGCTGACTCAGTGGCTTGCAGTAGCTTTAGTGGTCATAGCGACCGCTGGAAGTTCTGCTACTCAAAAACAAGTGCCCAAACAAAAGCAGCTTGAAACGCTTTCTTAAGGTTTCAAGCTCAGTTGCTTAGCTCTTATTACCTGAGTTGCCTTTGCCTTCTTCTTTCCACTGTATTGCTTTGTGAACTAAGCAGCTATTTTTCCCGTTTAACTCTGTGTAAATAGTTAAACTAACGCTACAGGGAATGATGATGAAACACTACGCGGTAAATACAGAAGTTGAATGGGAATGGGGCAACGGCAGTGCCACAGGCAACATAAGAGAGAAATTTACCAGTGATGTTACACGCACTATTAAAGGCTCATCGGTAAAGCGTGAAGCGAGCGATAGTGATCCAGCCTACCTTATTGAACAAGACGATGGCAGTAAGGTTTTAAAATCTCACAGCGAAATTAATAAATCGTCGTAACTTTGCTCTTAATCTACTTTGAATGAAATGCAGCTTTCTTTTTTCACTGACAGTGATGTGGTCAACATTGCTAGGTCACTTGTTGGCAATTTTCTTTTTAGTCGTGTCGGTGGTTCACTTACCGGAGGAATGATCACAGAAACTGAAGCTTATTGCGGTGAACGGGATCTGGCCATGCAAAAACACCTACTGCGCCGGCCCTCATCTGTAACAACGCTGAGGAAAAAGGGCGGCATAGCCTATATCTACACGGTTTACGGTTACCACAGCATGTTTAATATTGTCACTAACAAGGTGGGCTATGCTGATTCTGTGCTTATCAGAGCAATCAGTCCTACCGTGGGCTTAGATATAATGCAGGAGCGACGAGGGTCAAACATTGCGGTGCGTAACTTATGTAACGGCCCGGCGAAGCTTTCGCAGGCTTTAGCCTTAACACCAGCGCTAAATGGCGACCCCGTGGTGAACAGTGATACAATCTGGATTGAAAGCAACGCCGAATTTAATGCCGCTGAGAAAATTATCAGCGCACCTCGCATAGGCATAGATTACGCCAGAGAAGATAAAAGGGATAAAGAAAGCAAAACGCATCCCGCACGGGATGATACAAGCCTGCCTTGGCGCTTCACACTTAAACAGGGTGTATGAAAAGGCTTGATGTGACAATTTCCTTCGCACTTCCTTAGGTAGTCCTTAGTCAGTTAGGGCATACATAAGCTTACAGTCTATATACTTCAGCAGTTTGTTTACTACCCTTGGTACGGCGATATCCCCATTAGCATTTTTGGCTTCTACAAAAATATCACAGTCATCGTACTTAATTTGCTGGCGTATAACATAGTCGTTGAGTTCGTCGAACAGCGTTTCTTTTAAAGGCACCATACCGACAAAAACGTCAGCTTTTTGGTCATCAACATTCCCTTCACGCTTAATAAAATAAGCGCCTTCAATTTCTCTTTTTAGCGTATAGGCCTGCATCGCATCTAACTTTGTTAAGCGAAAGTGCACGCTTATTTGGGGTTCTGTCACTTTTTATCTCAATGTTTAACGCTTAATGTCTACTTTCCAAGGCGGGTTCACCCTGTTCTCGCCAGCCCAATAAAGCTTTATTTTATTGCCCGATGGGTCTCTTAAAATAGCTTCTTTCCAAAGATAGCGTTGTTCAATAGGCGGTTGCTCAAAATGAATACCCTTTTCTACAAGCGATGCATATAGCTCGTCTAACGCTTCATGCTCAAAGTAAATCACGCTGTGATTTTGTACGTTTTTGCTTTCTAAAGAGAGTGAAAACGTGGAGGTGCCTTCTGGGCACGTAAACCTTGCATAATGCGGTGTATCTACTATTTGTGTGAACCCAAGGGTAAGGTAAAACTCAACCGCTTTAGCCATATTGGTAACAGGTAGTGTAACTTGATTCAATTCCATGAAAGCCTGGTCCTTATATATGATATCTAAACTACGCTAGCTTGCTCGTTATTACCCGAAGGCTAACCTTAGTCTTTTCAAACTAAAGCTATTTAAACCAATGATACCTCACAAAGCCCCATTGAGTCTGCTGTCTCCTTAATAATCATTGATTCATACCTTTATATGAGCATAGATTTGAACGCTTTAGGCTAGCTTTGCTTCTGCTTGATCCACATCAACGCAGGACGAACGTAACTCCACCACAATAAAGTCATCAGAATTACCTCGTGAAACTTTGTATGTTAACGCTAGTGAATGATACAGATGCAAATGATGATATTGTGCCAGAGTCACATGGGCTATATCGGCTGCACATAAAGCCGAATAGACAGATGGCTATAGAAAACAAACCTGTTTTCGGTGCGAACATTACGTTACACAGCAGCTTATTAAAGCACGATCATTTTGTTGCGACACCAAATAATATATTGGGCTGGCTAGATCACTGCGGCTTATCACACTTTGCAGTGAAAGCTGAGACCAACAATTCAGAAAACGATAATACTTCTGTACTTTTGCCCTCACAGTTTTTAAACGCTGAAGGCGGCATTTTACGTGTAACCGCCCCAACCCGCATTTATTTGATAAGCAAAACGCCCATTGCCATCAACAAAAATGGCCTTTGTCTTTTTACGCCTGTGAAATAACAACGCAGAAATGTACTCTGACCAGAGAATTAGGGGGCAGAGTACACTTTCTTCTATTCTGTTTCTGTGACTTCACCAACCTTATCCTCTAAGCATTGACTGATTGCTTCTGACAGTCCTGAATAGCGCTTATCTACTCGCTGAACCATATGGCTAAATGTCGCGTTGTCTGAAATGATCAAACAACCGCCTTTTGCACGGGTTAAGCCGGTATACACTAAACCCCGATGGAATAGGTTGGCGGCTTTATCACTATCGGGCTTGGGCAGTATAAGTACAACGTGGTTGAATTCAGAACCCTGGGATTTGTGAATGGTCATGGCATATACGGTTTCAAACTGTGGCACTCTTGATAACGATATGCTGCGTAGCGCTTGCTTTTGCATTTGGTTTTGTACGTCTGTAGCATTCTCGCCCGTACCTGACGAGGTTTGTTGGTCTGCACCTTTGGCGTCTTGGTAAAACCATGCATACAGTTTACCCGTGCTATCAGGCCAGATTACGCCTACTTCACCATTAGATAGCCGCTGTGGATGATGATTCTTTACAATCATTATGGGCTGACCTTGATAGAAATGCCCTTCTCGCTTTTTGATTTTGTGCTTGATGGCATCGAACACTAAGCTATTTAGGCCCTCTACTCCCATTGCACCCTTGCGAACTGGTGTGAGCCACCTGACATAGTTCAGGCGATTAAGCGCTTCTTCGGCACTATCGGCATCAAAAATGGGAAAGAAGCTTTCTTTAGCCAATTCATATAAATCACGACTACCAACTTCATCTTCTGACCATAAATGCACGCCTTCTTTTAAGCGAGGCCTGCTATTTGAATCCCAGTTTGAAGCTACGTTTGGAGGTAGCTTTGCTTTTTTGCTATTTTCATCATCCCCTTCGGCGATGGCAGCGATCGCTCCACCAGCATCCCCTCTCTGGATGGCCGTCGCTACTTTTGCGACTTGGCCTTTGAAACGCTGCGGTGCCTGCAGTGTTGCCACGTAGCTTTTGGCACGCTCATTAACAGGTAACATAGGAAGATGTGGGCACAGCGTGGCAATATGCTGGCGCATTAACGAAGGCACGCCCCCCAATGAAAGCGGGCCGTTATCACTGAGTGAGCTACTTTCTCTGCTCGACAATACATTCTTTTCTGTGTCAAAGCTTGTTGTGTCACTAACCAGTTGCTCTAACACATTGCCAAGCTCAACAGCTGGAAGCTGGTCAGCATCACCAATGAAGTAGAGTCGTGCATGGTTCGGCAATGCGCGGACTATGCGCGTCATTAACGCTAAGTCGACCATGCTTGCCTCATCGACAATGAGCACATCTGCGGCTAACTGATTATGCTGATTGTACTTGGTCGATACACCGTATTCTCGCAATCCTAATAATCTATGCAGCGTTACAGCGTCAGTAGGCACATTATCAAGTGCAGCATCGTCCACCTTCCCGCGAAGCCCTTCAATGCTGTTAACGATAGACTCGGTCATACGTTGCTGCGCTTTGCCGGTTGGGGCAGCTAATACAATATTTAGGTCTTTGTCACACGCCTGTAGCGCCAGTAATAGACGTAACACGGTATAAGTTTTACCCGTTCCAGGCCCACCGTTTATGACACAAAACCCCTGCATTAAACTTTTAGCAACAGCAATTTGCTGCCAATCTTGTTGATCTGTAGTTTCGGTAGGGAATATAGCGGGCCAAAGCTGCTTTACTTTATCATTTGCGTCTTCTGTCAACGGCGTAAGCGCCGCTCGCTTCACTATGTCTCGCGCTACCTCTTGTTCAAACTCATAATAACGACGGCTATACAGCCTGCCGTTTTCATAAACAAATAGCTGAGCAACTTGTTCATTTCTCAGCGCGCTTTTTACGATTTTTAGTAAAGGGGTAAGCTGAGGTAGTTCTAAACCTGTCTTAAGGGCTTGTTCTGGCTCTTGTTGATCTGGCTCTGGTTGCTCTATGAGCCCTTGGGGATTGGGAATAGGTGATGCACTTTCGCTTTCTTGCACTTGTGCCGTCAAGCTAGCCGCTTGTTCGGTATCAGTCTCTCTGAAGAGGGTCGTTCCAGCCACCTCTTTAAGATAGATACAGCTATGCCCATTACGCTGCATGTATGACAAATACGCCAGTACACCAGCCCAGATAAACCTCTCTTCTTGTGCTAGTTCATCAATAAAGCCAAATTCTTTCGCGACAAATTTGTCGATAGCTTCGATGCCAAACAAGTTATCGAAAAACGACGATACAGAATGTTGATTGTTGTTCATTATTTTCCTAACTATATTGTCCTTGATGTCACTACTCGTCATCGAAACTAAACTGCTGCTGTTCTGAAGGCTGTTGAGTAGTACCTGCACTTTTCAAATTGTCGCTTTGCTGACTATTACCACCGCTTTCAAATATTGAATCTATTTGCATGAGCAAAGACGAAGGAATATCAGTATAAAACACCCCTTCACCCCGTTCGTTCTCTGGGTG
>JAXHTT010000151.1:0-8889 GCA_034190055.1 Pseudomonadota bacterium | reverse complement strand
GTTCTAGCAATACTGAACAGTTTAGACGCACAAGGGGACGAATATCTGTGGCTAACGTACCGTCGCTGCCAGCAACTAAAATTTCTTCATATACACCGCTTAAACTTACTACCACCTGGTTGGCAGACGGTTCTTGCTTACGGATATAAGCATCTACCGCTTTAAGCAGTGAGATTTTCTCGGCATCTTGCATCGCAAGAATAGGGTTATTTTCGGCATAGCGTGCTTCGACAGGCTTGTGACCTAAGCCAGCAACTTGTTGCTTTCCGCCACTTGGCGCAATACCGCGGGCCGCTTTGCACGCTTTAGTTAACGCTTCTTCACTTATTTCATCAGAATAAGCAAAGCCCGTTTTCTCACCGCTAATTGCACGCACGCCAACGCCACGCTCAATATTATAGCTGCCTTCTTTGATGATACCGTCTTCCAGTACCCAGCTTTCGTGTTGGCTTGACTGAAAATACAAATCGGCATAGTCGGTGTCGTGGCAATGAATGGTCGCTAGCGCGCTCTCTAGCTTTGTAATATCTAGGCCTGAGTCAGATAATAAATGACGCTCAACAGATTTAAACAAAGTGACTCCTGAATCGGTTATGTTCGGCAACCGGCATATTCTGTTTAATAGTTTCTCTTGCTGCAATATTTACGTTCGCCGATACCAGCCCTGTTTCAGAGGCTTGTTCGGCAAGGGTTTCGCCCCAAGGCGATAGGATAATGCTATGCCCATACGTTTCACGACCGTTAGCATGAACGCCACTTTGATTTGGCGCTACCACAAAGCACTGTTTTTCAATGGCTCTGGCTTGCAACAACGCATGCCAATGGGCCTCTCCAGTACGCTGGGTAAAGGCCGCAGGCAACACCAAAATATCGATATCGCCCATTGCAGTAAATAACCCTGGAAAACGTACATCATAGCACACCGCAAGACCAATGTTGCCTATTGGCGTTTGAACAGTGACTACTTCGCTTCCCGCTTCAGTAGTAGCGGACTCTTTGTAGCTGCCTGTATTGTCGTTTACCGATACGTCGAACATGTGAATTTTACGATAGTCAGCCAACAGCTCACCACTCGGTCCAAATAACATGCAAGCAGCTGAAAATTTATCGGGGTTTTCCGTTTTAACCGGAAACGTTCCTGAGACTATGTAGCATTGATGCTGCTTTGCAAGTGACGATAAGCTGTGCTGTATTACACCATCACCTTTTACTTCAGCGATTTCAAGTTGGCCTTTATCTTTGCCGCCAAAGCAGGCAAAGCACTCTGGCAATACTACCAAGCTGTCCTTTGCAATATTGGCCGCAGCCATTTCACCTGCCACTATGTCGAGATTTTCTTCTACGTTTGGCGTAGAAGTCATTTGTAGTGCGACTAAATTAACCATCGATCACCTCCATTTTCAGCCTGCGCACGTCATCTTCCATTAATGGCCTGTCTTGGGGATTGGCCGGTACAGGCGCATTTTGAGCAGGTAAGCTAATGTCTTTACTATTACGCTCAAATTCCTCGAACTTAGGTTCTTTTATGGTGCCCGTTACACGATAGTTCACATTTGAAATCACTTTCGCAGATGTTAGCACTTGGTCAATGGCAAGAGCAGCCAATGCGGTAGGCGGCGTTGCTAAGAAATACACAAGAAACGGAAGGTTTCCGGTTACATTGGGCGCGAAAGACACATTGTAATTTAAGCCGCCCGTATTCAAGTTGGTGAAGCCGGTAATTTCTATTTCTCCCGCGCCGCCGTCAATTTCAGTATCGTCAGTATACGCTTTGCCGTCAACAATGCTTAACGTGCCGCCCATGTCGTCGTAGAAAAAGCCTTTGGCAAAAACGTCTCGAAAATCAAGGCTGAGCTTTCTTACCAACGAGTTTAAGCTGAACAGGGTAAATATACGCGAGCCCTTGTCACTCAACTCAGTAAGATAACCATCAGACAGTGACCACTCTACATTACCGTTAAGCTGTTCAAACCCAAAGTTCATTGGTGCATTGGGCCAGTTAATGTCAAACTTAACGTTTGCACTAGAATCTTTAATTCCCGATTCAACGCCGTACTCTTTTAGCATTTGCCCAACATCTGGAGACGTTAAGGTTCCGTTTAACGCGCTTTTAACCTCGCCGCCTACATGTTTCCAGTAGCCCGTTGCGGTAATGTTGGTTTCATCAGATTTTACCAAAAGTTGTCGTATGGCAAGGCCATGATCGTCTTTTGCCACATCTAACGTGATTTCACCTAAATCAATGCCATGTACACCGCATGACTGACAATAAAAATAAATGGGCGGAAGCGTGTTGGGGTCAATATTATAAGGTGACTCATCCTCCTCGCTTGTAGCGGCTAATACGGCATTACTTTCATCATCTGATGTCGCGGATATCTCAGGTTCACTTGGTTTATCTAATGACAAGTAGTCGGCATTTACTTCAATGCCTTGTTCATCTAAATCACTGTTGATGCGAATAGTTGCCCTGGCCTGAGGTGAAGCTAAGTCTAAGATCCAATCCTTATTGCGCTCAGTTGCGTTCAGTTCTGCCTTATTAATGCTGTGACCAGCAAAGTTAAGCTTGTCTGCTTTAGCAAATATACGAGAGGGCGTGCCGAATAAGTTGGTACGCTTAGCATCAGTCTCTTCTGATTTGCTAGCGGGCTGTCCATCGGTTTGCGCATAGGTATTAACGGCGTTTTCCCCTTTGCCAGAAAGCAACATGTCAATTGTGGTAAACCACTCTTGTACATCGGCTTGAGGTAGATTTGCACTGATACTAAAGCCTGTTCCAATGTTGGCTATATCGCTTTCACCTAGGGCTAGATGCGCCCGCGAGAACTGCATTTCTTTGTGGGGTAGCACACCGTCAAAGCGAATGTTGGTGCCAAGCGTAGCTTTAACATTCGATGCTTTGCCATCGCCAATGCTGATTATTTGTAACGGTAAGGTGCTGCCAGCCGGTGTGCCAAAAGGGGCGGGCAATACACTTTGCGTGGCCGTTAAATCTGCCGTGAGATTCGCAGAGTATTCAAAGCCATTTTTAGCAAGTGTTATATCTACTATGGTGTTCCAATCGCTTTCACCGTCGATGTATTCGGTGAGTTCGGTATTTACATAGTTAGCTAACGGGTGTACGTGCCAACGCCCACCTAATTCTACATGGAGATCGTACGTGTCGCTTTGCCTGCCAGAAAACGACAAATTCACTGGCTGTTTTAGAAACTTTGCAGTGAGATCACTTGCGTCTATGTTTCCGTTAGTAAACGACACCTCACCCGACGCTTTATCAAAAAGCATGTTAGTTGTCGCAATATAAACAGGGTTGTTAGATAAATGCGCGGTACCCGATGCCACGACATCTTTACCCTTAAAAGGTATATCTAATTTGAGGTTAGTAGTTAGCGGCCCGCTAATTTGAACTTCATCGTTTAAAACCTTACCCAGAGAGTTTTTTAGGGATGAGTCCATCATTAGCGCCGTAAGCGCCTCGCCAGAACCTGAACCAGTGGCATAGATATTCAAGCGAGCATCAGGCTTAAAGCTAGGTATAGTGGCCGACATATCAGTTATTTTTACATCAGCAAGAGTTGCGCTTGGGCTCTCCATCACTAGGGCATTGTTCACAAAATACAAAGACAGATCTAAGTTATTGAGTGCAGGCCAGTTTGGTGCAAAAAGAAAATCCCCCTGTTTAATATCAACATAGGCCTGGAAAATACCGCTATTGTCTTCAAAGGGAAAGTTACTTGTGCGGCCATGCCACAGCACACGCGCATTTGTGATTTCACCTTCGCCGTTAAACGCTCGAGTGAGGTATTTGTCGGTATTGGCACCCATTAGGGAAGCGGGAAACAGGTTACTTACTTCATTTAAAGCCAACGGGCTAACATCGACATACAGCGACATAAACCCGGTTGCAGTATTTAATTTAAACTGTGGATTCAAAGTAACAGCATCACTTTCAAGCAACATGTCGCTACCTTGTACTATCCACTGTTTTTTCGCTTCGTCTATTTGCTCTGGATAAACATAAAATCGAGATTTGAATTGCTTTATGTTGATGTCTTTTTTGATTACACCATCAGCGCTGAGAACACTATTCTTACTTTCTAAATAAATCGCACCGTTATTTTTATACCAAAAGAGGTCGGCGTTTAGGGACGAAAGCCCCGGCACCTCATCCGTTTTATCCCACTGCAGATCGAGTACTTTAGCGGCTAAAGAAGGCTGACCATTATGCAGCTGAATTTGCAACGTAGCTAATTCTCCCTTTGGGTTTAGCCCGCGTATTTCCTCTTCACTAGTGTCATCCATAAAAAGTGGTAGTAACAGCAAAAAAGGGTCAATTTGCACGGGCTTCACGGTGTTTATCAACGCATCACCGTTTGCACCTACACTCCCGATAAGGTCAGTGGTAAGCGTCTCATTGCTTGAGTTAAGCACAAGCTGGTCTACCCTAACATTCCACCCGCCTTGCTTGCTTTCGGTATTGGGCAACGCTTGAAGACTACCGCCGCTGATACCAGTCACCGTTTTCGCGCGGCCACTCCCCCACTCTAAAATGCTCTCACTTAATTCAGCTTGTATACTGGTAACTTCGCTCTGAGAAAAATTAGTCCATATCTCGAAGTTTGCACGACTCTCGGCAAGCGGACGCTTAGTTTTAATCAGGTCGCTGACCCATGGGGAGATATCGAGTTCCTCGGCTTTGGCGTAGAACACACCTTCAAACTCTTCTCGTGTGCCGGTGACATCAATAATGAAAGACGCTGAATTAGCAGCTAAATCTGCAACTTTCAGCCGCCCTAAACCTTGGTGTCTTTCCTCGCGGTTGTTCCACGATAGGCTTTCTATGTCAAAAGAATTGGTTTCGTTGAGATGGGTAACGGAAACCACACCGTCTTCTAGCGAAAAGCTTTGTAGCTGTTCTAAGAAAAGACGTTCAAGGGCCTTCACCACGGGGAAGTTATTTTTACCGTCACTAGAGAGGCGATCAGCATCAATATCAATCACTAACCCCCGCAGCTCGAAACGGGTAGATGAAATAAGTTGATGGCGTAGCGATTCCCAAAAATCTAGCTCAACGTAGATTTGTCTGATATCCAACGCAACAGGAGAAGCATCGTTTTTAGCCAGCGACACAGAATTGAGCACAATGCTGGGACCACTGCGCTGCCAAACAGCATGCACACTTTTAATAGATAGGTTTACGCCATACTGCTCATTGATATAATTTTCCAACAGATGTTTGTTGTGCTCAATATGCGGCAGAGCATAGCGTGCAGCGCTTAAGACAAGCGCGAAAAGTACAAGCAATACGGCAAGTAGCAGCCAAAACTTCTTAAGTAGATAAGCGGCTACCGACGAAAAATTTGTCACATTTTGCCTTTGTATACGTTAATGCATTACATCATGACGACGTCGTACTTATCCTGGTTGTACAGTGTTTCGGTTTGAACCTTGATTTGTTTAGACACAAATACTTCTAGTTCTGCCAGCATATGAGATTCTTCACCCATTAAGGCTTCCGCCACTTTTGGTGAAGCATAAACCACAAACTTATCTGCGTCATAGGCTCGATTCACCCTTACGATTTCACGCATAATTTCAAAGCAAATGGTTTCAATAGTTTTTACTGTGCCTCGACCTTTGCACACTGGGCATTCGCCACACAGTATATGCTCAATACTTTCACGGGTGCGCTTGCGGGTCATTTCAATAAGCCCTAGCGCGGTAAAACCGTGAATGTTTATTTTGGCTCTATCCTTGTTCGTCGCCACCTCTAATGAATGTAAGACACGTCTTTTGTGGTCTGGTTCCATCATATCGATGAAGTCGATTAGGATCATACCGCCTAAGTTACGCAATCTTAGTTGACGAGCAATTGCCTGCGTCGCCTCAATATTGGTGTTAAAAATTGTTTCTTCTAAATTTCGGTGGCCAACAAAGGCACCAGTATTGATATCAATAGTGGTCATGGCTTCGGTTTGATCGATGATCAGATAACCGCCAGATTTTAAGTCAACGCGACGCTCTAGTGCCCGCTGTGCTTCATTTTCCACATCATACAAATCAAAAATAGGTCTATCACCAGGGTAGTATTCGAGTTTGCCGTTCATTTCGGGCACATACTCTTTTGTGAACTGATGAAGTTCATTAAAAGAGAGTTTTGAGTCGATGCGAATTCTATCTAATTCAGTGCCGACAAAGTCTCGCAGTACTCGTCGTGCCAGCGGTAAATCTTCATAAAGCACGTTCGACTTGCGTTTTTTCATACGAGACTGGATTTTATCCCATAATCTTCGCAAAAACGCGGCATCAGATTGCAATTCATTTTTGCCCACGCCTTCTGCGGCGGTACGAAGAATAAAACCGCCGTTCTCATCGCAAAACTCTTGCACAAGGGATTTTAAACGATCTCTTTCTGACTCTTCTTCAATGCGTTGAGATACACCCACGTGTGTTACCGACGGCATAAATACCAAATAACGACTGGGGATAGTGATATCTGTGGTAAGACGTGCACCTTTGGTACCGATGGGATCTTTTACCACCTGAACCACAATATCTTGACCATCACGCACCAGCTCACGAATGTCTTGCTTCTGGATGTGACTCGCCGAGACTTCTTCAGCAATCTCATTGTGGATGACAATGTCGGAGGCGTGTAGAAACGCAGCTTTTTCTAACCCAATATCGACAAAAGCTGCCTGCATGCCCGGCAATACACGACTTACTTTTCCGCGATAAATATTGCCAACTAAACCCCGTTTAGTATGACGTTCTACGTGAATTTCTTGCAGTATTCCGTTTTCAATAAGCGCCACCCGTGACTCTGACGGGGTAACGTTAATAAGCAGTTCAGCACTCACGACACAACTCCAAATGCATTAAGTAATTGGCGGGTTTCGTATAGCGGTAGGCCTATGACGGCGCTTGCACTACCGTTGATAGAGACCACAAACTCACCACCAATACCCTGAATAGCGTAACTCCCTGCTTTGTCGGCAGGCTCTCCTGTTTCCCAGTATGCGTCAATTTGCTCATCCGTCAATGCTGCAAAAGTCACAGATGTGGTAATGACTTGAGTTTGTTGATGGGCGTCATTGAGTGCACAGACAGCAGTGAGTACGTCATGGGTTTTACCAGAAAGCATGGTAAGAATGCGCTTTGAATCTGTTTTATCTTTAGGTTTACCCACACACTCTCCGTTAAAAGATATGAGCGTGTCGCTGGCCAAAATGACCTTGTCTTCCGTCATTTCTTGCTGAGATGAGAGTTGCGCCTTTACTGCCTGGGCTTTTTCAGTCGCAAGCCTTGCAACAAGCTCCATCGGTGACTCATTGTCACGGGGCGACTCGTCAATATCGGCAGGTTGTATTGTATGGGCTATGTTCATTTGCTTGAGCAAAGCTGTGCGTCGTGGTGAGGCTGACGCTAACACTACCGATTTTGTCATTGGCTTCCCTTTGGTTTAATCGTGAAGGTGTTTATATTAAGAAATTGATAATTGTCTGCGTGTACGTCTAAGTAGCCAAAAGACCCACGGCCAAATCACCATGGATGTTAAGACTGGCCACAAGTAATCAACTTGGAAATAGATATCCGTTAACAGATGCTGAACCCAAAACGCCAACAAATGATATAGCGAGGCAAGTAGACCGATGATAATCGCCTGCTGCCACACAGAATAGTTCCTTAGTCTTTGATAATTGGCGGCTAGCACATAAACACAAATACTTAAACCAAAGCTATGAATGCCCAACGTGGTGCCAACCAGCACATCCATAGCAACACCAGTTAAAAACGCCACACCCACGTTTACTCTGTGGGGCAGTGCCATACTCCAGTATGCAAGCACGACCAACACCCAATCAGGCCGATACAAGTCAACTTGAGTGGGCAGAGGCACTATTTGCAGTACCATAGCCACTAGCAGGCTCAACCAAATAACGAGGTTACGTTTACGCATCTGAAGACTCTTCCTCGTTAATAACAGGTTTACTTGTCTTTTCTTCCTTATCTGAATCAGGCTTTTGTGATAAGTCATCCTCATGCCATAAAAGCAGGAGGTGACGAAGTCTATCTAAATTTGCCTGCGGGGTGGCAATAACTCGAGCAAAAGGACGGCTTTCATCTCTGACTACCTGTGTGACTGTTGCTACGGGGTAACCTTCTGGAAACACTTTTCCAAGTCCCGATGAGATAAGCGTGTCACCTTCCTGAATATCTACGCTGTGCGGTACATGCTCGAGATATAATTCGTTAAGCGCGCCGCTGCCTGTAGCGATAAAGCGAATATCATTTCGTAGGGAGCGCACAGGAATGGCGTGTGTAACGTCAGCGATCAGTAATACACGGCTGTTGGTTGACCCCACTTCCATAACCTGACCCACAACACCCTTGTCATCGAGGACCGGCTGAGAAGGATACACACCATCTATAGCGCCTTTATTGATAACCACCTGCTGACTATACGGGTTTTTATCTACCGCCATCAGTTCGGCTACCATCTTTTTCGAAGATAGGCGCACGGGCGCTTGCAGTAATTCTCGAAGTTGTGCGTTTTCTTTTGCAATAACATCGTATTGCTGAAGCTTTTCACTCATTAGCAACAGTTGGTTATTAAGCTTTTGGTTTTCCGCTAATAACTGTTCTTTAGAGGTGAGCCGCTGTGCGCTTTCGCTAAGCATTAACCCGGGAAGATTAGCAATGTACTGAAGTGGGCTCATTAAAGAGTTGAGGTACACCCGCGTAGATTTGAAGCCATCCATTTTATGGTCGACAAATATCAGTGTTACTGACAACACAAGGGCCAGCGTAAGCCTGATATTTAAAGAAGGGCCGCGAGTAAAAATAGTATCCATGATACAAATAAGGCAACCTTACGGTTGCCTTTCC
>JAXHTT010000150.1:0-9041 GCA_034190055.1 Pseudomonadota bacterium | reverse complement strand
CAGCTTCTCGTCTTCAACCAAAGCCGCTTTATCTGCCTGTGGCCATGGCGCTGAATCGATATCTTCATTGTGACCTAGTACTTTCCAAAGCTCGTGAGCGATGTGCGGAGTAATAGGGTTAAGTAGCAACAAGATTGACTCACAGGCTTCGCGCATAATAGCGATGTCCTGAGCGTGTTCTTGTGGCGCTTTTTGCAGGTGGTTCAGTAGCTCCATCACAGCAGCAACCGCAGTATTGAAGGTTTGGCGACGACCCAAGTCATCAGACACTTTTTCAATAGTCTTGTGTACTTCACGGCGAAGTGCCTGCTGGTCTTTCGACAGTGACTTAACGTCAATAGCTTCTGGCGTGCCTTTTTCCACATGCTCGGTAACAAGCTTCCAAATACGACGCAGGAAACGGTTTGCACCTTCAACGCCAGAATCAACCCACTCTAGGGTTTGCTCTGGTGGCGCTGCAAACATAGTAAATAGACGAACCGTATCGGCACCGTACAGGTCAATAACTTCTTGCGGATCGATACCGTTATTCTTCGACTTAGACATTTTAGTCATGCCACCATGAATAACTTCTTCGCCATCGGCTGTCAGCCATGCTTTAACAATACGGCCCTTATCGTCTTTCTCTGTGCTTACTTCAGTAGGCGAAAACCAGGTTTTTTTACCAGACGCGTCTTCACGGTAGTAAGAGTCGGCTAATACCATGCCCTGACACAATAAGCGCTTAAACGGCTCGTCAGAGTTCACCAAGCCTTCGTCGCGTAGCAATTTGTGGAAGAAACGCGAGTAAAGCAAGTGCAAGATGGCGTGCTCGATACCGCCGATATATTGATCTACCGGTAGCCAATAGTTGGCTGAAGTCGGGTCAAGCATGGCATCGTTGTTGGTAGCACTTGCGTAACGTGCGTAATACCAAGATGACTCCATAAAGGTATCGAAGGTGTCAGTTTCACGTAACGCAGCTTCACCGTTATATGTGGCTTTAGCCCACTCAGGGTCAGCTTTAATTGGCGAGGTTACGCCATTCATTTCTACGTCTTCCGGTAGCACAACCGGTAGTTGGTCAGCAGGAACCGGAACCGATTCACCGTTTTCCAAGTTTAACATTGGAATAGGCGCGCCCCAGTAGCGCTGTCGGCTTACGCCCCAATCACGTAAACGGTAATTTACTTTGCGCTTACCGCAGCCTTTGTTTTCAAGCTCATCAGCGATACCGTTAAACGCGGCATCGAACTCAAGCCCGTCAAATTTTTCCGAGTTAATTAAGCTACCTTTTTCTGTAAACGCAGAAGCTGAAAGGTCGCACTTATCTTCATCACCCGCGTTCGGTGCAATAACTTGCTGAATAGGCAAGTCGTACTTTGTGGCAAACTCCCAGTCGCGCTGGTCGTGACCTGGTACTGCCATAACTGCGCCTGAACCGTAGTCCATCAAAACAAAGTTAGCGACCCAAATTGGAAGCTTTTCACCAGTTAAAGGGTGGATAACTTCAAAGCCAGTGGCAAAGCCTTTTTTCTCCATCGTCGCTAATTCAGCCTCTGCAACTTTGGTGTTCTTACACTCTTCGATAAAGGCTGCTAAATCTGGATTAGACTGCGCTGCAAACTCAGCTAATGGGTGCTGCGCCGCTACTGCTACATAAGTTACGCCGTAGAAGGTATCCGGACGGGTGGTGTATACCGTTAAATCGGCAATATCATTAACTGCTGATGCTAGGTCAAACGTGATTTCCACACCTTCAGAGCGGCCAATCCAGTTTGCTTGCATGGCGCGTACTTGATCCGGCCATTCTTCAAGCTGCTCTAAATCTTGTAAAAGCTCTTCAGCGTAGTCAGTAATTTTAATAAACCACTGTGGAATTTCTTTTTGTTCAACTAGGGCGCCTGAACGCCATCCACGACCGTCTATTACCTGCTCGTTAGCTAAAACAGTTTGGTCTACCGGATCCCAGTTCACAGTAGAGTTTTTCTTGTAAACAAGACCTTTTTCGTAAAGACGTGTGAAGAACCATTGCTCCCAGCGATAGTAATCTGATTTACATGTTGTTACTTCGCGATCCCAGTCGTAACCAAAACCCAACGAGCGAAGCTGGTTTTTCATGTAATCAATATTTGAGTATGTCCATTTAGCCGGTGCAGTGTTGTTGTTAATTGCTGCATTTTCAGCCGGAAGACCAAAAGCATCCCAACCCATAGGCTGCAATACATTTTTTCCCTGCATGCGCTGGAAACGGCTAATTACGTCACCAATGGTGTAGTTGCGCACGTGACCCATGTGAAGTCGGCCACTAGGATATGGAAACATCGACAGGCAGTAGAATTTTTCTTTATCTACATCGTCGTTTGCTTTAAAAGATTGGTTATCTTCCCAGTATTGCTGAACGCGTTGTTCAATGTCTTTCGGATTGTACTGATTATCGGCCATGAAACTTAGGCTTCCGCATTAAAAGTTAAAACGTTTATGGGGCGGCATAAGGCAAACGAGTTGCAAGAGTGTTTGTAATTTTTCTTGCATTATTGCCATCTAACCGCACGTGGGATGTTCCCACTTTACTTACATATAGCCCAATAGAATAACCCAGCGCTAAGCCATGCCTCAATAGCTTAACACTGAACTAGGCAATATTTATTTCTGCTTGCATGAAAAGTGAGCATTAATGAAACAGTTTAGGCGCGTTAAAGAAGATGATTTGCTTAAACGTTCTCGTAAAACTCACATAGCGACCTATTTCTGGTCATTTCTATTATCGTTTAGCGCTGTCTTTTTCCACGTCGCTAAATTGTTTATCGCTAAAGGCGGTTAATGCATTTAGCTGCTGTGCCTGCACTTTGTCGACGACCTTAACCAAATTGGCTGCGTCCTCGCTAGATGCTCTTTTACCGTTAAAGTGGATATTTCCAGAGGCGTGATAGGTAAGGGTAACTTTTGTCTTCGGTGAGAATTCGCGTTTTGTATTTTCATTTTTCGACTCACTTTCTTCTAACGCGCTGAATTCCCATGTGAGCGCACCCGTTAAGCCCATTTCTTGAAGCGGTCCTAATCCGCCTGTCATTACTACTTTTTCGTTAGGCACAACATAGCTTATTTGCATGTGTGCTGCACTTGCTGCTCCCTTGACTTCGCAAAAGCAACCTCCGGCTTGTTCATCAATGCTAAGCGTACCCTTCCACCAGGTATGATCTTTCGGCCACCACTTATCTACGTCTTGAATAAAGTGAGAATACACGGCTTCGATAGGGGCCGCACTTTCACTTTCGTTAGTGATAGAAAACCCAGATTTGTCTGCATAGTTTATCTTAGCGAGACACGATGGAGAAAATATAGCGCCCACTAGACTCGAAAAAAGAACGGCTTTACTAGCTCTCGTTATTGTCGTCATTGTTCTAACCTTTGGTTTTTATTATTCGTGTTGGCTGCTTGGTAATCTTAATTTGACTATTTATCGCACTTACTACCATTAAAAAGCTACACCTTGTTTCCCCATGTATCAATATGATTAGAAGCCTTAGCGCCTGCTCGATATGTGCTAATTAATACATTAAGTCGCCAAGCTGGCTGTTTGTTGTGCAATTAACAGCGTAAAGCTAGGTTATAAGAGTTAACCGTTTGACAGTGCTGTTAATTAGGGTTTCACTTAAGTAAAGAAACGAAAATAGAACAAGCATGTCTGTAGACACTAATATTTATGCGTTAAATGTAGACGCGCTATCACCTACCATAAATCGCCGAGCGATAAACAGTGCCTTAAAAGACGATGAAGCGCTAAACGCGACTTTTATTGGGCAAGAGCGTGCACGAGAAGCGCTCACATTTGGATTAGGAATTAACACCAAAGGTTATAACCTATACGTGATGGGCGAACCTGCCACAGGCCGATTTACTCTGGTAAAAGATTACATTGAGCGCCAAGTTGCACAGCTTTGTGCACCCGACGATTGGTGTTATATCAATAATTTCGACGATGAACGCCAACCCGTAGCGCTAAAATTTCCGCCAAGTGGTGGCAAGGCATTTCAAAAAGATATGGCTGCACTTATCGATGATGTCTTGGATTCACTGCCTATCGCATTTGACAACCCTGGCTACCAGCGCCGCCGTACCTCTATCTCCAGAGAGTTTGAGCAAAAGTACGATGCAGCTATTGATGCTGTAGAGCGTTATGCACAAGCCAACGATGTTGCGCTTTATGAAGAGGGTGGCTCAATTTCGTTTTCACCTATCATTAACGGCAAGCCAATTAGAGATACTGACTTTGCATCGCTTACAGACGAACAGCGAGAAGGCTTTTACACGCTCATTGATGATTTAGAAAACAGGCTGAGTGAAAGTTTGTTGAGTTTACCTACATGGAAGCGCGAGAACTCAGAGCGTCTGCGTGAACTTGACAAAATGACCGCAGAGCACGTTATTAAGCCACTTACTAAAGTACTTGAGCATAAGTACGCCTCTGAGCTTGGAGTTATTAAATATCTAAAGCAGCTTAAACCGGCTTTGGTTAACGCTGTATTGGTTATTCGTGGCGAAGAGCAGAAAGAGGAAAAGAGCGACGATTTTGATAAAAAGATATTCTTAGAAGAGCAGTTTCTTCCTAATGTCCTTGTATCGAACAAACTGGATGATGCGGCCCCCGTTATCTACGAGCCAAACCCTACCTATCAAAACTTGTTTGGTAAAATCGAATACACCAACGTTCACGGGAGCGTTTTTACCAATTATCGAATGATACAATCCGGTGCGCTGCACCGTGCAAATGGCGGCTACCTTTTATTAGATGTAGACCAGTTAATAGAACAGCCGTTCGTGTGGGATACTCTGAAGCTTGCTATTAAATCTCAGCGCTTACGTATGGACTTACCGCAGCAAGACGTGGGTATGGTAAATAACATCACGCTAAACCCGCAGCCTATCGACTTAAATATAAAAATCGTTTTGTTAGGTTCGCGCGATTTATATTACACGTTGCAAGATTATGATGATGAGTTTGACGAACTGTTTAGAGTTTTGGTTGATTTTGACTTAGAAATTCCCGTTACCCGGCAGGCGCTTTTTGATTTTGTAGGCAAGGTGCGAGCGCATCTTATTCAGTTAGGACTTAAAGGTATTACCGCTAACGCGATGTGCAGGCTAGTCGAATACTCGTTAAGAATGGCCGAACACAAAGAAAAACTATCTGCGCATTTTGCTGAAGTTATCGAGCTAGTTAATGAAGCTTACTATTTCTGCAAGAAGTCGAATGCCGACATGTTAGAGCTCGATCACTTAAAAACAGCATTGAGTGCCAAAAAGCGTCGCACAGGCCGCGTTAGTCAAACGCTTTTAAACGATATTAAAGAAGGGCACGTGCTTATTGCTACTGAAGGCAAAGCGGTAGGAAAAGTAAACGGATTAACCGTATTGGATATTGGTGACACCGCATTTGGTACACCTGCACGCATCACATCTACCGTGTTTGCTGGGGCAAGTGGGGTAGTGGATATCGAGCGTGAAGTAGAGCTTGGACAGCCTATTCACTCAAAGGGCGTGATGTTGCTTAATGGGTATTTAGGTAATAAATACGCTCAGCATTTCCCTTTAACGCTTTCTGCAAACATCGCATTGGAACAGTCTTACGGTCATATAGACGGCGATAGTGCATCTCTTGGTGAATTGGTTGCGCTTATCTCTGCGTTGACTGAAATCCCTTGCTTACAAACCTTGGCCATTACGGGTTCCATAAACCAGTACGGTGAAGTGCAGGCCGTTGGCGGTGTTAACGAGAAAATAGAAGGCTTTTTCGACTTATGTCAACATCGTGGCCTAACCGGTACACAGGGCGTTATTATTCCTAAATCGAATGCGATTAATTTGGTATTAGACGCCACCGTTATCGACGCTGTGAAAAAAGGTCTGTTTCACATTTACACCGTTGAAACCGTCGATGACGCGCTAACTATTCTAATGGAACAGGAAGCAGGCAAAATTAGCAGTAAAGGACGTTACCCGAAAAATTCTATTAACTACCATGCGGTGAATCGTCTATACAATATTGCGCTTATTGTTAATGGTGGGGATGGAGAGTAGACGAAAAGCTAATCTTTTTCGCGAAATAATAATGGGATTTTGGTGTAAGATATAAGTATTAATAAATATATTAGGCATCATTGGTATTCGTAACATCATTATCCGCATCAATGTTATAAATAATCTTGCTGCCGCTTGAAAAATAAGAAGGTAAACCATGCAACTTAGTGGCAGTGTATTGGCTAGGAATAACGTCACCATTCACGGTTCAGGGACTACCGTAATAATGTTAGCCCACGGTTTTGGCTGTGATCAGCAGATGTGGCGCTACCTAATACCCTACCTTCTAGAAGAGTACAAAGTAGTGTTATTTGACTACGTAGGATGCGGCGCTTCTGATTATTCAGCTTACGATAATAATCGCTATTCTACACTCGATGGATACGCTCAGGACGTCCTAGATATTTGCGAGGCGTTAAAGCTTGAGAATGTAATCTTCATCGGGCACTCGGTTAGCAGTATGATTGGCATGCGCGCGGCCATCCAGTCACCTCACATTTTTTCTAAGCTTGCCATGGTATGTCCGTCTCCTTGTTTTCTGAATTTTCCACCTGATTATGAAGGCGGTTTTGAGAAAGAAGATTTGGAGGAGCTAATTAACCTCATGGATAAAAACTATGTGGGTTGGGCCAATTATTTGGCGCCTTTAGTAATGGGTCAAGATAGCGATGCCAACTTAACTCAGGAGCTTGAAACAAGTTTTTGTTCTACTGATCCTAGGTATGCTAAGCCTTTTGCTAAAGCCACGTTTTTTGCTGACGACAGAGCGCTACTTCCTAAACTTACCCTTCCCACACTTATTTTGCAGAGCAAACACGACAATCTAGCCTCAACAGCTGTCGGTAACTATGTGAATCAAATGATTCCTAATGCTCAGCTCGAAATCGTTGATGCCCATGGGCATTGTTTACATATGACGAATCCATTGACTGTCTCTTCAATCGTGCAGGAGTTTGTCAGTTGAATGAGTGGAAAGAGGAAGATTTTCCCTGCTTATTATTAAAATCTAATATTGAAACGACGGAAATAATATGGCTAAACCCATTTGCTTATTCTTACCTTGGTTTAAAACAACCAGTTGAGGCTAAAGTAGCCAATATCCTATCGAAAGCGAGCTTAATATTTTACGAAAGCTACATAAAACCAATAATTCTCGCTAATGGAAAGTACTTAGAGGTTCAAATAACGTTGACTCCTAATACGGGAAAACGTGTTCCCGCAGTAGCGAACTTAACGGTTACAGACAATATCGTTTACTGGGCTATTTACGTAGCCGAGGAAAGAGATAAGCTCTATCAGGAACTATTGGAAGCCAGAGACCTCCTTGAAAAAAAGACCGAAGAGCTAACAGCAGTGAGTCGCAAAGACCCCCTGACTCCCTTGCTTAATCGTCGAGCCGCTAAAGAGGACGTCAACGCATTGATAGTCCAATCGTCACGCGCCTTCTTTCCCCTATCTTTCTTGCTGTTAGATATTGATTTTTTTAAAAATATTAACGACTGCTTTGGTCACGAAGTCGGCGATAGGGTACTTATCAACCTTTCAAAAGTTATTCTTGAACAGGTGCGTGAAACAGACGTCGTAGGGAGGTGGGGAGGAGAAGAGTTTTTGATTGTACTCTACAACGCGACGCTCGAATCTACTAAATGTTTTAGTGAAAGACTGCATAGTGCTATTAGTACTATTTTATTGCCCGATGGAAGGCCCATAACCGTGAGTATAGGTGGGTCGGTGCTAGATAGAGACGGATTAGCGCAATCAGATGTGATTGCTTCTCAATTGCTAAAAGCGGACAAGGCGCTTTACTCAGCAAAGGAAAATCAAAAAGGGCACACAAGGATAATTGACGAGTTTGGTGGGTTCACCGTTGTTTGAATCGCTGCAGCAAAATTCTTCCCTTTCAAATGTAGAATTAAAAGATTTTATTTAAACAGCTAGTAACTAAAAAAGGGAGCGTTAAGCTCCCTGAATGGAGAAACATCGCAACTATTTAGGTGGCATGCGTAAACCGCCGTCTAAGCGGATTGTCTCACCATTTAGGTAGCTATTGTTCGCCATATGGATAACCAACTTAGCAAATTCTTCTGGTAGCCCGAGGCGTTTAGGAAATTGTACGTTGGCAGAAAGGGCGTCTTGCACTTTTTCTGGCATAGCAAGTAGCATTGGCGTACCCATTACACCCGGTGCAATAGTGTTAACACGAATACCCAACGGGGCTAAGTCTCGAGCCATTGGTAGGGTTAGGCCAATAATTCCGCCTTTACTCGCGGCATAGGCAGTTTGACCTATTTGACCTTCGTAGCCAGCAACTGAAGCAGTGTTTACGATAAGGCCGCGTTCACCTTCTTCGTTAATGGGCGACTGTTTGGCCATAGTTGCAGCCACCAAACGAGATACATTAAAACTGCCGACCAAGTTAATATCGATAGTTTTCTGAAAATCGCCAAGTGGGGCAGGGTTGCCTTCTTTATCAAGTAAACGTTTTGCGGGAGCGATGCCTGCACAGTTAACCACTAAAGAAATGGCCCCAAACCTTTCGGTTGTCGCGTCTATAGCCGCTTGAACAGAAGCTTCATCGCGAACATCGACTTTGGTGAAAAGTGTATTGCTGTTGCCTAACTCTTCAACGCGTTGGGCGCCAAGTTCGTCGTTTAGGTCGAAAAGACTGACGTTGGCACCCGCTTCGCGAAGCGCAATAGCGGTAGCATGACCAAGTCCAGAGCAACCACCAGTAACAATGGCGGTGAGATTGTTTAGCGTCATAGTTTTCCCTTAAACCCTAATTGTTCACTATTATTAACGTGATGTTAACGGGAAGTAAGAAGAAAAACTATGGTGCCGAAAGGGATCGGCACCTTTAACTCAGTTATTTTGGCAACTGAATTTTACAGTCTTCGCTTTGGCGATAAATAATAAGCGTGTGACCAATTACCTGAAGCTTAACTGAGTTGGTTTCGCGAACAATGGCGTCCATGATAAGC
>JAXHTT010000015.1:0-41479 GCA_034190055.1 Pseudomonadota bacterium | reverse complement strand
TCTGCACAGTCTATGTATCGAGGTTTTAGCAGAAAACAATTACCAGTTCGTAAGGGATAACATCCCATCAACAGAAAAGGTGTTGTACAACCATCTGACCGATGAGAAAGAGTCTGTCTATGTACCTAATATTGGGCATATCTTACATATTTTGATGATTTTTCCAGCGCGTACTCACCAAATAAGGTGGTTAGATGAAGGTTTGCTAGATGAAAAGGTTTGGGACTTAGACAGACAACAATACGTTGTAAATACCGCTTTAACAGCAAATTTCACCTATCCAGATGGAAAAACGCATAACGAAAAGTTTGGGAAGACTGCGTTCATTCAATCAGACCAATCTGAAGGGAGTGAAGGGCTTTCCCTTTACATCAATACCAATAAAACGAAGGGGTATGCCCTGCAAAAAAAAGGTCATACTGGTTATTCGGTGCCATGGGTAGCTGACAGCGGTATCGAAAACGTTGATGAGATAATTGAGATAGTTAAACGACAAAAGGCGTTTAATGACAAATTCTCACCGAAAAATTTAAATCCAGTTAGAACCGTTGATGAAGATGATGGGAAATATTCTCCAGCAATATTTGAGAGTTTACCCAAGTTTATCCCGTTGTTCCGAGATATAACTTTCCCAAGGATATCAAAAGTAGATGCTGACTCCGGCACTATATTTTTGCCGCCCCGCCACCAAATGATTTTAAAGCTATTCCACATGGTTATGAGGGAGGCTGAGAAAAGATACAAGGAGAAATATCCCAGATTTGCTAAAAACAATTTAGCATTTTCAATGGACGACACCCCCTTATTTGATTTACATAGCCTTCGCGTTTATGGAATCACAGAGCTACTAAACTCAGGGCTTGATAAGGATGTTGTGCAACTTCTTGCTGGGCACAACTCTAGCATTATGACTCTTTATTATCGAAAAATAGGGGAGGAGCAATACAAACGCTCCATTTTAGAGGCCCAAAGAATTAGTGGACTTACATATCTGAATGAAAAGGAAATATTAGAAGCGGGTGTCGATAACTTGCAATGGATAAACAACGCCGATTTGGTGGATGAGTTTCAGTTGGCAGCGCCAGATTTTTCCCAAGGTGGACACCCTAGATTCATGAAAGGCGGGATATGCATGAACTTTAATTGCCGAGATGGAGGTGTTGCTGTTAAGTCAAATAAAATTGGCTCTGATGCAATTGAACTGACGAGTGTGAGTGGCGGAGACCTGCGATGCGGAAATTGTCGGTATTGGCGAACTAGTCCGAGGTTTATAGCGGAACAGATATACTACTTCAACGAATGTGCCTCCGAAATTAAAGAGCTTAGGGATCAGCGCGTCCGGCTTTACGATAAAATCAATGATGCCTATGACAATCATACAGAGCCTGATTTGGTTATTGCAAAACTCAACGATAAAGCAGATCAAAAAACTGAGTTGCTGTGTCATCGAATAACAGAATTAAAAAGGCGAGACCGGATGCTTCATGAATGTTTAAAGCAATTAGACATCGAAAGCTCGCTTATGCCTGTTCCTCTCGATAAACAAGAGGTTAGGCTTGAGCCTACACTTGAATCGCTTAATATGCTGGACTCTGCCATGGAAATGTCTATGCAGGCGATCATGCTTGGGTTGGATGCCTCAGAGTCAAACGTTCATGTCGATAAATTAGATAAATTCCTCAACAAAGTCTTCAACGAAGCTTCAGTTAGCAATCCACTACTTTACATACCCAGCGAAGAAGTAAAGAGAGCGGCTGTAGTCTTCGCTACTGTTCATACCAAAGAAATCCTTGGTGACACAATTACAGATGAGGAGTTTGCAGATCCCAGGCTGTTATTTGAGGACTCAAAAACAGCATCAGATTTAATCGAAGGTTTAAAGAGATTAGATAGTTCATTGAATACTGCTGGAACGGAGCTTGAGTATGCAGGCAAACACTGAAAAATTAGAAGAAGCAAACAAGTATGCTGACGGGTTGCTTAAAACCCACACGGATCGGCGTTTGCAAATCGGGATAAAAAACGTTCAAACCGCCTGCCTTCATCATATAAACAAAGGGATGGCAATATCGATAACTTCGATTGCCGAATTTGTAAGGGTAAATTGTGCAGGAAGACCAGCGAAGGGAACGCTAGATAATGATAGCAAGGGCATTTATAAGCCACTAATAGACAAATATTGTGAGGCGGTGTCTAGAACTCGAAAGTCCACGAAAAACAAGGGATCAGCAAGTGATGGGACGCCACAAAACAAAATCTATATCAGACAACTTGAAGCCAGAATTACACACCTTGAAAAAGTCCTTTCAAAAAATTTTGATAATCAAGGGAAGGTCAGTCTCACGAATATGCTCAACTCGGAAATTACCGAGGACGGAACAGTTGAAGTATCCCCCACATCAAAGTTTACCGTTGAAGAAAAGCGAGGGGTTAAGGGTCTTCTGGATTTAGTTACCCAATCCAATGATTATGAAATTAGAGGAGAAGGGGATCGCCAGAGGATAGTCTCGACTGCTGATGGAAAACCTTTGATTACGCCAAACGACTTTTCGGTGATTAGAAACATTATACAAAGTTAAATTTGTAACCCTGGCATTTGTAGAACTTTAAGGAATGCGGGGTACTGATTCAAGGAAGTAAATTAGGATTGTATTTATGAGTAAGAACGGCCAACAAAAAGCGCAGGAAAACCTTGAGGCGTTTGAGGTGTGGCAAGCCACTCAGACAGACGACGACTTTAAACAAATAGTTTTCGGAGGCAAGCTAAATCGTGGCGAAGTCGCAAAAGGTGTTGGTTGCGGTAAGTCTGCTCTTACACAAAATCCATTGATTAGAAAGGCGCTAAAGAAGTTAGAAGATGAGTTGCGTGATGAAGGTGTACTCCCTCCTTTGACCAAAACTGCAAAGCAAAATGCCGACAAGCCAAAGCAATACGACAACACGGCTAATAAGAAACTACTTGATTCAAAACGCGTGTCTGCATTAGAGGCTGAAAACATTGAATTGAAAGCCAAAGTAAAAGAGTTAGAAAGTAAGCTAGAGCGATTTGGTGAGCTGAATGAAACCCTTTCTGAAATGGGGTTCATGCCGCGATGAATGCACAGGCTCCAATTGGACAACAAGTTGTTGATCAATTACATCTAGAACACATGCGCGTCACGAGCATCCCTTACAGATCAACCAATATGGTAATCTTCAGTGGCGTACCACTGGCAAAAAACTCATACAAAATTAATTGTGGCAAATATTTCGTCACCATCAAAGCTGATCCAGATTCCATCCCCGTTCAACCAGCTCTCGGTCAGCACTGGTCGGTAAAAGGCGCTCGCCTGGTAGAAGACATGGAATCAGGTGATTTCGTGATGCAGCAGCATACCTATGAAGCACCAGAGCACATCGAATGCAGTTTGCCAGAAACGGGCGAACAACTTATTCGCTTCATCGCTAGAGAAGCTGACTTCAAAGGTATAGGTGAAAGCAAAGCCAGGGCGCTCTGGGAGCTGCTAGGTAAGGATTTTCATACAATAGCCAGAAAAGATACCTCTGCATCGAGAAAGCGGCTCAGACGCGTCCTGAGTGAAGATTCTATAGATGCGTTATTTGAAGGATATGCCAGATACAAAAATCTGGCCTATTGCAATTGGATGTCTCAAAACAAAATACCAGCCAGCATCCAACAGCGTTTATTGAAGCATCATGGGGAAAAATCCATTAAGGCCATTAAACAAAATCCGTATGTACTCATTGGCTTTGGTATGTCGTTTACGGATGTCGATAAACTGGTGGAATTCGACCAGTTTGAGATCACAAGTTGTGATCACAAGAGACTAAGCGCAGCACTTGAAACGGCCATTCGAAAAGAGATTGAGAAAGGCCATACGTACACAACACAGGCAGCGTTACGACCACATTTAACAAAGCTGCTTAGAGACAATGAGGTGGTGACGGAAGCGTTCAAAGCAGGTCACGACAAAGCACAATACATACTAAACCCTGATACTGGCACATATCATCCAACGGCACAGTTGTTAATGGAGAGTGTCGTTGCCAAACGGCTTAAAGCACTGGCAAGCCAAAACAATCTCTATGACGAATATGCAAATTCTGCATATTGCTATGCAGTTGATGAATTGCCATATGAGCTAACCAAGAAGCAGATTGAAGCAGTAACAACGTGTTTAGATAACGCAGTGGGTTGTATCACTGGCGGAGCTGGTACAGGTAAGACTACGGTGCTTAGAACCGCACTTCGAGCCTACCACCAAATGGGATTTGAAATAAGTGCGGTAGCGCTGAGTGGCAGAGCGGCTATGCGCTTGCATGAATCAATCGGCTTCACTACATCAACCATTGCTAAGCTATTGCGTGCGGAACCTTTAGAGCCAAACTCAGGCCAACAAAACCATCTACTGGTAGTTGACGAAGCTAGCATGATTGACCTGCCCACGATGTACCGCCTGGTCAACCATATTCATCCATCGGTTCGCATCATCTTCACTGGCGACCCAGACCAATTACCGCCCATCGGTTGCGGTAAGGTGCTTGCTGATATCGTTTTGTCTAGAGCCATTGCTAACACCATGCTAGATATTGTTAAGCGCCAGGAAGGCTCTACTGGCATTCCTGAATACTCCAAGCTTATTAATCAAGGCATCGTGCCTGAGAAACTAAGCACGGGCGCTATTCACTTCCATGAAACAACAAAGAGCAACATTGCACGCGTATGTTGTGACTTGTATCAGCAGTCACCTGAAAATAGTCGTGTTATGGCACCGACCAAAGCGCTCGTTGCTGACATTAATAAACTAGCTCAAGAAGCCGTCAACCCCAATGGAAATAGGCTTGAGTTCGAAATGCACGGTGAACGATTCTTCCAATGCCTCAGGTTGAACGATGCTATTCTATTCACGCAAAACCACTATGACAAAGGCATTCAAAACGGCTCTCTTGGAACGCTAACCAGCGTACAATCATCAGGTGAGAGTTATGGTGAAGTAACACTGGACATGGGGGACAAAGTTGAAATCACACAATCTGTGCTCGATTGTATGGAACTGGGTTATGCAATAACCCTACACAAAGCTCAAGGTTCTCAATTCCCCAGAATAATAATCGCACTACAGAAAGGCAGAATCGTTGATAGAGCGTGGTTATATACGGCAATTACCAGGGCCGAAAGTGAAATTCACATAGTTGGTAGTCCCGATGATTTGAGGGTTATCACGGAAACACATAGCAACTCACATAAGCGAAACAGTTATTTGGTTGAACTGCTACGCCAAAACTAACAAAGCCGCATGGATGCGGCGACACCTCTGAACTTACCGCTAACATTTCCCCCCCCACCTTGCTAAACCAATAGCATACACTCCGATCTTTCCCGACTTGTTGGAACAAGTCGCACTCAGAAGGTACGATTTAGCACTGGACAAAAATTCATGGATGAATGGTTACCGCAGCAGGACGCTGCGAAAGGACTAACGCGTAGTGACTAACGTGTAGTGACTAACGTGTAGTGACTCATATCTAATCTGACACTTTTGGCCAAGAGTTTATACCTAACCCAACAGGCAGCAAAAGACAAACAGCAGACCTTCAACACACGCAAAGGGACGCTGGCGCGTTGGCTTTAATGATAAACAGCCCGCGTCATCGTTCCAGTGAACGAGGGGAGCAATTTTAGCGGTTTTCAAATATCATTTTCGCCAATGCTTATGTCTTCACATATTTCTGGAAGAAGGTCTTCCGTTAAACCCGCTGGTAATTGTTGAAGTTTTTTGTAGGAAATATCTCTTGTACTAATACCGCTGATAATTTGTCGAATCCAAGGCGCAAAATAAGAGGTTCGACTATATACTTCCCTAACACCATACTTACCGATATCACCATCTTCGACTCTTGAGCTAATACCATAAACAACACCCAATTTGTCTCGAAATGTATAAGCAGGGCCACCGCTATCACCACCACCTGAAACACCTTCTAAGGGCAATGCCTCGCTACCCTCGTTAAATTCAAATTTTAAAAGAGGCCCTTTTGCAAACGTAACGTTATTTTGAGCTTTTCGCATCTGCCCTTTGTTTTCATAGTTGTCTACAGTCTGCCCAGTCAGTCCGTTTCCAGTACCGCCGATACCGATGAACCAAAGATTTTTATCTAGTTCGTTTGAGTCTGTATTGATTGCGAATGGAATTACATCCGCTACAGGATCTCCTAATTGAATAAGGGCGATGTCGTGACTTTTTCCCGGTTTATAATCTTTGTGAATATATACGCTTTCTACATTAACCAAATTTCCATTAATCAAAATAGATGAATCAGGGCTGACACAAAAAGTCGCATGAGCTGCTGTGATTACCCATGAAGGCTCAATAAGTGTTCCGTGCGCTCCATCAAAATAAAAAGTGGCTAATTGAGGAATAGTATTTTTTTTGACCTTGTACTCTTCATCTGAAACATCATGCCTAATTACAATTGCGTGCGCTGAAAAAGTTAAACAACAAATAAATATTAAAAAGTATCTCATAAACTCTCCATGCATTTTTGAGACGAATCAAAAGCAATCCTAACGTCTTCTCTTTGAGTGTTATCTAAGTATCTGGCATAAAAATTAAAAGTTGTTTTGCTTGCACAGCCCGATAACAAAAGTACTAGGAAAACCAACGAATAATTGAAGATCTTCATCCATGAACTCATATGGCAAATTGATTACAATTGTAATCAATCGGTTGTAATTGTACAATAACGCGATGTCTGCGCACAGCTCCTTTATTCGCTAATGTCCGGAATAAGTACAAAAGAGCTGCATAATCAGCAGCAGCTCATCGACGCTCAAACTTCAATTGACTCAGATATCTCGAGAGCATCGTCGACCTCGATTCCTAAGTAGCGAACAGTGCTCTCCAATTTTTCATGGCCTAGCAATAATTGAACAACCCGAAGATTTTTTGTCTTTTTGTATATCAAATAGGGTTTAGTTCTGCGCATGGAGTGTGTGCTGTAAAGAGATGAATCTAATCCCAGCTTTTCAATCCAACCATTAAAAATGCGATTATATTGTCGAGTTGAAATGTACTCAGATCCCTGTATTCGAGATTTAAACAAATAATCTGATTCCTTCAATCCTGCTTGCTTTACCCAAGCTAGAATTGACTCTCCAGTGTTTGGCGTAATCTCAAATTGGACAGGGCTTCCCGTTTTTTGCTGCACTACCATTGTCCTTTTAAGTGCCGAGCGCCCACAAATAACATTCGAAACTTTAAGTTTAACTAAGTCGCACCCTCTTAACTTACTATCGAGACCTAAATTGAATAGCACTAGATCTCTTGTCCTTCGTTCAAGCTCCAGCCGAATGCGTATGCCCCAGATATGGGAAATTTGTAACGGCTTTTTTTGACCGATGAGTTGGTTTTTGTTCCAAGATACATGCTTTTTAAAGACCATAACTTTTCTCCCATTTTAAATAGAGTGAAATGTAGTATCCACATCAACTGATTTAGTCAATAATTTCAGATATCAGAAAACGAAAGTCCAGTTCTCAAAATTGTGGTTATAAGTTCAATAGGTGCACGCAACCGCCAGCAAGTTATTGCCCTCTCAGTGGATGTTTAATACTAAGTTATTGCTTGTAATCAGTGATCTCTTTTCCCAATTTGATATTTCTCACAACTTCCCAAACCCCATCTGAATTCTTTGTTGGCGTTACAATCCCGCAACCGCCTCGACATTTTCTGTTGGCTCTAACTTTGTCGGTCAAAAGTGGATCATCGGTAAACTCGATGCTATCGATAAAATAGGTGCCTTTATTTTCCTCAATAACATGAAGATGGATATGCTCAGGCTCAGGTCTATCGGGGTATGCTCCCGGCCGTATAGTCTTAAAAATAAACTTCCCAGACATATCCGTTCTCGCCCATGCTTTTAAACTCCCATGGAAATTTTCTCCCTTGGGGTAAACACCTTTGTAATTGGTTTGATAGGCATAGATGATAATGTCTGGCGCAACAGTTCCGTCATTGTTGTAAACAGTACCGCTGACAATCATTGGCTCCCCAACAGTATTCGAGGGGACCAGTATTGCCGTTGGCAATATTTCTTTGGGCATGTCTTGAAAAACAAATTCACAACCTTGGCATGGACCACCCAGTATAGGCTCTTCTGCATTGACGATAGTAGCGCTGCACAACAGCATCGTTCGTAAAATAATCTTCCGCATCAGGCTCTCCTTCTTAATAAAAATGATATTTTTTGTAGCGTGTTATCCCGAAGGACATAGTGATGAGTTAAAGCAGCAGTGATGTGACCAAGAATTAACGTTGGCGCAACGAATCGACCGATTGTTTCATGAATTTCCGAGGATGCGTTTTCAAACTTTGAGATAGCGATTTCAAAAGACGATAGGGCTGAGGATAAAAATGAAAACTCTAAATTATGCATGAAGAAGAAATCGATATGGCCGCCGCCGTTTGACAAATAATTTACAAGCGACAGGAGTCCAGTTGATGGCATCATAATCATTACTAGATACAACAAAAGGTGTCCCAGTTTTATCGAGAATCGATGCAGTCTATTGATGCCATCCGCGCAAACGCTCTTATCTACTGAGCGCCAAATTAGACGTAATACAATAATACCCAAAAAGCTAATTCCAACTGACATGTGCAACTGAATCGCTACCCAAGTCTGAAACTCTGTGTCTGCAAATAGGTTGCGATAATAAATGCTCGTATACGAGATAGCGAAAAGAGCCGCACAAAGCCAGTGAAAGGATTTAGCAATGATTCCGTAGCTTTTCTGATTACTGGTAAGTGTCATCGTCAAACGAAATTAAAGTTAAGATTGATATGACTTTGAGTGACGTTACATCATCGGACAAGCACTAACACCGCGAGCCGATGAAAAACTAGCTTAAGCTGATGTGCCTAAATATTTAGATTTAAAGCTTTTAACAAACGTGCGGCTCAAGCGAATACTTGCTCCGTTACTTAACTTTAGGTCGTAATCCCCATTTAAACGAGATTCACTCATAAGAACTTTATCAAGATTAACTATGGTGCCTCGATGCACACGGATGAATCTATCATCTAGCAGGGCGGATAACTTTTTTATCGAAGAAGAATACAGATACACCTTATCATCAACGTTTATCGAGACGTAAGGCGTTGCAGAGGCAATAAACTGTATATCTTTAACGTCAATACTAAACTGTCTTTGACCTTGTTTGATTTGTAAATGGCTAATCTCAGGTCGAGGAGTTTTTACAATGGGGTCGCCAATCTTGACCTTTGGTTGTCGTTTTATAGAAAGTTGATAAACAATTAAAACACAGCAGTACAAACCAATAGTTACAACCGCATCATTAGAAACGGCATAAATCAAGAGTTTGCCAAACGAATATCCTACTTCTTTAGTCAATGACGAAAGTAGCCAAATTGAAGTTGTACCAACCATCAAATGGGCGGCGCTGTACGTTAATACTATAGACAAACACTTCAACAACGGGGGCGGTGACTCTCCCTTTTTAAAGGCGAACCAGACACACAATAAAGTGGGTAGGTTGCATAGCCAGTATGCCTTAAACAGCAAGGACTCGCTGATATAGAAGTCATGACTGTGTCTTAATGAGTGAGCATAGTCTTGGAGTATTGATAGAGTGGCAACAAGCGATAATGCAAATGCAGCAAGATAAGTAACCGTCAATAGACTGTCATGGTTTTTTTGAATTGGAATATTCGACACCATTGCTTTACCCATAAATACCTTCCACGTTTTCTTAGTGTACCAAAATGTCCAACGAACCAACACCATTTAATGAGTCAGCGGCAGCTAAATTTTAACCCGTGTCATAATCAAAAACGCCAAGGTCCGCTTCACGTACAGAGGAGACTGTCCGGTTTGGTTCCGCTCTATCGCATAAAGTGTCGGGTTGGGTTGTGACCAATCCAACTAACGTTATGTCGTTACGTCAATATCAATATCGCTTAGCGGGATAGAGCAGCAGGGAAGGAACTCTTCATCATTTATATAAGCTAGTGGGTCAACTATATAGGCTACTTTGCTTGCATCGCTTATTTTACATCTACAAGCACCGCAGAAACCGTCTCTGCAATGAGGGTGCACTTCGATATTATGGCTTTCTAAAGCTTCTAAAATTGTTTTTTCTGATGTGAACGGCACTTCGAGAGTGCCGTTCAGGGTTTTAACTGTCAGTTTCAAAACTTAAAGGTCAAAATCAGCAAATTCGTCTTCATTTACCGTAGAATCAATCTGACCTACCAGGTATGAACTGATTTCAGACTCTTGTGGTGCGACTTGCACATTGTCAGAGTTAAGGTAGTTGTTCATCCACGGCAATGGATTGTTTTTAAAATTATATGGGCTTTCTAGTCCAATTGCTGACATTCTCATTGACGCAATATACTCAACATATTCACATAGAATCGCTTCATTTAAACCAATCATAGAGCCGTTTGTAAATAGGTACTTTGCCCACTCTTTTTCTTGCTCTACTGTGTCTAAGAATATTTTTGTCGCTTCATCCTGAAGCTCCTCTGCAACCTCTGCCATTTCGGGGTCGTCTTTACCGTTTCGCCATAAATTAATGACGTGTTGAGTGCTAGAAAGGTGTAGATTTTCATCACGAGCTATAAGACGAAGTATCTTCGCACTGCCTTCGCAGATTGATCTTTCAGCAAATGCAAAAGTACAAGCGAATGATACGTAGAAACGAATTGCTTCGAGCGCATTCACTGACTGCATACATAGATAGAGCTTACGCTTGAGATTGCGCATGGTGATTTCGTGACGAACACCATTCACCTCATGAACACCTTCTCCAAGAGTTTGCCACAACTGAGTTGCAAAAATTAAATCATCATAATATTTCGAAACGTCTTCTGCGCGTTTGAGAATGTGCGGATCTTCGATGATTCCATCAAATACCGTTGATGGGTCTGTATAAATATTCCGCATAATGTGAGTGTAAGAGCGGGAATGGATAGACTCAAAGAAGCTCCAGGCCGTTACCCAAAGTTCAAATTCACTTAGTGAAGTGATTGGCAGAAAGGCAATGTTGGGACTTCTACCTTGCACAGAATCGAGTAAAGTTTGGTATTTTAGGTTTGATGTGAAGATGTGTTTTTCTGCATCTGTCATCTTCTGGAAATCGACTCTATCCCTTGAAATGTCTATTTCCTCGGGCCGCCAGAAGAAGGAGATCTGCCGTTCCACGAGGCGCTCAAAAATATTATGCTTCTGTTGATCGAAGCGTGCTACGTTTACCGTGTTACCGAAAAATATCGGCTCTTTTAACGGATCGTTCTTCTCTTTTCTAAATGTGCTGTAACTCATCGATAGTAACCTCAAAAAATAAACTAGTCAGCTTGTTTGCGATATCTTGTCAGTCGGTTGCTTTTGATTATTTTAAAGAGTAACTGGCTCAACTTAAGTAACTCTACAACCTTCACATAAATCTCGATTGATATTGATTTTGATGTTTTATGTGAGTTTCACATAAAATCTAATACAAGCCAATTCCTTGAAAATAAAGCATTCACTCACTCACTCACAATGTTGTGTGAGTTTTATTGTCACAAATTAAAGCTGATTTGTTTCTCAATAAGCTTTTCGAAAATGGCATGCTTTTGCTGATCATAGCGTGCAACGTTTACGGGATTACCGAAAAACATCGGCTCGATCAATGGATTAGTACTTTGCTGATTAAACGTAGTGTATTTCATGATGGCCTAACTAAAAACTTAATGATTAACGCGTATTATTGTTTGTGTTCTTGCTGCGAAACGTTAAGGCAGGCGTTACTGTAAAATCCTTTTACGAACCTGCCATTTTTGCAAAAGGGCGTGTTTTAGATTTTACACGCACCGCCTGCACAATCATCATCTTCCTCTACCACAACTTCTTCTTGACGTGGTAAAGGCTCGTTTGCTTTAGCGTCTAGCGCAGAGGTGTCTGAAGCACCGTCACGAGTGTTATGATAATAAAGTGTCTTAACACCAAGCTTGTAAGTAGTAAGAAGGTCTTTGAGCAGAAGCTTCATTGGAACCTTGTTACCTTCATAACGGCTTGGGTCGTAATTGGTGTTTGCAGAGATAGTTTGGTCGATAAACTTCTGCATGATACCCACAAGTTGTAGGTAACCATCGTTAGAAGGAATATCCCAAAGTAGCTCGTATTTATCTTTTAATGTTTCATACTCAGGAACAACTTGCTTAAGTACGCCATCTTTACTCGACTTAATGCTGATAAAACCACGTGGTGGCTCAATACCGTTGGTCGCATTAGAGATCTGCGAAGATGTCTCTGAAGGCATTAATGCAGACAGTGTAGAGTTGCGTAGCCCGTGTGTTTTAACTTCTTCACGTAGTGCATCCCAATCGTAATGAAGCGGTTCATTGCACACGCTATCAAGGTCTTTCTTGTAGCTGTCAATTGGCATGATGCCTTGCGAATAAGTAGTTTCGTTAAACTTAGGGCACGCACCTTTCTCTTTCGCCAGGTTGTTGGACGCTTTCAGTAGATAGTACTGCATTGCTTCAAACGTGCGGTGGACTAAACCATTCGCACTGTGATCTGAATATTTAACGCCGTTCTTAGCAAGGTAATAAGCAAAGTTGATAACACCCACACCCAGAGTACGACGGCCCATAGTTGCGTTGTACGCAGCAGGAACAGGGTAGTCTTGGTAATCAAGTAGATTATCAAGAGCACGTACAGCAAGATCGGCTAGTTCTTCAAACTCATCAACTGACTCGATTGCACCTAAGTTAAATGCAGATAGTGTACATAGGGCAATTTCACCATTTTCGTCGTTAACGTGTTGCAATGGCTTAGTCGGTAGCGCAATTTCAAGACACAAGTTGCTTTGACGAACTGGCGCGACTTCTGGGTTGAATGGGCTATGCGTATTACAATGGTCAACGTTTTGAAGGTATATACGACCTGTGCTTGCGCGCTCTTGCATGAACAAGCTAAACAGTTCCATAGCTTTAATTTGCTTCTTACGGATGCTGTCGTCGTTTTCGTATTTAACGTATAGCTCTTCAAACTTGTCTTGATCGGCGAAGAACGCATCATAAAGACCTGGTACGTCAGATGGGCTAAACAATGAAATGTAGCCATCTTTCATCATGCGCTGATACATCAGCTTGTTGAACTGAACACCGTAGTCTAAGTGACGTACACGGTTTTCTTCTACACCGCGGTTATTCTTAAGCACTAGTAGAGATTCTACTTCCATATGCCAGATAGGGTAGAACAACGTAGCCGCACCACCACGAACGCCACCTTGTGAACAGCTTTTCACTGCGGTCTGGAAGTATTTGTAGAAAGGAATACAGCCAGTGTGGAATGCTTCACCACCGCGAATAGGGCTGCCTAGTGCACGAATGCGCCCTGCATTTACACCGATGCCCGCGCGTTGACTTACATATTTAACTATCGCGCTTGCCGTTGCATTGATTGAATCTAGGCTGTCACCCGTTTCAATAAGTACGCATGAGCTAAATTGACGAGTTGGCGTTCGTACGCCAGCCATAATTGGTGTAGGTAGAGACAGCTTAAACGTTGACGCAGCATCGTAGAAACGACGGATGTAATCCATACGCGTCGCTTTGTCGTAATTTGCGAAAAGACATGCTGCTACAAGAATATAAAGGAACTGTGCACTTTCATAAATTTCACCAGTGACACGGTTTTGAACTAAATACTTGCCTTCAAGTTGTTTAACCGCGGCATAGCTGAAGTTCATGTCGCGCCAATGGTCAATGTAGGTGTCCATTTCAGCAAATTCTTCAGGCGTGTAGTCTTCAAGCAAGTGCTTGTCATACTTGCCCATGTCAACCATTTTTCCTACGTGCTCTAGTAGTGCTGGCGGCTCAAATTGGCCGTAGGCTTTTTTGCGAAGGTGGAAAATAGCCAAGCGCGCGGCCAAGTATTGGTAGTCTGGCGCATCAGTAGAGATCAGGTCAGCTGCTGACTTAATCAGTGTTTCGTGGATCTCACTAGTATTAATGCCGTCATAAAACTGAATTTGCGCTTTTATTTCAACTTGTGAAACAGAAACGTTGTTTAGTCCTTTGGCTGCCCATGTAACGACTTTGTGGATTTTTTCTAAGTCGATGGACTCTTTTTCACCGTTTCGTTTGGTGACGAATAAGTTGTTGTTCATGTTACTGGCCGTTTGTCTGTTAGCGCTTGATGCGTGGGCTATCTGTTGCCCATTTTCGTTTTAATTCTAAATGCGTGTGTCGCTATTACAGTTGGCTCACGCCAGATAAAAACACACACAAAAGCGGTCTAGACCAACACTGAAAGTATTAAAGTAGAGACTGCTTGTTAAATTCTTTACTGCTTTTATTTCTTCAGCGAGATTGTTTTATATAACTGAATTTGACATTCCCAAAGACAGTTATTCGTTAGTTTGCGATCCCGAATTTTACATATGGGATCCCGTGCTGAGTTAAACACAAGATAGTGAGGTTTCGCTTTGATTGCAACCCAATATCTGGTGGTATTTCAAGCACTCAATCTGGCATGAAATTTATGTTAGTAACAACTAACTTTTTAGCGTTCTACAAGCGTAAAATATCTGGATTGCAAGCGTTTTAATTAAAATCTTAACTGCAAAAATTAATTTATTCTTAGAATTCAATTTTTATACAGACACGATATATGGTGTTTAAAATATCGCCGCAGCCCTATATATAGTGTTAAATTAACTTTGCGCTACTGTATATAGTAAGTAGTTAACATCGACATTATTAGACGAAAGATAAAAACCTTGGGAAATTGGGTCCATGTGCAAACCAGTCATGTCGCGCGGAAGTAAACCAGCTTGATCCGTCATCGCCATAAGTTCAGAAGGCTTTATAAATTTACCGTGATCGTGAGTGCCCTTGGGAACCAGTCTAAGGATGTATTCTGCGCCAAGGATCCCCATTAAATATGACTTGAGGTTTCTATTCAGTGTAGAGAAAAAGACATGGCCACCAGGCTTGACTAATTTAGCGCACGCCATAACAACAGATGCAGGGTCGGGCACATGCTCAAGCATTTCCATACATGTCACTACATCAAATTGACCTGCGTTTGCCTCGGCGAATGCTTCTGCCGTTGAACAGACGTAATCAACTTTCACTCCAGACTCTAGGCCGTGAAGCTTGGCAACTTCTAATGAAGCTTCTGCCATATCTAAACCCGTTACCACAGCTCCAGCGCGTGCCATAGATTCTGCGAGAATCCCACCGCCACAGCCAATATCGACTACCTTTTTGTCAAACAGCCCTTCGCTGTGTTGATTAATGAAGTCTAAACGAAGTGGGTTAATAAGATGCAGTGGCTTAAATTCTCCCTCTGGATCCCACCAGCGAGATGCAAGTTCAGAGAATTTATTGATTTCGTGTTGATCGACGTTCGTCATGAGTAAAACAGTCCTTAACCTATCTCTTTTTAAGATATCGTAAATTCTGGTTGTGTTTCACTGTTTTTAAACAGAATTAGCTAAATTATATGAAGGGGTGAGCGAAAAGTAATCGCTTGCCTTTCAGTTGATTAATAAGCGTAATTAAGCGCTACATAAATCTGTCATCAAGTGGTACACTCGAAGCACGATTATGACCCACATAATAATAACAGTGCGCTCCCATGCCTTGCTTTCACAATGATGTGAAGTAAAGCGCTGGATAACGCAGAACAAACCAAAATAAAGGGATTAAGCAGTTTATGTCTGATAACGCTAAAGAAATCCTCCCCGTTAATATTGAGGAAGAGTTAAAGAACTCGTACCTTGATTACGCGATGAGCGTTATTGTCGGGCGAGCCTTGCCTGACGTAAGAGATGGCTTGAAGCCAGTGCACCGTCGCGTGCTGTTCGCAATGAACGAACTGAAAAACGATTTTAACAAGCCATACAAAAAATCTGCCCGTGTGGTAGGTGACGTAATTGGTAAATATCACCCTCACGGTGACTCTGCGGTATACGACACTATCGTTCGTATGGCCCAACCGTTTTCACTGCGCTATATGCTGGTTGACGGTCAAGGTAACTTTGGTTCTGTAGACGGCGATTCTGCCGCTGCGATGCGTTATACCGAAGTTCGCATGGCGAAAATTGCGCACGAGTTACTCGCCGATTTAGATAAAGAAACCGTTGATTTCGTACCTAACTACGATGGTACTGAATTTATCCCTGAAGTATTGCCAACTAAAGTGCCAAACCTTCTAGTTAACGGTTCGTCGGGTATCGCAGTTGGTATGGCGACAAACATACCGCCACACAATCTAACTGAAGTGATCAACGGCTGTGTTGCTTTAATTCAAGATCCATCAATTACCATTGATGATCTGATGACCCATATTCCTGGCCCTGATTTCCCAACCGCGGCGATGATCAGTGGTCGTAAAGGTATTGAAGATGCTTACCGCACTGGTCGCGGTAAGATTTATCTTCGTGCTAAGGCCGAAATAGAGACCGACAACAACGGTAAAGAAACTATCGTTGTTAACGAGATCCCTTACCAAGTAAATAAAGCTCGTCTTATTGAAAAGATCGCTGAACTGGTAAAAGAAAAACGTATTGAAGGGGTTTCGGCACTTCGTGACGAGTCTGATAAAGACGGTATGCGGATTGTTATTGAGGTAAAACGAAGCGAGTCTGCCGAAGTTTTACTTAATCATTTATATGCCAACACCCAGCTTCAAACGGTATTCGGTATAAATATGGTTGCGCTAGACAATGGCCAGCCTAAAGTATTTAACCTCAAAGAAACGCTTGAAGCCTTTATTCTTCATCGTCGTGAAGTGGTAACACGCCGTACTGTATTTGAGCTACGCAAAGCCCGTGATCGCGCCCACATCCTTGAAGGTTTGGCAATTGCCCTTGCTAATATCGACCCTATTATTGAGTTGATAAAAGCCTCGCAAAGCCCTGCAGATGCCAAGAAATCGCTTGTGGCACAAGGTTGGGACTTAGGTGACGTAGCGCAAATGCTTGAGCGCGCAGGCGATGACGCAGCGCGTCCAGACTGGCTAATGCCGGAATTTGGTATTCGTGATGGCAAGTACTATCTTACCGAGCAACAAGCACAAGCGATTCTTGACCTACGCTTACACAAGCTAACGGGCCTTGAGCACGAGAAGATCCTTGAAGAATACAAGCAACTTCTAGAGCTAATCGCAGAACTTCTTCACATCCTTAATAGCCCAGAGCGTTTGATGGAAGTGATTCAAGAAGAACTTGAAAAAGTTCGCGATGAGTTTGGTGACGAGCGTCGTACTGAAATTACCGCTGCAAGCCACGATATTGATATTGAAGATCTAATCGAGCAAGAAGACGTTGTTGTAACGCTTTCTCGCGAAGGTTATGTGAAGTATCAAAAGCTTACAGACTACGAAGCACAACGTCGTGGTGGTCGCGGTAAATCTGCAACCAAGATGAAAGATGAAGACTTCATCGAAAAGCTTCTTGTTGCGAATACGCACGATCACATATTGTGCTTCTCTACCCGTGGTCGCTTATACTGGTTGAAAGTGTATCAATTGCCGTTCGCTAGCCGAAATGCGCGCGGACGTCCGATTGTGAACATACTGCCGCTAGAAGATAATGAACGCATTACTGCTATTCTTCCTATTAAAGAATTCGAAGAAGGCAAGTTTGTGCTTATGGCAACGGCAAACGGTACCGTCAAGAAGACTGACCTAAGCCTATACTCTCGCCCTCGTTCAAGCGGTATTATCGCTGTTAACCTAAATGAAGGTGATGAGCTAATTGGTGTTGATATTACCCACGGTGATGACGACATCATGTTGTTCTCTGACGCGGGTAAAGTAGTTCGCTTTAACGAGAAGCTTCGCGACAGCGAAACCGGTGAAGTTAAGCGTGATCCAGAGACGGGTGAAGAGCTTCTGGCACTTCGTCCAATGGGAAGAACGGCAACAGGTGTTCGCGGTATTCGTCTTCAAGATGGACAAAAAGTGGTATCACTAATTGTTCCTAAAGGCGACGGCCCAATCCTGACAGCAACAGAGAATGGTTTCGGTAAGCGTACTCCGCTTGAAGATTACCCTGCGAAGAGCCGTGCGACACAAGGTGTTGTGTCAATTAAGGTGTCTGAGCGTAATGGTAAAGTAGTTGGGGCTGTGCAGGTAGACGAAACCAATGAAATTATGCTTATTAGTGACCAAGGCACACTGGTTCGTACCCGTGTAGGCGAAGTGTCAGTAGTAGGCCGTAACACACAGGGCGTTCGCTTAATACGCACAGTAGAAGGCGAGCATGTTGTAGGGTTACAGCGTATTGAAGAAGTGGCAGAGTTACAGGAACTCGATGAGGACGGTAACCCAATCATTTCAGAAGATGCGCCAGAACAAGCAGAAACTGCTGTTCAAGAGCAAGAAAACACTGCAGAAGACGGTGATAGCTCAACGACAGAAGAGTAGGGATAGCGCGCAGGCATAGGCCATGCGCATTATCAGTGTTCTTTCAAACAAGCGGCTTTTGCCGCTTGTTTACCTAATAGACCCGCAAAATGTTTGTGATAAAGCGGGTTGAACGGTACTTATCTACAGGTGTTGAAAAACGCAATGAAAGAGGTTTTTAACTTTAGTGCTGGGCCGGCCATGCTTCCTAAAGAAGTGATGGAAAAGGCACAATCAGAATTTACAAATTGGCGCGATTTAGGCTGTTCTGTAATGGAAGTAAGCCATCGTGGTAAAGACTTCATTGAGATAGCCGCAAAAGCAGAGCAGGATTTGCGTGACTTGCTATCTGTGCCATCTAACTACCATGTGCTTTTCACACACGGTGGTGGACGCGGGCAATTTGCTGCAGTTCCCCTTAATTTATCATCCGCCGGTGATACCAGCCTTCACTTAGTGAGCGGCTCTTGGTCAAAAGGTGCGGTGAGTGAAGCGAATAAATACAATAATGCGGTAGTAGTGGGCGACGTTACAGAAAAGGACGGGCTTCACTACATCGCCAAGCCTGCTCTTAGCGACATCGATCAATCCGCGGCCTACTATCACTTTTGTCCAAACGAAACGGTAGACGGAATCGCTTTTGATTGGCTACCAGAGTCGGGCAAGGTTCCGCTGGTTTCTGATATGTCTTCGACTATATTGTCACAGCCGTTAGATGTAGCAAAGCATGGCGTTATATACGCTGGGGCACAAAAGAATATCGGCCCAAGCGGCTTATCAGTTGTTATTGTTCGCGAAGACCTGGTTGGCAAAGCACGTAAAGAAACGCCGTCTATCTTCGATTATGCATTAGCGGCAAAGTCTGACTCTATGTACAACACACCGCCAACGTTCTCTTGGTACTTAGCGGGGCTTGTATTTGAATGGCTTAAAGATATGGGCGGCGTTGACGCTATGGCTAAACGCAATGCTGAAAAAGCGGCGTTATTGTATTCAGCTATCGACAGCTCTGACTTCTATTCAAGTAAAGTTCACCCTGACAACCGTTCAAAAATGAACGTGCCGTTTCATTTAGCCAATGCTGAACTTGACGGATTGTTCCTTAAACAGTCACAAGAAGCAGGGTTACTTGCTCTTAAAGGGCATCGTTCAGTAGGGGGCATGCGTGCCAGTATTTATAATGCAATGCCAGTAGAGGGCATTGTTGCGCTAGTTGAATTTATGCGCGAATTTGAAAGAGTGAATGGATAAAATGGAGCAGTTAACATTAGACCCGATTGCAAAAGTATCGGGAGAGGTCAATGTACCTGGCTCAAAAAGTCTGTCTAACCGCGCACTACTGCTAGCCGCGTTAGCTGAAGGTGAAACTGAATTAACTAACTTGCTTGATAGCGAAGATATTGAGCATATGCTCAATGCACTTACTAAGTTAGGCATTAACTATCGCTTGAGCGAAGACAAAACGCAATGCGTTGTACAAGGTAACGGAGGCGCATTCAACGTAGCAGAGCCACTTGAGCTTTTCTTGGGTAATGCGGGTACAGCAATGCGTCCTTTGTGCGCTGCACTTGCTGCAAGTAACGTTGATACGGTACTTACCGGTGAACCGCGCATGGAAGAGCGTCCAATTGGCGACTTAGTCGATGCGCTACGCGAAGCCGATGCTGAAGTAACTTACCTTAAAAATGAAGGTTACCCACCGCTACAAATTAAAGGTAAGACTTTAAACGGCGGTGAAATGTCGGTGGACGGCAGTGTATCTAGCCAATTCTTGACTGCGCTTTTAATGGCTGCACCATTATTTTCAGGTGATGTGACTATTCGTATAAAAGGTGAGTTGGTCTCTAAGCCTTATATTGATATCACGCTAGATACCATGGAAAAGTTTGGCGTTACTGTTGAAAACGACAACTACCAAACATTTACGGTTTCTGGTGACGCCATGTACATTGCGCCGGGTAAATTTATGGTTGAAGGCGATGCATCGTCAGCATCTTACTTCCTTGCAGCCGGTGCCATTAAAGGTGGAACGGTACGCGTAACCGGAATTGGCCAAAACAGCATTCAAGGTGACATTCGTTTTGCTGATGTGCTTGAGGCCATGGGTGCAACGGTGGTTTGGAACGATGAGTATGTTGAAATAACGGGTGCGCCGCTTAAAGGCGTGAACATGGATATGAACCATATTCCAGATGCGGCCATGACCATCGCGACTACGGCATTGTTTGCTGAAGGTCCAACTACCATGACTAATATTTATAACTGGCGTGTTAAGGAAACAGACCGTCTTGCGGCTATGGCCACCGAGCTTCAAAAGTTGGGCGCGAAAGTGGAAGAAGGGTATGACTATATTAAAGTATGGCCGACTGACTCGCTAAAACATGCTGAGATAGACACGTATAACGACCACCGTATTGCAATGTGCTTTTCTCTAGTTGCATTAAGCGATACCCCGGTAACAATTAACGACCCGGGTTGTACACGTAAAACCTTCCCCGACTATTTTACCCGCTTTAAAACTTTATATAGCGCGTAAAAGCCTTGTATAAATAAGTCACAGGTTAATGAAGGGCTACGTAGGTTAACTCTTTAGTTGCTTCGTTGATCTGAATCAGATTTATCCTAATGTACAATGCCGTCACTAAGAGGCGGCATTGCTTATCTCTCACTAAAGCGTATAATTGCGCTCGATTTTTAGTAATTTAAACGATGGAGCAGGTATGCATTCCACACCCGTAGTCACGGTTGACGGTCCTAGTGGTGCAGGCAAAGGTACATTAAGTAGCTTGCTGGCAAAAAAATTAGGGTGGCACTTTCTAGATAGCGGTGCAATTTACCGCGTATTAGCAGTTGCTGCACTTCACCACGACCTTCCGTGTGATGATGAAGAATGTGTTGTTCCTCTAGCAACCGGTCTTGATGTTAGTTTCGAGACGAATGGCGATACCACTCGCATTATCTTAGAAGGCGAAGACGTTACTGACGATATTCGCACTGAAGAAGTTGGCGCTGTGGCATCAAAAGTTGCAGCATTACCCCGGGTTCGCGAAGCACTACTTCGCAGACAGCGTGCTTTCCAACAAGATCCTGGTCTTGTTGCCGACGGTCGCGACATGGGTACAGTGGTATTTCCCGAAGCGCCTGTAAAGATTTTCCTTACAGCAAGCGCAGAAGCCCGTGCAGAACGCCGCTATAGCCAGTTGAAAGCAAAGGGCATGGATGTTAATATTGCGCGCCTTTTAACCGATATCAAGGCAAGAGACGAGCGCGATACACAGCGTGCAGTGGCTCCTTTGGTACCGGCACAAGATGCAGTAATTATAGATTCAACGGACTTGGATATTGACCAAGTCTTTGAAAAAGCGATGGATATTATTTCCTCACGCCTTTAATGACGAGAGCTGATCGCATCCAAAGCAGTGTTGCTACAGGAAGTGGCGACTAATTTTAATAACCCCGCGTTATCCGGATAAGAAGCGTGGATATCAACTTAAAAGTTATTTGAGACTTATGACTGAAAATTTTGCACAACTTTTTGAAGAAAGCTTACAAGAACTAGAAACACGTCCTGGTTCAATTGTAAAAGGTACTGTTGTTTCTATCGACAAAGACATCGTTCTTGTTGATGCAGGCTTGAAATCAGAAAGTGCTATCCCAGCTGACCAATTCAAAAACGCTGAAGGCGAACTAGAAATCGCTATCGGTGACCAAGTAGACGTAGCACTAGATGCAGTTGAAGATGGTTTCGGTGAAACTATCCTTTCTCGCGAAAAAGCGAAGCGTCACGAAGCGTGGGTTGAGCTGGAAAAAGCTTACGAAGATAAAGCTACTATCAAAGGCGTTATCAACGGTAAAGTTAAAGGCGGTTTCACTGTTGAAGTTAACAGTGTACGCGCGTTCCTTCCTGGTTCTCTTGTTGACGTACGTCCAGTACGTGACACTACGCACCTTGAAGGCAAAGAGCTTGAATTCAAAGTTATCAAGCTTGACGCTAAGCGTAACAACGTTGTTGTTTCTCGTCGTGCAGTTATCGAAGCGGAAAGCAGCGCAGAGCGCGAAACGCTTCTTGCTAACCTTGAAGAAGGTCATGAAATCAAGGGTATCGTTAAGAACCTTACCGATTACGGTGCGTTCGTTGACCTTGGTGGCGTAGACGGTCTTCTACACATCACTGATATGGCTTGGAAGCGCGTTAAGCACCCAAGTGAAATCGTGAATGTTGGTGACGAAATCAACGTTAAAGTACTTAAGTTCGACAAAGAAAAGCAGCGTGTTTCTCTTGGTATGAAGCAAATGGGCAACGATCCATGGCAAGAAATTGCTTCTCGTTACCCAGAAGGTACTAAGATCAACGGTCAGGTTACTAACCTTACTGACTACGGCTGCTTCGTTGAAATCGAAGACGGCGTTGAAGGTCTTGTACACGTTTCTGAAATGGATTGGACTAACAAGAACATCCACCCATCTAAAGTTGTTAACCTAGGTGACACTGTAGATGTAATGGTTCTTGAAATTGACGAAGAGCGTCGTCGTATTTCTCTAGGTCTTAAGCAGTGCATTGCTAACCCTTGGGAAACATTTGCTGAGTCACACGAAAAAGGTGACAAAGTGTCTGGTAAGATCAAGTCAATCACTGACTTCGGTATCTTCATCGGTCTTGACGGCGGCATCGACGGTCTAGTTCACCTTTCTGACATCAGCTGGAACAAGTCTGGTGAAGACGCGGTTCGCGACTACAAGAAAGGCGACGAAATCTCTGCAGTTGTACTTCAAGTCGACCCAGAGCGTGAGCGTATCTCTCTTGGCGTTAAGCAAATCGAAGAAGATCCTTTCAACAAGTATCTGACAGATAACAAGAAAGGTGCTATCGTTACTGGTACAGTAACAGCAGTTGATGCGAAAGGCGTTACTGTAAACCTAGCTGAAGAAGTTGACGGCTACATCCGCGTTGCAGATCTTGCTGTAGAGCGTGTTGAAGACGCAACAGAAGTAGCAAGCGTTGGTGATAGCATTGAAGCGAAGTTCATGGGCGTTGACCGTAAGAACCGCACTGTTAACCTATCTGTTAAAGCGAAAGATCAGGCTGACGAAAAAGAAGCTATCGATAAAGTTAACCAGCAAGAAGATGTTGGTTTCGCTAACGCGATGGCAGAAGCATTTAAAGCTGCTAAAGGCGAATAATGCTTTTGTGGGTGTGCAGATGCACACCCAATTCGCGATAGCTGTTTAAACAATAATATTGACAATGAGGTTAAGCATGACCAAGTCTGAATTAATTGAACGGCTCGCGGATCAAGCGCGTCATATTCCGGCGAAGGAACTCGAGCTGGCGATAAAAGAACTTCTAGAGCAAATGGCGCAAACTCTTCAAAAGGGTGAGCGTATTGAAATTAGAGGCTTTGGCAGTTTCTCTCTTCACTACCGCGCTCCACGTGTAGGTAGAAACCCAAAAACGGGTGAGACAGTGAAACTTGACGGTAAATATGTACCGCACTTTAAGCCTGGTAAAGAGCTTCGCGAAAGGGTAGACGCCTCAATCGCATAATGCATTGTAAAAGCCGCTGAAAAGCGGCTTTTTTGTACCTGTCGATTAATTTCGGGTCGGCTTCTCTTATTTCCAATCTATTTTCTGTCTTAAATACACGGATACTCCGATATACTTTTGTTTAATTTTTAATACCTATTGACCCCGACTCAAATAGGGTTATATATTATTCGAATAATAATAAACGGTATACATAGAAGTAATGTCAGCCGGCGATGAACAAGCAATAATAAAACAGTACCAGCCGCTCATTCGCGCGTTAATTCCGTACGAACAACAAAATAGATTGTTGGAAGGGGTTAATAAGTTTTCGAAGCGTTTGCCTAGTAGTGTTCGCAAGGTCGTGAAAGAAGAGGTTGTTCGGTTAACGTCGTTGACTGATGCACCTGCCGACAATTCTGCTTTTGCCCAGTTCCCAGTCATGAAATTTAAGCACTTCGGTGTACAAATGCGTCTTGATAAGGTAGGGGCGCAAATCCTTAAAAACGAAACGTCACTCTATCAAGACAGGTATACTGTAGGTGTGTTTGAGTCAGTAATGAACTCAGACTTCTACCAAAACCAGATAAAAAAAGAGCAGTTTAAAAAGATCGTTGATGCGTTCAACGTTGAGAGTCAGTCGTTCACCGATATCGACTTTGGCGATGACATTGCCATTCGCCCAAACTTTACTTTATCTTCTCCTGAATTTGAAAAAGGCCGGCATTGCTCTATAAGCTCTATGTCGCACAAAGGCATTGCATTAGAGACAAAAAGACCGCCCAATGCTTCTACTGGCGATATTATTACGTTTACTATTCCCGAAGTTAAAGGCCTGACCAAAGAGCCCACTGAAATTACACTCGAATTAGAGTCTGTGAAATACAATAAGCATTTGGGAAAATACGAGACGACGTTTAACTTTCAAAGCGACGTGGATAAAAGCTTTCTTGCAACGCTAAAACGCTATGTAGCAGTAACTTCATACAAGCAACCGCTACAACGTGATTTAGAGATAGAGCGCGCCATGCAAGAACTTGAGCGCGACCGCATTCTAGAAAATAGCCCATGGCTTCCTGTTTTTCTGGCACCTGAAAAGCAATCGCTCAAACCGGTTATTGCACTTTTTACTAAGGCGAATGTTGAACACAATAATGCAGAAAAACTACTAGCAAGTTTGCAAGATAAGCCTATTTTCGCCACATTAGTTGATGAACTGCGAAAGTATAACGAAGCGTATGTTTTCCACGGTAATATCAAAACTAAAAATGGTAACGTACAGATAACCGCTACACACAGACAGCTTCTCGATCTTAAGCAACTTAATGCACTCGTATATTTGCTTGCCAAAAGTGGCGACTTTATATGTACCCACTGTCGTCTAGATAGTGTGACTCGTGAAGATAAGCAAAAGGCCTTTGCTATTCACGATATTGCGAGTAAGGAGTTTGAGCAGCTTGGCCAGATCTCCCACGTTTTATACTGCAAAGATGTTTCTTCCTACCTAACAAATTTAACGCTTTCTGCAAAATGTGACTTTAAGCCTTTGTCTAAAACGTTAAAAGCCAGCGGTAATAATTGGCGCATAGATTATGTCATGGAAGAAGATTTAGATAGGCGGAGTGAAACCCGCTATGTTATCGATAAACCTGCTTCTATTAAAGTAGGCTTACTTACCTCTCTAAATGCTAGGGTTGCCGACTTAAGTGGCAGCGGTATGAAATTGACAGTTGCGCCTCATAGCGACCTGCAAAAAGAAATACGCGTCTCCGTGCCGGAACTGAAAATTAAGGGCGAAAAATATAAAGTTGTCCATTACCAGGCTGAAACTGGTGTGGTTAGGCTATGCCTTGTTGAGGACACACGTAAAGCTAAAGTGAGCTCTAACGTCGATCATATGGTTGAAGAAAATACCGCTTATTTTAAAGTGAGAGATATTGCTCGTATTCAGCGTTCCACACATCGTTATATTTGGGAACTCGCCGTTAGGCACATGCCTTCGTTATCAGTGCTTTGCGTAATGAATCGTTTTACCCTCGACCGGTTAAAAACCGTCTATCAAAGCGATGCATCTGACGACCTTTACCCGTTTTCTCGTACCCAAAATATTATTCCGCTGCACGGCTTTTTTGCAGACAAAGGACAGGCAAAGCCTAAATCCCAAATATTAGAAGCCATGTTTAAAGAAACCTCCGAACAAGCATTAGTGGTCCATTGCGTGAGAAAAAGCGACAACCGTTTGGTGTACATAAAAGAACGAGACTTCTTGTTCTCTAAACTTCGCACGCAAATCAAAAGCCAGTTAGATGAAGAAAAAATTCAGCTAAGTGCTACTGACGTTACCGCAGTACGCTGCCACGGGGCTATTACGCCGTTGACCAAAAAGCGTCTGGCACAGCTTTCAAAACTAGATAAAGCCATGTATGACAAGCTCGAAACCATGCAGGCCGGTTATACGCACTGCATTTTTATAACAAATATGTCGGCATTGCATCATGACTTGGTGGTAGAAAACCTCATAGCTAAACCTCAGCGTCATGAGCTTGAAAGTGAGGGCGCTGCCTAAAATCCAACATTCTTTTAGTGTTATCTCTTTTAGCATTTTGCTATTCTTGCAAATAAATCAATAAAAAAGGGTTGAGTGTTGAAAGGGATCCTAGCGTTTCTCATTATTTTGGTGCTTCTTGCCATTGCGTTTGTTATTGGCTCTCAAAATGAATCGCAAGTTACAGTTAATTATTTAATTGCTCAGGCGAATCTGCGTTTATCAACATTAATAGCGATAACGCTCTCGATAGGCGTGGGTATCGGTATTCTAGTAATGCTTATGAGCTGGTTAAAATTACGCGTTCAGTTAATGTCTGCTAAATCTAAAATACAGAGTTTGGAACAAGACCACTAATGCTCGAACTGCTGTTTCTCCTTTTACCTGTTGCGGCAGGGTATGGTTGGATAATGGGGCGCAATAGTGTCCGGCAAGCGCAGCGAAAACAATCAAGTATCCTATCTAAGCATTATTATAAAGGCCTTAACTTTCTTCTATCAGACCAGCCTGATAAGGCCGTTGATACGTTAATCAAAATGATCAACGTGAATAGCGACACGGTTGAAACCCATATTGCAATGGGTAGCTTTTTCCGCCATCGCGGCGAAATAGATCGCGCTATTAAAGTACATCAAAATTTAGTGAGTCGCGATGAACTGCAACCAGCACAACGAGAAAACGCGCTGAGGGAGCTTGGTCACGACTATACGCAAGCCGGTTTTCTAGAGCGCGCGGAAAATGCCTTTCTTCAACTGCTTAACAGCGATAAACACTACCTTGTAGCTCAACAGCAACTTTTCAGTATCTACCAGACCACGAAAGAGTGGGAACGAGCCATAGAGTTAGCGGAGCGCATGGTGCAATGTCATGGTGATAATGACGACCTGTGCGAACGTCTTGCTCACTTTTATTGTGAACAAGCATCTGTTGAATTAAAGAATGAAAGTCAGGGCGCCGCATTAACGCTGTTACAGAAAGCGGTTAACGCAGATGAACATGCCGTAAGACCCTGGCTAATGTTGGGGGATATTGCGCTTAATCAAAAACGATTCACTGACGCGAATGCCTATTTTACTCAAGTAGCAGAGCGCGATATTAATTGGTTCAGCGAAGCGGTGCCGAGCCTTGAAAAAATCGCAGAAGAAACCGATGACTGGGACAGCTTCCAGAAAAATTTAGAAGCACATTGGCAAGAGTGCGCCACATCTTACTTGGCCATGGTTGATGTTTTACTGAAGCGCGGTGAGACGGCCCAAGCCGCAGAATATCTTCTAGAACAGCTTCGCAAACGTCCGACTATGCGTGGTTTCAAAACCCTAATGGGGCTTTATATTGACCAGCTTTCGGATAAAACCACGGCTGATAGCTTACGTTTACTTAAAGAGTTAGTGGAAAAGCAAATGTTGCAGCGCCCGAAATATCGTTGTGGTAGCTGTGGCTTTTCAGGTCGAAAATTATATTGGCTGTGCCCGAGTTGTAAAAAGTGGGGCGTAGTAAAACCTATCAAAGGGCTAGACGGAGAATAAAAGAACATGCATGACCCACGCGTTATTGTTGCATTAGACTATGACAATAAAGATACTGCATTGGCGTTTGTTGATAAATTAGATTCAAGCTTATGCAAGCTAAAAGTGGGCAAGGAGATGTTCACCTTATTTGGACCGGAATTCGTAAAAGCGCTGATCGCTAAAGACTTTGACGTTTTCTTGGATCTAAAATTCCATGACATTCCAAATACGGTTGCAAAAGCTTGCAAAGCAGCGGCGGAACAAGGTGTATGGATGGTAAACGTACATGCTTCGGGTGGCCTACCTATGATGCAAGCGGCTAAAGATGCGATTGCTTCAAGTACAAACCCTCAAACTAAGCTTATTGCGGTTACCGTGCTTACCAGTATGGACGAAGCGCAGCTTGCTGATGTGGTAAGCGGTGTAACGCCTGAACAACAAGTATTGCGTTTAGCCGCGTTAACGGAAAAAGCAGGGCTAGACGGCATTGTTTGTTCAGCGCAGGAAGCCAGCGCGTTACGCGAAAAACATAGCGATGATTTTTTATTAGTTACGCCGGGAATTCGCCCTGTAGGTGCAGACGCCGGTGATCAAAAACGTGTTATGACTCCCCCTGATGCTATAAAAGCGGGGGTGAGCTATTTAGTGATGGGGCGACCTATCACAAAAGCAGAGGACCCAATTGCGGTGCTAAAAGCCGTAAACTCTTCTATAAACGGATAGCGCTACTTAAGAAACATTTTGTGTAATAGGCGCTGTATGGCTAGTCACTGGATGCGTTAGGCATATAAAGTATTGGAGCAATTAGCTTAACTTTAAGTCGTTTATAAACGTTCTAATAAAAAAGCTCGGATGTGGTGTTCACATACCGAGCTTTTTAATAAGCCCACTTTTTAAGGGCTTGTTATATACAAGAGCAACTTACCGCTCTGTGAATAATATGTCTTATTCGCCTTTAAGCGCTACTTCAGCTGGCGTATAAGTTAAGCCAAGTTCTTCACCTAGCGCATCAACTACCGCTTTATAGGTTACTTTACCTTCGTGAACGTTCAAGCCGTTTAGCAAGTGCTTGTCTTCTAACATTGCTTTGGCTGGGCCTTTGTTTGCCAGAGCCAAACCAAATGGCAAGGTCGCATTGTTAAGCGCCATAGTAGAGGTGCGCGCAACACCGCCTGGCATGTTTGCCACACAGTAGTGAACCACGTCATCAACAACGTAAACTGGGTCTTGGTGCGTAGTGGCTTTAGATGTTTCAAAACAGCCACCTTGGTCAATAGCAACATCTACAAGCACAGAGCCAGGCTTCATCGCCTTAATTTGTTCACGAGTAAGTAGCTTAGGCGCTGCTGCACCAGGAATAAGTACTGCGCCAACAACAAGATCCGCTTTAGAAGAGTAATGCTCGATAGCATCGACCGTAGAGTAAACCGTTTTAACTTGACCGTTAAAGATATCATCTAGCTGGCGAAGGCGTGGAAGCGAACGGTCTAAAATGGTGACATCAGCGCCAAGACCTAGTGCCATTTTCGCAGCGTTAGTGCCTACAACACCACCACCAATAACTAGTACTTTGCCTGGCGCTACGCCTGGTACGCCACCAAGAAGTGTTCCGCTGCCACCGTGTGCTTTTTCCAAATAATGCGCACCAGCTTGTACTGACATACGGCCCGCCACTTCACTCATTGGTGCAAGCAATGGAAGACCACCGCGGTCGTCAGTGACTGTTTCATAAGCAATACAGGTAGCGCCTGACTCTACAAGTAGCTTAGTTTGTGTAGGATCGGGAGCCAAGTGCAGGTAAGTGTAAAGTGTTTGCCCTTTACGAAGCATTTTACATTCGTTTGGTTGGGGCTCTTTTACTTTTACAATCATTTCTGCTTCAGCAAACACTTGCTCAGCAGTTGAAGCGATAGCAGCACCGGCATCTACATACATTTCGTCAGTGAAACCTATGGCATCACCGGCATTAGTTTCAACAAGAACACTGTGACCGTGAGTAACAAATTCTTTTACTGCTGCTGGCGTCAAGCCAACACGATATTCGTGGTTTTTAATTTCTTTTGGTACACCAACTAACATGTATTGTCCTCAATTTTACGATGAGCTTCTATGTGGCTCTGGTTGAACTTACCTTCGTAGCAATCGCTCTTGAAAGCTCTTGAACATATTTGGCGAGTATACGTCATAAAAAAACGAACTATCTGCTGAAGAATAAGGTTTTGTGGCATATAATTCGTTAAAAAATGGATTGAGTGGTATTTTATATGTTGGTAAAGACGCCTAAACACCTTGACCGAATAGACAGGAATATACTGGTGCAGCTGCAGAAAAACGGGCGTATATCTAATGTTGAACTCGCTAAAGAGGTTGGCTTAAGCCCAAGCCCTTGCTTAGAAAGAGTTAAGAGGCTAGAGGCTCAGGGCTATATAAAAGGCTATCATGCTGTCGTTGATCCGGAAAAACTAGGCGCAGCTATGCTCGTATTCGTTGAGATCACACTAACCAAAACATCGGTGGATATCTTTGCAGAATTTTCTGCTGCGGTAAAACTGCACGACGATATACAAGAGTGTCACTTAGTATCGGGAGATTTCGACTTCTTACTAAAAGCGCGAGTTGCAGATATGGGCAGCTATAGAAAATTGTTGGGAGATACATTATTGCGCCTGCCGGGTGTAAGCGAGTCTCGCACCTATGTAGTGATGGAAGAAGTAAAAAGCACATCGTCATTGCGCATTAATTTGAAGTAATGAAAGCATGGCTCAATTGTGTGTTTTTATGGTAGGCTGTGCAAAAATACAGTGTTTGTGTGCAACGAAGGGATTGTGGCGGTTCACATACAATAGGGTAGGGGAGCTTTTTTATAGTTTTTTATTAGGTTCAGCTACTTACTAAAATTACTCAAATAATAATTATGTAGGGATTGCAAAGAGTTCGCTAAGCTCTTTGTAGCGTTTAGCGCAAAGATAGTACGTATAGACTAAGACCATTAGTCCATATAAAACTACATGCGATAGAAATTGAAGGTTCTTTAGGGTTATGGCGCGATTAACAGGGGTTCAGCGAGTGTGGGAAGCAGGCATGATTATCGCCTGTGTTTTCGCTTTTTTCTTATTGCTGGCACTAGTATCTTTTCATCCGGGCGACCCAGGTTGGAGTCAGGCTGGTTTACAATTAGACATTCACAACTGGGTTGGCGCAACTGGGGCATGGGTTGCAGATTTATTACTGTTTTCATTTGGTTTTCTTGCTTATTTACTCCCATTTGGATCTGCATTCTTAGGATGGTTTCTTTTCCAGCATATTAAAGAACTGGACGAATTCGACTATCTCACCATTGGGTTGAGAATTATCGGTGGGTTATTAATGGCTCTTGGCGCAACGGGCATCGCCAGTATCAATTTTGACGATATTTATAACTTTTCAGCCGGCGGCTTTGTTGGAGATGTGATTAGTTCAGCGCTCATACCGTATTTTAATACCGCCGGTACAATCTTATTGCTACTTTGCTTTTTCTGTACTGGCTTCACACTTTTAACGGGTATAAGCTGGCTTACTATTATCGACAGATTGGGGGAAGGTACGCTGTGGTTGGGGCGCAAAACCCTGTCTGCACCACAACGACTATTGGCACTTGAAATGCCACGTTTGGCGCTGGCCAACAAATCTTCAAACCAGGAAAGTACCGACACAGCAGAGCTGGATATTACCAGTATGCGAGCAGAGCCCCTAGCTGCTTCCACACAAGTTCAGAAACAGCCACAGCAAACGCCTACGCAGAGAGTCACACCGACTCGCAATGAACCTTCTTTCAGTATTGATGAACTTGACAATGAACCACCGCTTTATACTTATGATGGCGGCGAGAGCGCGCAAACTGAAGGTAAGTCGACGCAAGATAGCGAAGACTTGCAAAGCGATGAAGCGCTTTCAAACGCGGGCGAAAGAGAACCTGAGACCAAGAAGTCAGCATTTTCACTATCAGGTATGCGCAATGCCGTAACGGGTAGCTTTAAAGATAAATCAGGGTTAGGTAAATCTAACCAAGATGAGCCAGTGTCGTCAGAAAGTGAAAATACCCGAAGTGAGCCTCAGGCTCAGCAAAGCCCCCATATAAACTTTGACGAGCTAGAAGAATTTGACGAAGACTTGCCTTATGAGACGGGAAGTAAGCCTGCGCCTTCGGTAAGTGTTAGCGACTCATCAGTGCCTGCAGCACAGGCACAAACGGCGCACTCACAAACAGAACAGGCACAAACAGCGAGCCAAGAAAGCACCCAAGCATTTGCGCCCGCAGCACTTGGTGCTAAACCGGTTAAAGCGAAACCGGGTGAGGTTGACCCTGATTTGCCACCTATGCCGTCGTTTGATTTGCTTGAACGTGCTGACAAACATGAAAACCCGTTAACACCAGAAGAAATTGAAGGCATTTCTCGATTGGTTGAAGAGAAGTTGGCGGACTTTAATATTGAAGCAACGGTAGTGGGCGTGTACCCAGGGCCAGTAATTACGCGCTTTGAGCTTGACTTAGCGCCTGGTGTGAAAGTAAGCAAAATTACAGGTTTATCAAAAGACTTAGCCCGTGCTATGTCAGCTATTTCAGTTCGGGTGGTAGAAGTTATCCCAGGTAAGTCGGTGATTGGGCTAGAACTCCCTAACAAAAAACGTGAAATGGTGCGTTTAAGCGAAGTAATTAGCTGCGATACGTTCCAGTCTAATAAATCGCCTTTAACCATGGTGTTAGGTGCAGATATTTCTGGTCAGCCAGTAGTGGTTGATTTAGCTAAAATGCCTCACCTTCTAGTTGCTGGTACTACAGGTTCAGGTAAATCTGTGGGTGTGAACGTAATGATTTTAAGTTTGCTCTATAAAAGCACGCCAGAAGACGTTCGCATGATCATGATAGACCCTAAAATGCTTGAGCTTTCGGTGTATGAAGGTATACCGCACTTGCTTTCTGAGGTTGTAACCGACATGAAAGAGGCTGCCAATGCACTTCGATGGTGTGTAGGTGAAATGGAACGCCGTTATCGCTTAATGAGCGCCCTTGGTGTGCGTAACCTCAAAGGTTATAACGCTAAGGTAGAAGAAGCCATTGCTAACGGCACGCCAATTAAAGATCCGCTTTGGAAGAATGAAGAAAGTATGGATGCCGAAGCGCCAGACTTAGAAAAACTTCCAGCTATTGTTGTGGTAGTGGATGAATTTGCCGACATGATGATGATTGTGGGCAAGAAAGTGGAAGAACTTATTGCGCGTATTGCTCAAAAAGCGCGTGCGGCAGGCATACACCTTATTCTAGCTACCCAGCGTCCGTCTGTAGACGTTATCACCGGTTTGATTAAAGCGAACATCCCGACCCGTTGTGCATTCCAGGTTTCAAGCAAAATAGACTCAAGGACTATCCTCGACCAACAGGGCGCCGAAACTTTGTTAGGTATGGGTGATATGCTTTACCTTCCACCTGGAAGCCCAGTACCTACCCGTGTTCACGGTGCGTTTGTGGATGATCACGAAGTACATGCGGTAGTGGCAGACTGGCAGAAACGTGGTGAGCCAGAGTACATTGACGAAATTCTTAACGGAGAAGCAACCGCTGAGGTACTATTGCCAGGTGAGCAGCCCGAGGGCGAAGACCAAGAATTTGATGCATTCTACGATGAAGCCGTTGCATTTGTTACCGAAACGCGTCGTGCGAGTGTCTCAAGCGTGCAGCGTAAATTTAGAATTGGTTACAACCGCGCAGCGCGCTTAGTTGAACAAATGGAAATGAGTGGTGTCGTAAGTGCACAGGGGCATAACGGAAACCGTGAGGTGCTTGCACCGCCGCCCCACAAAGAATAACGAATGGATTGAATAAATGAATAAAGCAGTTTCGGTTTATTTTATTAACACATTTTTTGTAGGTGCACTATCGGCAGCGGGTTTAGCAATTAATTCTGCCAATGCGGCTGTAGAGCTTAACGCAGCAAACATAGTAATAGCAGATAGTGCTAGTGAAGACTCCGTTAGTGCTGACGCTACAGGCAGCAAGAATGACGATATCAGCTCGTCGCTGCAAGCTTTGTTAAGCGGTATGAAACAGTTTCGTGCTGGCTTCGACCAAACAGTGGTAGACGCCCAGCAAAATGTGGTGCACGAGGCGCAGGGTACGTTAACCATGACTCGCCCTAATAAATTGCGCTGGGAAACCACATTTCCTGATGAAACCCTGTTGGTGGCAGATGGCGAAGCAGTGTGGAATGTAGATACTTTCGTAGAACAAGTAACCGTGCTATCACAAGCCAACGCGATTAAAGACAACCCTATCGTTTTGCTTACCTCTACGGATGAAGCAACGTGGTCTAAATTTTCTATCAACCAGATGAGTAGTGGCATATCTACCGAGAATTCGGCCACTGACATCAACAATGGTACTTCCTTGCAAAGTTTTCAGATAACACCAAAAGAAGAAGGCGGTCAAATTGTCACGCTTACATTAACGTTCAATCAAGATGATGAACTTACTTCGCTTAATATGCTTGATGCGCAACAGCAAATCAGCACGCTAGTGTTTAATAATATTGAAACACGCTTTCCAGTACCCGCCGACACCTTTTCAGTTGATATTCCAGATAGCTTCATAGTTGATGACCAGCGTTAATCAAGAATTTGCGCCCCTAGCGGCGCGGATGCGCCCAGTTACCATAGACGAGTACAGCGGACAGGAACATTTACTTGGCGAGGGCAAACCGCTTCGTAAAATGTTAGAGGCGGGCCACTGCCACTCTATGATCTTGTGGGGGCCGCCCGGAACGGGCAAAACCACCCTCGCTGAACTTATCGCACAGTACACTAATGCGTCTGTTTTGCGGATCTCAGCCGTTACTTCTGGGGTTAAAGATATCAGAGCCGCTATGGACACAGCTGAAGAGAACGCCCGATATAATCAGCGAACGCTGCTTTTTGTAGATGAAGTTCACAGGTTCAACAAAAGCCAGCAAGATGCGTTTTTGCCATTTGTGGAATCAGGTGTGGTTACCTTTATTGGCGCAACGACAGAGAACCCGTCGTTTGAATTAAACAAAGCGCTGTTATCTCGAGTTCGCGTTTACGTGCTAAAGACACTTGAACAAGACGCGCTGTCTGAATTAGTTGATAGAGCACTGAGTGACAGTGAAAAAGGCTTGGGCGATAGAGCCCTTGGCATTGAAGAAACTGCCAGAAACGCGCTCATAGATTTAAGTGGCGGCGACGCACGCCGTCTTCTCACGTATTTGGAACTAGCTGCGGACTTCACCGGAGAAAACGAAATAACCGTTAGCGATGTTGAGCATGCGGTAGGCGAGAAAGTTGCAAGCTACGACAATAAAGGCGATACCTTCTACGATCTGATATCAGCCTTTCATAAATCTGTTAGAGGCTCAGATCCAGACGCAGCCCTTTACTGGTACGCAAGAATTCTTGATGGCGGGGGAGACGCGCTATATGTGGGAAGACGTCTTCTAGCTATCGCGTCGGAAGATATTGGCAACGCGGACCCAAGGGCTATGCAGCTCTGTATTAATGCATGGGATACATTTCACCGAGTGGGACCAGCAGAGGGTGAACGCGCTATTGCGCAGGCTGCGGTATATTGCGCGTTAGCTGCAAAAAGTAATGCGGTTTATATGGCATTTAACGAAGCCAAAGCACTGGCGCGCAAGACCTCAGATGCGCCAGTTCCCATGCATTTGCGTAATGCGCCTACGTCGCTCATGAAAGAGCTCGGTCATGGCGACGGCTATCGCTATGCCCACAACGAGCCGAATGCATTTGCCGCAGGAGAGTCATACTTGCCAGAAACTCTTACCGGAACTCGCTTGTATAACCCTAATGAGCGCGGTTTAGAAAAAGCGCTTAAAGCCAAGCGTGATTTTCTCGATTCACTTAATGCGAGAAGCAACAATAAAAGGTAGAGTTGTGCACATGCACATGCACATGCACATGCACATGCACATGCACCTCAACTAATCCAAACACTTTGGATTAGTTCATAATAAGAACGCGCTAGGGAGTTTTTCGTGCCTCAAGGGTTAGCTTTGTACTGTTTCATTGCCGCTGGCGGGGCGACCGGCGCCTGTTTACGCTATTTTGTTACCACAAGTGTTGATTCCTTATTTGGAAAACACATGCCGTTTGGTACACTAACGGTGAATGTGGTCGGGTCGTTTGCACTCGCGTTGCTATACGGCATTATCGAACGTCACGATTTAAGCGATTCTCCTTACCGTGCGCTCATCGGTGTAGGCTTATTAGGTGCCTTTACTACATTCTCAACATTTTCTGTTGAAACCTTAACTTTATTAGAAAACGGGTTGTGGCTTAAAGCCGCAGCAAATGTATTTCTTAACGTTGGCGCTTGCCTAATAGCAGGTTGGCTGGCCATTCAATTAATGAAAGGATAATTAGAAACACATGTTAGATCCAAAGTGTTTGCGAAGCGATATAGAACAAACAGCTAAGCGATTAGCTGCCCGTGGTTTTGACCTCGATGTAGCAGCTTTCAGTTCGCTTGAAGAAAAAAGAAAAACACTTCAGTCCAGAACACAGGATCTGCAAAACGAGCGTAACGTACGAAGTAAGTCCATTGGTAAAGCAAAAGCACAGGGCGAAGATATTGCACCGCTATTAGCTGAAGTGGGTAAACTGGGTGATGAGCTAGACGCCGCTAAAGCGGAACTTAGCGAACTGCTGGAAGAAATAAATACCCTTACGCAAGGCATTCCTAATTTGCCTCATGAGTCTGTACCAGAAGGTAAAAATGAAGACGACAACGTAGAAATTTCTCGTTGGGGTGAGCCTCGCGAATTTGATTTTGAAGTAAAAGATCACGTTGATGTTGCAGAAGGCTTGAACAATGGTCTTGATTTCGCAACGGCAAGCAAGCTTACTGGAAGCCGTTTCGTAGTGATGCGCGGCGATATTGCTCGCCTAAACCGTGCCATAGCTCAGTTCATGCTAGATACCCATACCCAAGAGCATGGTTATCAAGAAATGTATGTGCCTTATTTAGTCAACGCTGATAGCTTATACGGTACAGGTCAGTTGCCTAAATTTGGTGAGGACCTATTTCACACCAAGCCAGCCACTGAAGAAGGGCAGGGACTAAGCCTAATTCCAACGGCGGAAGTTCCGCTAACAAATATTGCACGCGATGAAATATTAGATGCGAAAACGCTGCCTGTGAAAATGACAGCGCATACGCCTTGCTTCCGCTCAGAAGCCGGTTCGTACGGTCGTGATACTCGCGGCCTTATTCGTCAGCATCAGTTCGACAAGGTTGAACTTGTACAGTTAGTTAAGCCGGAAGATAGCTTCGACGCGCTAGAAGCACTTACTGGCCATGCGGAAGTTATTCTTCAAAGGTTAGAATTGCCGTACCGCAAAGTGTTGCTATGTACCGGTGACATGGGCTTTGGTGCATGTAAAACCTATGATCTTGAAGTATGGCTACCTGCACAAAATACTTATCGTGAAATTTCATCATGCTCTAACATGCTGGACTTCCAAGCAAGACGCATGCAGGCTCGATTCCGTAACCCTGAAACGAATAAAACTGAACTGCTTCACACATTGAACGGTTCTGGCTTAGCGGTAGGGCGTACACTTGTGGCAATTCTGGAAAATAACCAGCAAGCAGACGGAAGTGTAACTATTCCGAAAGCGCTTGTGCCTTATATGGCTGGCCAGGAAGTTATTAAAGTGTAGTAACAAGGCTAAACTTAAGGCGGATAAATCTTCCCCCAAAGCTTGAAATTCATCTGCGCTACCATACAAAAAATCCGATACCTAGGCTAGGTATCGGATTTTTTTATTTATTGTATGTATATAAATCTATACGTTTATTAAGTGTAACTTAAAAGGTGCTTTAGGATACCTTGAGTAATAAGAAATTATGAATATTTACAATTGCTTATGTATTTAAGTTACAGAATTAAAAGTTGTTTCAAAATGTAAATAGGAAAGGCTTGACTCCCGCTGTATAACGTTTTCGCGGCATATTTGTCACAATTGACACTTATCCAAGCATCTTATACTTTTGGCTAATGTTGCGCTTGTCGTAACAAAAGTGAAATGTGACTTACCTAACGCCTTTTAAATAGAAATAGGTCGCATTTACATATAATTAAAAAAACTTCTAGGGTAAATGGAATTAGCCGCAAGGAAATTCTGTTTATTCAGAAAGCTAAATTCCAGGGAACAATTATGGAAAGAAGAAACACACTAAATAGAATATCTCAAGGGATAATCGTTGCGCTTGGTCTAAGCGCTGTGCCCTTGGTTGCCGCGCAAGATTCTGCAGAACAAGACGCTGAAACAGTAGAGCAGATTTCTGTTGTAGGCTCCCGTATTCGCACAGACTCTTTTGCTAATGACACGCCTATAGACATTATTTCAGTCGCTGATGCGGAAGGCGAAGGCCTTAAAACCCTCGGTGAGCTACTTCGCACAAGTACAGCTGCTGCGGGCTCGAGTCAAATCACTGCTGCTCTTACAGTTGGCTATGTAACTGACGGCGGTACGGGCGCTGAAACTGTTGGTCTTCGTGGCTTAGGTGCAAACCGTACACTTATCCTTTTAAACGGTCGTCGCGCAGGCCCAGCGGGTACCCGTGGCGCCGTTTCTGCGTTTGACTTAAACAGTATTCCACTTTCAGCTGTTGAGCGCGTTGAAATACTTAAAGATGGCGCATCAGCCCTTTATGGTTCTGACGCGGTGGCTGGTGTTATCAACATCATCACGAAAAAAGGTGATGAAAAGACGATTAATGTAGATATTAGTCAGCCTATGGAATCCGGTGGTGAAGATCGTCGAGTAAATATATCTTTCGGTGAAGAGTACGCGGAAGGCTCGTTCCGTGTAACTGCTGACTACCGAAAAGTATCTATGCTTCGCCGTAGCGACCGTGATTATTTCAACTGTACGGAGCGTCTACAGTTTGCTGAAGATGGTTCGCGCACCGACCCTATCGACCCACGTACTGGTGACTACCACTGTAGCGAAACTGGTTACGGCTTATGGTTGTATGGCGGGGTTTCTTCAGCTTATGGCGGTGGCTTACAAGCAGCGTATGATTACGATAACTTTTTTGCAAGCAACGGCTTTGAAAGTTTGAATGATGCAGACGTAGGCTTTACTACGCCCGAGGGTTGGTATCCGGTTTCTTATAACGATGACTATGCCAGCCAAGGCTGGTGGGACCAAAATCATCCATTCTTGGGACAAGAAACAGTCGTTCCTGAAACGCAAAACGCATCAATATATGCAACCGGCGATTATAATTTTAGTGATGATGTGACGATTTATGGTGAGTTTATTCATAGTCAACGTACTACAAAGACCGATGGTTACCGTCAGTTCTGGACTGCTGAAGTTGGCCCACAAGATGCGTCAATTGTAGACGGATTTGAAGGTGCAGGAAGCATTTTCCCTGTAGCACTAACGGACCATTTCTCATCAGATATTGAAGTAGACTACACACGTGGCGTAATCGGTGCAATGGGTGACATCGGCTTCTGGGCGTGGGACCTTTCTTATCAATACAGCCACAACGACGGTACTTATACGCAAGAAATAATTTTCCAAGATGCAATGGAAATGGCTCAAGCCAACTTCGCTAACGGTACAACTTGTAGCGGTGCAGTAACACCATTTAGCGGGAATACATGTGTTGATATTCCATGGACTGACCCTCAGTTTCTTTTTGGTAACAGAACGCCAGCGCAAGACGCTTTTCTTTTCGGTGAGGACGAAGGAACTACCACTTACGACCAGCAGACTCTCGAAGGCTTTATCACTGGCGATGTATTTACGCTGCCTGCAGGAGAAGTCGGTGCAGCTTTCGGTTTTCAAATTCAAAAAGATGAAATCGAAGATAAGCCAGGACAAAATACACTTAATGGTAATTCATGGGGCCTCTCTGGTGCTGGCATAACTGCCGGTGATCAATTAACTAAAGCGATTTACGCTGAATTCAAGGTTCCTTTAGTGGAAGGTCTTACAGGTGTAGAAAAGTTAGACTTGACAGCTTCTGGGCGTTGGAATGACGTTGACACTTACGGTAACGATACTACTTATAAACTAGGTTTAAACTGGACGATTGCTGAAGGTTACAGTATTCGCGCAAGCCGCGGCACGTCATTTCGTGCACCAGCACTATATGAACTATACCTAGCAGAGCAAACAGGCTTCTTAGGACAGTTAGCGCTAGATCCTTGTTTAGACTATGTTGCTAATTTTGCTTCAGGCGATATTTCAGATACTGTATTTGAGAATTGCTCCGCTGAAGGAATCCCAGAAGACTACGTGCAGGGTGGTAGTTCTGCTACATCAATTACTCGTGGGGGCGTGGGACGTCTAGAAGCTGAAACTTCTACAGCTGAAGGTATCGGCTTTGTTTATACAAGCCCAGAAGATACTTATGCATTCTCAATTGATTATTTTAATATCGAAATTTTTAATGAAATCGATAACTTGGGCGGCGCTGAAATTGTAGACCGTTGTTATGACTCAATAGATTTTGCTAATGAACCACTGTGTGACCTGTTTACACGTCGCAGTAACACAGATACTAATGATTTTGGTATTGATGTTGTTAATGGTGGTTACGTAAACATTGCCTATCAGAGAGTACGAGGTGTCGATTACAATTTCACTTACGATGAGGAGTTTGATTGGGGTAACGTTCGTTTCCGTGTAGAACACACTATGCAGATCGAAAAGTACGGCCTATTGTTCGAAGATACACCTTATAATAATGAAGTAGGTGAGAACGGTATGCCTAAACATGTTGGTGTAGCTCGTCTTACTTATGGAAAAGACGACTGGAGCGTTACTTGGACAGCTAGTTACTTTGATTCTACAAACGACTACGAGTACTACGGTAGCGAGACTAACACGACCACACTTAATGGCGAAACGGTAACGTTCATTGATGAGACCAAGTGGACAACTTACCACGCCTTATCTGGTTCATTTGCTTACGAAGAATTTGACGTCATTGTGGGTGTGGCTAATTTATTCGACGAAGAACCTCCTCGTATTTCTGCAAGCGGTTTGGAGCTGGGTAATTCAGCCCTTTACTCTCAATATGACTTTATCGGTCGAAGAGTATTTGCTAACGTAAAATACAGCTTTTAATCAAATGTTTTGATTTACACGCCCTCGTTACTCGAGGGCTTTTTTCATGGAGAAAATTAAAAATGAAAGCGCGTTTGTCTTTATTGAAAACGATTGTGCTGGGAAGCCTAGCTTTTTCTTGCACATCTTATGCGGACGTTCAGCAACCTATTATTGAAAGTTATGCTAAGCATGCTCAATATTTGGATATTAAAATTTCCCCCGAAGGTACCTATTTAGCCTCAACTTCCCGCAGCGAAGATGGATTAATTTCGCTGACGGTTTTAGATATTAAAAAGCAAGAGGTTTTATCCATTACGCGCGGACGTG
>JAXHTT010000149.1:0-9128 GCA_034190055.1 Pseudomonadota bacterium | reverse complement strand
AAATAATCTCACCATGCTACCTATTGATAATAGTTTTACTTAATTTTAAGCGTAGAAATCAATTCCACCCTTGGCTGCCCGCGTAACTGATTGCTCGATAATCCGCGTTTCGCCCATGTCGTCTAAACCGTCATTTTCTCCACGGTTTTCGGTGCCATTTCTACTGCCACTATCTTTACCTTCTGCAAGTTGCTGGCCATTTTCGTTACCCGACGAATTATCTTTTCTTACTTGTGCATCACCTAACTCAATGCCTTGTTCAGAAAGCATATCTCTTAATTTAGGCATGGCATCGGCTAGCGCTTCCTTTGCTTGTTGAGATTGAACAACAAAGCTTACGCTTGCTGCATCACCTGCAACATTTACCCGAACTTGCATGCTGCCCATTTCCGGTGGATCGAGTCGTATTTCAGCCATGGTGTTGCGCGCATTCACCATCCAGCGAATTTTTTCATTTAGCTGCTGCTGGCCCTCTGGCTTGTGAATGTTGACCGCTTTATCAAAGCCTTCAAACTGCTGCTGAGATTTTGACGCTTCAGCGCGAAGCTGAGAGTTTTCCTGTATTACCGTATCGGTTTGTCCTAACATACTTGCGAAAGCTTGTTGGGCGCTGGCCTGTGTTTGCGTCATCAAGTTAAGGAACTGACTCGCCTGGCTATCGACCCTTGCCGTCATTGAAGCAATAACGTCGGAATTTACTGCCGCCTCTTTAGCGGCATCTGCCACAATAGCTGATAAATCGATGCCAGGCTCTCTACCTTGTTGAACTTGTTGCTGAAACTCATTGATGCCGGCAATGATGTTTGTCTTCACAGTTTGTTGTTGTGCACCACTTGGCATCACTGCAACGACACGTTCAGCAAACGCCTCGGTAGCTTTTTGTGCAGTTTGTGGGGAAAGTTCACTTAACGCCGTTAATAAGTCACTTTGTGGATCACCGGTCATTTCAAAGCTATTATTTGGAGGTGTAGCACTTTGAGGTGCAGCATTTTGGGTATTCATCACTGACGCTGCGCCAGTAGCCGTTATCTTTGTTTTGTCTGCCCCGTTAGTATTCACACCACCATTTTCCAAAACAGCTCCATCAATGACTGTTTCAGCGGCTATGTCGGTGGTTGCGTCAGAATACAAGGCTTCTAATTGAGAGCTGGCGTCATCTGACGATAGTTGCTGCATCGCTCTAAGTTCATCAGATAACAGGCTTAACACAAGAGATTCATCTGCTGCGTTTGTACTATTTGTCAGCGTTTCCTCATCTGTATTGCTTACACTTTGATCTGCATCGATATCGCTTTCTTTTTGCTGCATGAGTTGTGCAATTAGCGTCGAAAGGTCATTGGCATTTGGGTCTGACTTACCCTCAGGAAGGAATTTAGAAAGTTCAGCATTAGCTTCGTTTTTAGCATCATTTTGTTCGCTACCGGCACCATTTCGTTCGCTTTTGCCGCCAATCAATAGTGCAGTTAAAGCACTCAGCGTTTGTTGTGCGTCAGTCGAAAGAGATTCAATAGCGATTTCATCCTCTTTGCTGCCACTATTTAGCTGTGAAAGTAAATGCGCCATTACCGAAGGCGCGTCGCTGGCATCTACACCGTCTGGGATCTTCCAAAGCTTTCCGTTTTCTTTTACAGAAAGAACATTAACCGTCTCATCTGAAACCTCAGAAATACCATTGGTTGTTCTGTTACTAGGATGCTCTTGTGTTTGCTCTTTGTTATCAGTCTTACCAAAGCGTTCTGCTAAGGTTTCAACATAGGCAATCCAGTCGGGCTCTTCATCAGACTTATCCGGCTTTCCATCTGGCGTACCCGGCGTGGTAATAACGCCAGCTTCTGCATCTTTTTTACCGCCTTCTCCAATAACAAACTCTGCTTCGGTTGCGGCTTTTTGTTCAACACCACCTTCAGTGTCATCTACCGTCAAACTGGCCTTTTCTTCATCGCCCGAGTTGAGCTGAGCTTCTGTCTCTTCTGCTGTCTCATTTGAACCAATAGCAGTTCTTTCTTCTTTTGTACCTGGCGCTAACTCAGCAGGATTGTCCGTTACTTTCTTTTCAACAGGAAGATTGGTATGTCCGGCATCGCGATCTTTACCCTTCTTAACTGTTTCATTAGAAACTGAATTGTTAGCAGATGAGCCTGTCGTACGGGTTGTCTCCTCGGACTGAGCGCGTATTGCATCTTTCTCATTTAAAACAAAGTCAGATTTGCTCGATTTCGCTTCTTGATAAAGTCGATTAAATGCTTGGTTATTTTCACTGTTCGCTTGCTGTTGCGTACCAATACCCGTTTCAACCGCTTTAGCCGTGCTAGAAGCAGAAAAAGGTATTGCGGCAATGTCTGTTTGTTGTGCGGCAACTTGTTGCATATTGTCCTACCGTCCTACATTTATATCGTCTTTCACCAAGAAGACGTAATGTGATGCGAATTAATCACTGGGCGTTATATTTAAACAGACCAAGAGAAGTAGATCGCAACCCCACCAACGCTTATCCTAATTTCAATCACTTAGCACCGCTCCGATACCCTTTGTGGCTATCGTTCGGTACTAGATTTTATGCTCGCTTTAGTTGAATTTCGTACTATATAGCTTGCGTAGAACTTCAAACGTACGCTGTTAGAGCGTAATAACAAGGGCACTGAAATTATGGCGCGCTGTTACATTTCATATTGATTTAGCAAGGGTTGAGCCAAAGTGGCTTGAGAACATACTATTTATTAGAAAGGAGAGCGCTTAGCTCTAAAAAATCGTTGTGTGGCAAATTCATCCATCATGGCCTGTTCGGCTTTAGCTTCTTTTTTCTGCGCTGCCAACTTTTTCTTATCTAGTAGCAAGGTAACAGCTTTAACTTTCTGCTGCTGTTTTAGCCACATTTGCTTGCGCTGGTCTGCTGCCATCTGCGCACGAGCAATCACTTGCATCTGCTGCTCACACGCTTTATCTAATTTTCCGACGAAAGATAAGTGTTGTTGATAATAAGTCGCCGTAACACCGGCTTGACCGGTTTGCTGAATACCTTTGATATAGTCAATACGGTACTGCTCGAGGCTAGTAAGCTTTTGCTTTTGCTGATTTACGTTTTGCTGAGCCTGCTGATAATACCGGGCTTCTCGCTGCTCTTTTTCTCGCTCAAACTCGGCTAGACGCTCTAGTTGTTTAGACATTTTTAGCGCCCTTATTCAAGAGTTCTGATGTCTTCTTCACGAGCGTTTTATTACTGTTGACTAACAAAGCCATCATCCCTGCCCTAACCCTTTGGCAAGCGCTGCCATACCTTCTAGGCTTTCGTCATAAGGAATGACTTGCTTCATTTCTTGCTGCAACAAAGCATTGATTGCGGGCTCTGCACGAATGGCTAAATCAATACGTGGGTCTGACCCTTTTGCGTAAGCGCCAATAGAAATAAGATCTTGGTTTTGTTTGTAGTTTGAGTAAACCTGGCGAATGCGACGAGCCATTAATTGATGTTCTTCACTCACCACCATTGGCATTACTCGACTTATCGACGCTTCAATATCAATTGCAGGGTAGTGGCCACTATCGGCAAGGGTTCGCGATAAAACCACGTGACCATCTAGAATGGCACGAGCAGCGTCTGCTATGGGATCTTGTAAATCGTCGCCTTCAGTGAGTACCGTATAAAAGGCCGTGATAGAGCCTTGCCGCTCGCTGCCATTACCAGCTCGTTCAACTAATGCAGGTAACCGAGCAAAGACCGATGGCGGATAGCCTTTTGTTGCAGGAGGTTCACCCACAGCCAGAGCTATCTCGCGCTGCGCCATGGCATAACGGGTTAACGAATCAATGAGCAGCAGCACCTTCATGCCTTTATCGCGAAAATATTCAGCAATGGTTACCGCCGTCTCGCAGCCCTTTAAACGCATAAGCGGCGAAGTATCAGCTGGTGCTGCCACTACCACAGCTCGTTGGCGCTCTTCTTCTGTCAGTATTTCGTGGATAAACTCTTTTACTTCTCGGCCACGCTCTCCGACAAGCCCTACGACAACCACGTCGGCTTCACAGCCCCGGGTCATCATGCCTAATAACACACTTTTACCCACGCCACTTCCTGCAAAGAGCCCCATACGCTGCCCTACACCCACCGTATTGAGTGCGTTAATGGCGCGTACGCCTACATCCATCGGGGTGTTTATGGGACGGCGGATAAGCGGGTTCATTGGCGGTCTAGTGGTTGGCGCGCGGGCTTCTGCATTTATTTCGCCTAAACCGTCAAGGGGCTGACCATTACCATCTACCACTCGCCCTAAAAGCCCCATACCTACCGGTAAACCGCTTTGTCGGTTTAACGGCATCACGCGACTTCCAGGCACAATGCCGCGTACCGCTTCGGTGGGCATTAAATAAGTTATGTCATCGCCAAACCCAACCACTTCGGCTTCTATCTCACCCTCAATGGTCTGTACTAAACATTGACTACCAACGGGTAGCTGACACCCCACCGCTTCGAGAGTTAAACCGATACCGCGAACTAACTTGCCGGCAGCGACTACCGGCGGAGAAGAGACCTGTTTTGTGAGGGATTCAAAATGCGAATGCCAAGGACTAGTCATCAGACAAACCTTGGTTTAATAAAAACTTATCAATAACGTCTCGACATCGACGTTCAATAGACACGTCGACGGCATTTTGCACAGTAGTAATATCGCAACCGCCACGCTCCATCGCTGGCGCTTCAATCAAATTCCACCCTTTATCAGAAATCTCATCGTCGCCAAAGTGAGCTTTTACCAATTCAATATCGTCAGGGTTCATGTGAATTTGATAATCCCCTTGATTAATGGGCAGCGCTTTGATGCCTTCGCTTAATGCTTGAAGTATCACCTGTTGGTTAGTACTAACCTCTGTTTTAATAACAGCCTTTGCGAGGGTTACGGCAAGTTTCACCAACTGGTCACGCGTTTCATCATTGGCTTGCGAAAGTGGGTCGTGAAATTTTTCAGCAAGCATTTGCCACACTTCAGCTTGGGTTGCCATTTGCTGGCGACCTTCGTCTAAACCTTGCTCCAGACCTTCGTTATGCCCTTGTTCTTTACCTTCGGTCAAACCCGCTTCGAGACCTTCAGCCTTACCTTCCTCAAAACCCTTTTCCTTGCCTTCTTGAAAACCTTCTTCATAGGCAGCTTGGCGAATAGCTTCAATCTCTTCAGCTGTCGGCGGCTTAATTTCCTCTTCAACTTCAGGTGGCTCATACTTCCAGTCTGAGCGTTTATTCAGTGCATTGGTTGGTTGGTCCTTATTAGATGCTCTTGGGTCATCGACAAAAGGCAGGTCCCAGGTTTTAGCTTCGTTTATTTCGTTTTCACTGAAATTTTTATTACCAGACATTTTTTATTACCAGAGACTTTTGAGTACGAGGCTCTTTATTAGAAGACTCTTTATTAAAAGGCTATTTATTACAAGCTTTGGTTATACCTCGGCTGCAGCCGTAAGGGCATCAGAGCGCTTATAAGAACTCTTCACCGCCACCGCCGCCAAGCATAATTTCACCTGAGTCAGAAAGTCGACGGGCAACAGAAAGAATTTCTTTTTGTGCAGTTTCCACTTCACTGATACGAACAGGGCCAAGCGCTTCCAAGTCATCTCCAAGCATTTCAGCAGCACGCTTAGACATATTGCGCATAATTTTATCTTTAAGCTCTTCGTCAGCGCCTTTAATGGCTTTAAGCAGCGCATCTTGCTGCACTTCGCGCAGTATTGCTTGAATGCCTTTGTCGTCTACATCGACTAAATTGTCGAATACAAACATAAGATCTTGGATTTGCTGGCTCATCTCTTCGTCTTGCTCGCGGATAGCGTCCATCAACTGACCTTCTATCGCGGTATCCAAGTAGTTCATGATGTTCGCTGCAGACTTCAAGCCGCCCATTTTCGCCGCTTGTGTTCCCGCTTGACCTGCGAACTGCTTCTCCATAATTTCGTTTAGCTCTTGCAACGCTGCTGGCTGAACTTCTTCTAGGTTCGCAATACGCATCAACAAATCAAGACGCACTTTTTCTGGGAATTGCGCCAAAATCTCAGCGCTTTGCTCAGGCTCTAGATAAGACAGTACAATGGTTTGGATCTGCGGGTGTTCGTTGCGAATAATGCTCGCCACCTGCTTAGAATCCATCCATTTCAGTGAGTCTAGACCTTTTGCGCCACTACCCATTAGGATCTGATCGATAAGGTTTGCCGCCTTATCTTCACCTAACGCCGCAGTTAGCGCTCGCTTAACAAAGTCTTGGCTCTGGAAGCCAATAGTGCTGTAGTTCTGAATTTCTTCAATGAAGTGTTTGTGAACTGACGTGATTTTGGTTTGCGTCATATCGTCCACTTTCGCCATTTCAGAACCCAGCTTCTGCACTTGTTTCGGTTCAAGGTGCTTTAATATCTGCGCCGCGTCTTCTTCAGATAAGCTTAGTAGTAAGATGGCAGCTTTCTCTACGCCCTCTAATTTACTGACGTCGTATGACGGTTCTTCAACATTGGCAAGTTCTTCAGCCATAATCTTATCTCACTACTCGTCTTGCATTAACCAGCCCTTCACTACTTGGGCTGATAATTCTGGTTCATTGGCCACTAGGGCGCGTACGGCTTTAAGTACATCTTCGTCTTTGTGCAAGTCAGGCAGCATAAGTGAACCATCTGGCGCAAAGCCTACCTGTCCTTCGTCAAAGTCAGACGTTAACATGCTAATTGTGTCATCGCCTAAGTCTAAGCCTTCATCGGCATCAAATTCATCGGCCTCGTTAGACTCATCCGGGTTGATAAGACGACGTAGCATAGGTCGAATCACAAAGATGATAAGTACTATTATAACCAAGCCACCAACAACTAGCTTAAGAATTGGCAGAAAACCTGGCTGTTCCCACAAAGGCGCATCTTCAATTTCACCTGCATCCATACGAGTAAAGGGTACGCTAACCACTTCTAGCGAGTCGCCGCGGGTTACGTCAAAGCCAATTCCGCCTTGTAATAGTCTGCGAATATTAAGAATTTCTTCTTGTTTACGTGGCGTTGGCGTCATAGCGCCGTCTTCACCTGCGACTTGGGTATAGTCCACTGCCACCGACACACTTAGTCTGCGGATTACACCTGTCTGCTTTTTGGTGTGACTAATGGTGGTATCAAGCTCATAGTTGCGCGTTGACTCTTTTGCCGTGCGCCCTGGCATGGTTTGTTGACTGCCGCCTACAGCATTTTCAGGAATATTAGAATCAAGCGGAGGCTGGTTTGATAGTGCGCCAGGAATACCCCCAACGCCGCCACCCACGCTGTTCTCTTCGACGATCATTTCACTGCGAACCGCTGGTAAGTCTGGGTTGTAGCTACGCTGGGTTTGCTCCATCGCCGTGAAGTCCATGGTAACGTCAGCTTGCGCCGTGTAGTTACCTATGCCCAAAACTGGAATCAATATAGCGTCAATTTTTTCTAGATACTCTTGCTCGCGCTGACGTTCAATTTCGTACTCTTTTCTTGCACGAGCACTCATTGAATCTTGAGAGCCTGAGTTAAGCAGACGACCATTGCTGTCTGTTACCGTTACTTTAGACGGCTCCATATTTTGTACGGCAGAAGCCACGATATCAACAACCGCATCAACCTCTTCACCAGCAATGACGGCACCGCGCTTAGCCGTAAGCACAACGGTTGCCGACGCTTTTTTCTCTCTGCGTGCAAACACATTTTCTTTTGGCATCGCCAGCAATACTCTGGCTTTTTGAATACTTGCGATATCTTCGATGGTCGAGGCAATCTGTTGTTCACGCGCATGTTTAAGACGTTCCATCTCAACACGCTGGCTCACACCAAACCCCATGTCCTGCATGATGATATCGGTACCTGCATCTGAGGTTTTCGTTAAGCCTTGGCGTGTCATACCTAGGCGGATATTTTGGAACTCGTCACTTCTTACATAAACAGTATTGCCTTCAAGCTTATAATCGATTTGATTCGCATCCATATAATCGAGGGTTTCGATAAGCTCTTGGGTTTCCATCTTAGCAAGGGGGCGATAATCAGGCTCTTGTGACCAAATAAGGATGAAAATAGCAATAGCCACACAAATGACCAAAACAACCACAAGGGCCATTTGGCGCATCATATCTGCGCTACCTAACGTATCCATAAAACCAGATTTATTCTCTGGCTCATTGTCTGCTGTTTGATTTTGATCAGGAACCGTAAGGTTTGTACCTGTAGCTTCAGCCATAACCTACTCCACCTATACCGGCATGTTCATTATTGTTTTATAGGCTTCAAGTACTTTATTACGTACCTGAACAGTAGCTTCGAAAGCAATGCCAGACTTTTCTTTCGCTAACATGACTTGGGCTAAGCTCAAACTAGGGTCACCCATTTCAAAACGTTGCTGTGCATCTCTTGATTCAAGCTGCATACTGTTTACACCGTCAACCGCGTTCTTAAGCATGGTCGAGAAATCGCTTGCAGAGCTGTTTACTTCAGTAAGCGATTGCTGCTGAGGCTCGTTAACTTGAAGACGAGTTTGCCCTATCATGTTTTGCATTTCTTGATACAAACTATTGGCTTTAACGTCCATACCCACTCCTAGCATTTCTTCAAAAACCGCCTAAACAACGGCGAATAACTAATTATAAGAGTGATTTAGCAAAGGTCTTGCCAACTTTAAAAATCTATATATATCAATGCGATAATAGCCAAATAGGGAAGAAAGCCAAATTTATGGCGTTTGATTTGATGGGAGCAACAAAAAACCGCCGCCTTCTTTACAACAGAGGCGACGGATAACGGGGATGAAACTAGAGATTCAAAACAGCAGTATTATGCTGGTACTTCAATGCCGTCTTCACGCATACGCGCGAGTTTATAGCGAAGGGTTCGAGGGCTAATTCCTAGCTTCTCTGCTACATCCTTACGCTTACCATTACACGATACCAACGTATCAAGAATAATTTGGTGCTCCTGGTAACGAAGCTCTGAGCCCAATTTGTTATCTTCAACCTGCTCTGGTGCAACTTCAAGCGGAGCAGATATGTCTTCGTCAATCATTAAATCGCTTGCATCTATTTCATTGTTTTCACAAAGAATGAGAGCACGCTGTACCACGTTTTCTAGCTCTCGAACGTTTCCTGGCCAGCTGTATTGCG
>JAXHTT010000148.1:0-9296 GCA_034190055.1 Pseudomonadota bacterium | reverse complement strand
CGCAACCGCCCAGGCATTGATGTGCAGGCTGTAGCCAAAGGCAGTCCTGCCGACACTGCGGGTATTCGCCCGGGTGACATAATAGTGGCCATTGATGGTGTGCGTTTGGAAAGTGCGTCCAAAACGCTCGATATGATTGCTGAAACAGATCCTGGCACTGAGCTTGAAATTGAACTTAGTCGCGATGGGCAGTCAATTACGCTAACAGCTACTGTCGGAGAACTCCGAGCAGGGCAATAGTCTTACTAGTACTTAACGACAGTGAACGTTTAAGCTTCGATTACTGTTGTGAAAGCATCTGCGATGAAATTAGGTAAGTAGAATTTTGTACATAAAAAAAGCGCCGTATTGACAAATTCGGCGCTTCTTCTTGTGAACGGTTTAAAAGTTACTCTTTGACTCGCTCAATGATGGCACCTAAGCCACCTAATTTCTCTTCTATCGATTCATAACCACGGTCTAAGTGGTAAATACGATTGACGTGAGTCTCACCTTCTGCGATTAGCCCAGCGATAACCAAGCTTGCTGAAGCGCGAAGGTCAGTAGCCATTACCGGCGCCCCTTTCAAGCTTGAACTGCCCTTAGATACAGCTGAGTTAGCTTCAAGAGCTATTTCTGCGCCCATGCGTTGTAACTCTGGTACATGCATGAAGCGGTTCTCAAAAATAGTTTCTGTAATTACGCCTGTACCTTCGGCAACGCAATTAAGGGTAACAAACTGGGCCTGCATATCAGTAGGAAATGCTGGGTGTGGCGCAGTTTTAACGCGAACAGCCTGCGGTTTACGCCCTTCCATATCTAGCTCAATCCAGTCATCGCCTACGGAAATTTTCGCGCCAGCTTGCTCAAGCTTATCTAGCACAGCGTCTAACGTGTCAGGTGCCGCATGGGTACAGCGAATCTTACCGCCTGTTACCGCAGCCGCTACTAAGAAAGTACCGGTTTCTATGCGATCTGGCAGTACGGCATAATCACAGCCATTTAAGGTTTCTACACCTTCAATAGTTATTTTATCGCTTCCCGCGCCAGTGATTTTTGCGCCCATCTGGATAAGACAATTCGCCAAATCAACAATTTCAGGTTCACGTGCTGCATTTTCTAAGATGGTCGTGCCGTCTGCCAGTGCCGCAGCCATTAATAGATTTTCGGTTGCACCTACACTTACCATATCCATAAAGATACGAGCACCTTTAAGACGACCATCAACTTCAGCACGAATATAGCCTTCGTCTACTTCAATTTTTGCGCCCATTTTTTCAAGGCCCGTTAAATGAAGGTTTACCGGACGAGCACCGATGGCACAACCACCAGGCAGAGACACGTTCGCTTTACCCTGCTTTGCTAGCAATGGGCCTAACACCAAAATTGAAGCGCGCATAGTACGCACTAAATCATAAGACGCGGTGACACTTCCAAGTGTACTTGCATCAATAACAATATCGTTTGGGGCGGGTAGCGCAACTTCTACACCAAGCTCTCGCAAAAGCGCCGTTGTTGTATTGATGTCGCGAAGACGAGGAACATTAGTATAACGACAAGGGGAATCGGTAAGTAGGCTTGTCATCAGCAGCGGCAATGCCGCGTTCTTGGCACCTGATATACGCACTGTACCGTTAAGCGCAGGGCTCTTTTTAATTACGAGTTTATCCACGAGCGACGCCTATTATTGAGGAATATTGAACTGGCGCTCGCGCTCCCAGTCTTTTACTGAAAACGTCTTGATGGTAATCGCATGCATGCTGCCGTCTGCAATTTTATCAGCTAAAGGCGCATATACCGCTTGCTGACGCTTCACCCGACTCATTTCATTAAATGCATCGCTTACTGCAATGATATTAAAATGCGAGCCTTCGCCCTTTACGTGGACTTCGTGCAGGTCTAACGCATCTTTCAAGATTTTTTCAATTTCAGACAATTCCATAACTTACTTCTTAATTCGCTTTCTGGTGATTATTCTACGGGTAAAAAGCTATCCGCGTCGCTAATTTTCGCGAGCTTTTGCAACTTTTCAGGCATTTTATGTAGGGTCATGCTAACACCATTTTGCTTTGCATCCCTAACAGCATTAATCAGCCACGCTAAACCTGCACTGTCTGCACGCTCCACGTCGCCTAAATCGACTTGACACTTTTTGTTACTAACCAATGTGCTACGTTGATTGCCGCTTAAGCTTTCCCAAAAGTTTTTCGATAGCGTCTCACGGTCCAATTGACCGTGAACCACTATTTTGCCCGTGTCATTTACCTCGAATAGGCTCACTCAGCCTCTCCTTCGATTTCAATTGGCTCACCTTGCTTTAGCTCAACCGGCTTACCAATCTTGTCGCGCATTAGCGCGATAACTGCATCAATGCCGTCTTGACGAAGAATTGATTCAAACTCACTGCGCTTACTGTTCAGCATGCTGATCCCCTCCGCTACCATATCGTAAGCTTTCCATTCGTTAGTTTTGCTATCTTTGCGAACTTTGAACGCAATTTTAATTTCAGGACGACTTGGGTCTTGAACCACTGCGCGTACGGTTACCGATTTTTTGTCTTCAAACGATGATTCAGGTTCAAATATTACTTCTTGGTTGTCATAGTAACCCATTGCTACAGCGTATGTGGTTACCAGATATTGACGGAAAACACTGATGTACTCACCCATTTTTTCCTGTGGCACAGATTTAAAGTGCTTGCCTAGTACCATAAAAGCTGCGAATTTATAATCGATATGTGGGACAAGTTCTTCCTGCATGATAACACGCAGCATTTCAGGGTCGTTTTTAATCGCTTCCTGATTTGCTTTGATTCGTTCAAACGTGCGGTTAGCTACATCTTGAACCAACTCATAAGGGTTTTGTTCGTTAACTTCTTGCGCGTTCGCTATACCCGCTACAGACATCATAAAGATGCCAATTGCTACGAAAAACTTTTTCAAAATAACTCTCCTAACTTCAAACTCTTTTAAGCAGACCTGACAATGACGTAATTAGTTTCATCAGGCCGCCGGAATTAATTAACAATTACGTTATGTACGCTTGGTTGCGCTACTGCGATTAGTCTTCGTCGCTGCCGCGATTAAATAAGAACTGACCGATAAGGTCTTCTAGCACCAAAGCTGACTTTGTATCCTGTAGGTAGTCACCGTCTTGCAGGTTAGCAACACCATCAAAAGAAAACCCTGGCTGGAAACCCACGTACTGCTCACCTAATAAACCTGACGTCAAAATAGAAACAGAGCTTGTTTCAGGAAAGCCGTTGTATTCATTTAAAATAGATAACTCTACTACCGGTGTGAAATCTTCTTGATCTAGAGAAATAGATGATACTCGGCCTACGGTTACGCCACCCACTTTTACAGCAGAGCGAGGCTTTAGCCCACCAATGTTGTCGAACTTCGCGTATAGGGTATAGGTATCGCCTTCAGTTGCGACCGTTTGGTTTGCAACTTTAAGTGCCAACAATAACAAAGCACCTATCGTAAGCATGACAAACACACCAACCATTACTTCCGTTTTATACTTACTCATTCCAATCCCCTACTCGATACCAAACATAAGGGCGGTAAGCACGAAGTCCAGCCCTAATACTGCTAATGATGAATAGACCACCGTCTCGGTAGTCGCTTTGCTGATCCCTTCCGATGTTGGAATAGAATCGTAACCTTTAAATATGGCAATCCACGTCACAACCAAGGCAAAAACGAGGCTTTTTATTACGCCGTTTATAACATCTTGGTTCCAATCAACGGTCGACTGCATGATTGACCAGTAACTGCCTGCATCAACACCTAACCAGTCTACGCCGACTAAATGACCACCTAAAATGCCAATGGCACTAAAAATAATGGCCAGCATTGGCATGGCTAACATTCCCGCCCAAAAACGAGGAGCAACTATGCGCCTTAGTGGGTCTACCGCCATCATTTCTAAACTACTTAACTGTTCGGTGGCTTTCATAAGGCCAATTTCAGCGGTCAACGCTGACCCGGCTCGCCCAGCAAAAAGCAATGCGGTGACTACAGGACCAAGTTCACGCAACAGTGAAAGCGCGACCATAGGACCTAAGCTACCTTCTGCACCATAATCGACTAAAATGGTATAGCCTTGCAGCGCCATTACCATGCCGATAAACAAGCCAGAAACCATAATAATAAGTAACGACTGAACACCAACCACATAAAGTTGTTTAATAACCAGTGGGACGTTCTTTACTCGAGGAACAGCGATAAGTGCGCCAAACAACATGAGCGCTGCTCGACCAATCGCAGTAACTTTTCCTATAGTTTTAGCGCCTAAAGATTGGAAGAACTTCATTTATCTGCCCCCAAAAAACTTGTTTTCAAGTCAGGCGCTGGGTAATGAAATGGAACTGGGCCATCTGCTTTACCTTTTAAGAATTGCTGAACCAATTCGGAATCGCTTTCTTTAATTTGCTGCGCTGTACCTTCGCCGATAACACGCTTATCCGCCAAAATGTAAATATAATCAGCGATGGTCAGCACTTCCGTTACGTCGTGAGTAACGACAATGCTGGTTAGGCTAAGAGCATCATTGAGCTCTCGAATAAGCTTCACCAGCACCCCCATGGAAATGGGATCTTGTCCGGCAAAAGGCTCATCGTACATAATTAAATCGGGATCTAATGCGATTGCCCTCGCTAGCGCGGCTCTACGCGCCATTCCACCAGACAATTCGCTTGGCATTAATTGCGCAGCGCCTCGCAGACCTACTGCCTGTAGCTTTAAAGCGACAATAGTTGCTATCAAGTCTTCTGATAGATCAGTATGTTCGCGAAGCGGGAACGCCACATTGTCGAACACACTCATATCGGTAAATAGCGCCCCACTTTGAAAAAGCATGCTCATTCTACGACGAGTTTCGTAGAGAGATTTTCTCGACATAGAGACAATTGAATCGCCGTCAAATTTAACGTCGCCTTCGTCTGGCGTTAACTGCCCGCCAATAAGGCGCAGCAGCGTGGTTTTACCTATTCCACTTGGCCCCATTACTGCAGTAATTTTGCCCTTAGGTACCTTCAATGAAATCCCGTCATAAATGATACGATCTGCACGTTTGAAGGTTAGGTTATCTACTTCAACTAAATGATCCATAGTTATTTAAATGTCGACCCCTGACGCTGGATTGAGTTGGTTTTGTACGCCGCTATCAATCTACTTAGAAAATATTAAAAGTATATGAGCGATATGCATATTCAATTTCTATGCCTTCGCACACATAACCCATAAAGTTTACTGAACAGTTTACTTCTAAGAGCCAACAAATTCAAAAAAGTTTACTCTGCAGTGTAGTTTTTTATGCTTACAGGCTGGCTTGTCCAGCAGACACACCCTCTGGGCCGTGTAATTTGGAGCCATTGTACGCTTTTTCAAGACACTCTCCAAAGTCAAAAAGTTACAAGTTATGTTCGATTAAGACGAATGATAGATATCCCGCGCTAAGACGAATGTTATCTCACGCTAAAGTGATGTCAGCGCCTTAGCTAGTTCTTACATGTAGTTCCAGTTCCCATCCTATTTCCTTAGTTATTAACTGAAACTGAACGCATACCAGGAAGACCTTCGAACTGCTGTAACGGGTTTGATAAGCGGAAATTAACGGCAATCGGTCTCTTTTTATGAAAATAAAGCAATGCGAGCATAGGCAAATGGCACTCTTTTTGCGACAATCTATCGAAATACTAACTATTACAGGTTGTTGTGCTTTTAAACATTGTCATTTTTCTGATTGGGCTGATTGTCTTAAGTTGGAGCGCGGACCGTTTTGTTTATGGCGCTTCAGCGCTAGCAAAAAACATTGGCATCTCTCCTATGATGATCGGGCTTACGATTGTCGCTATGGGCTCATCGGCACCTGAGATTGTGGTTTCCGCTATTGCCTCTGCCAATGGCAATATGAATACAGCCGTGGGTAACGCACTCGGTTCAAATATAACCAACATCGCGCTGGTGTTGGGTGTAACCGCTCTAGTAAAACCTTTGCTTGTTTCGTCTACAACGCTCAAACGTGAACTTCCAGCGCTCCTCATTATCTCGCTAATTGCTATTGGCTTTATGTTCGATGGCGAACTGAAATCTTACGAAGGGATAATTTTACTAGGCCTATTCATTTTTGTTTTGGCAATGATGGCTTGGTTATCACTTCAAGTAGACAAAGAAGACCCCCTAGTTGCTGAGACCGCAGATGAAATCCCTAAAGGCGTTTCTAACACCTCAGCGCTTATCTGGATTGGTGTTGGCCTTATCGTATTACCATTAAGTGCCCACTTTCTTGTCAATTCGGCAGTAGAAATTGCCAGATACATGGGTATATCAGATTTAGTTATCGGGTTGACCATTATTGCGTTTGGCACAAGCCTTCCTGAATTAGCGGCTAGCGTGGCTGGAGTGCTTAAAGGTGAAGATGATCTAGCGCTCGGCAATATTATTGGCTCTAACATTTTCAACCTGCTAGCCGTACTCGGTATGCCGGGGTTAATTGCCCCAGGCCTGCTAGACCCTGACGTTTATAACCGAGATATGTACGTTATGCTTGGTTTAACCTTGCTGTTGTTCTTGTTCAGTTTCGATTTAATTGGAAAGCGTACAATATCAAGAACAAATGGATTTATACTTCTAGCTTGCTTTATCGGCTACCAATTCTGGCTGTTCGGATAATCATGAATACACAAACTCAGATGCACTATATCGAATCGGCAAAGCGTGTTATCGACATTGAAACGCAGGCTATTGCCAATCTTGCAGAGCGCTTAAACGAGCACTTTATCAACGCATGTAACATTCTTTTCTCATGCGAAGGCAAAGTGGTTGTAAGCGGTATGGGGAAATCTGGCCATATCGGCAATAAAATTGCCGCTACCCTTGCGAGTACCGGGACACCGGCCTTTTTCATGCACCCCGGCGAGGCTAACCACGGCGATTTAGGCATGCTGAGTAAAGGAGATGTGCTATTAGCCATTTCCAATTCTGGTGAAACCAATGAATTAGTTAACCTGCTGCCCGTTGTTAAGCGCTTAGGCATTAAAGTGGTAGCAATGACCAATAGTGCTGATAGCTCGCTAGGACAACACGCAGATGTAGTGTTAGATATTAGCGTAGAGAAAGAAGCGTGTTCATTGGGTCTGGCGCCTACATCAAGTACAACAGCCACACTGGTTATGGGTGATGCCCTTGCAGTAGCACTGCTCGACCAAAAAGGCTTTACCTCAGACGATTTTGCACTATCACACCCTGGCGGTAGCCTAGGCAGAAAACTGCTGCTAAAGGTTAGCGATATTATGCTTAGCGGAAGCGACATTCCGTTGGTGAATCTACATGCATCTGTCGCTGAAGCGCTTTTGGAAATTTCCAAAAAAGGCTTGGGCATGACAGGGGTCATCGACTCAGATGGTTCGTTAACGGGCGTATTTACTGATGGTGATTTACGCCGAATACTCGACGCTCGTATAGATGTGCACAATGCAACAGTAGAAGACGTGATGACCCAAGGCGGCAAAACAACCACCGCAGATCAGCTAGCTGTAGAAGCCCTAAACCTAATGGAAACCCATAAAATAAGCGCATTGATGGTTACCGATGAAAAACGCCACCCTGTCGGAGCCTTCAACATGCACATGCTTTTAAAAGCGGGAGTGCTCTAAATGACGACGACTTTTTATACCGATTTAGCCCAAGCACTTTTTGAGCAGTTGGCGCACATTAAGCTTCTAGTGTGTGACGTGGATGGCGTATTCTCAGACGGTCGTATTTACTTAGGTAACGACGGAGAAGAGCTTAAAGCTTTTCACACCCGCGATGGATATGGCGTAAAAGCGCTTGTAAGTAATGGCGTTAATGTTGCTGTAATAACAGGACGACGTTCAACTATTGTAGAAAATAGAATGAAGGCGCTAAACGTAGCGCACATTATTCAAGGCGAGGAAAACAAAGCAGACGCGCTTGCCGGGTTAATGAAAAGCCTTGGGTTAAGCCAAAGTGAAGTTGCCGCCGTAGGTGATGACATGCCCGATACTGGTATGTACCAACATGTAGCGGTAAAAATTGCAGTCGCTGATGCTCATCCTTTTGTTGCAAAACAAGCGAACTGGATCACCACACTGCCGGGTGGATTTGGCGCAGTCCGAGAAATTTCGGATACCATCTTGCAAGCAAAGGGCGTGGCAAACGACATTTTCGGAGCTAGTGTATGAGCCAGTTTGGCTTCAATCGCTTGGGCTTAAGCATATCGGCGCTATTTATCTTAGCGCTGTTGATGTATGTCCCAACTTGGATGGAAGAGCAGCCTGAGACGCAAGGTAGCAGTCAAAATGATGCGCTTAAGCCTGCATATAAGGCAAAAAACTTAACTACAACCTTGTACAACCAAGACGGTGAGTTAAATCACAAAGTCTTTGCAGAGTCTATGGAGCACTACGACCAATTGGGTTTCGTGTTATTCCAACAGCCTAAATATACTCTTTATACAGAGAGTGCTACATCACCTTGGGTTGTGACTGCGCGGGAAGGAACGCTGTACAACAATGAGTTAATCCAGCTGGAAGATAGCGTTGTTATTGAAAATAAAACCAGCGATGATTTTGTCAAAAGCTTAACCACCGAATACATCCAAATAAATTTAGACACGAAACAAATGACATCTGATCAACCCGTTGAGATACTGGGTACGCAATACCTTATTTTAAGCAATGGGTTTAACGCGAATTTACGCACACAAGAATACGAGCTTTTAGATCATGTACAAACCACTTATTCCCCTAGCAACTAGCTTTCTACTTGCCATCGCTAGCGGTGCGGTACAAGCCAGTGAAGAAGATTTTTCACAGCCCATTAAAATAGGGTCAAATACCCAGTTTATTGATGGTAAAAACAAAACGGCTCTGTACAAGGAAGACGTGCTGATTACTCAAGGTTCACTCCTCATTGAAGCGGACGAAGTAGAAGTTATTGCTACTGATGGCAGCGGCCGAGAAATATTTATCGCCCGAGGGAACCCAGCAAGCTACTCTCAATCATTAGAAGACGGTACACCGGTATCAGCGAAAGCTAATGAAATTCGCTATGAGGTGGTCAATCGCACTATTTCTCTAGCGGGTAATGCTGAACTACAGCAAGATTCTAGTAAAGTACAAGGGGATAGAATTACGTTCGATATGATTACTGAACAATTGCTCGCAACAGGCGGCGCCGGTGAAAATGGTGAAGGTCGAGTAACCACAGTGTTTACTCCTGACACTATTCGTAAAACGTCGTCTAAGAAAGACAACGAGGGCAATGAATAGCAATGGCAACTTTAAG